>JBBRTK010000226.1:0-3491 GCA_038244455.1 Actinomycetota bacterium
GGGCCGGCGCCCGGCGTGCTCGATGCCATCCGGGAAGCCGACGTCGTGGTCATCTGCCCTTCGAACCCCGTCGTGTCCGTGGGGCCGGTCCTCGCGGTTCCGGGCGTCCGGGCGGCGGTCGCGGCCAGGAGCGCCGTGGTCACGGGTGTGTCGCCGATCGTGGGAGGGGCGCCGCTCGCAGGTATGGCGGACAAGCTCATGCCTGCCGTCGGGATGGAGGTGAGCGCCGCGGGGGTCGCGCGGGCCTATGCCGACCTCTTGGGCTCCTGGGTCATCGACGAGGCCGACCGAGATCTCGCCCGCTCGATCGGTGATGAACTCGGCGTCCCGGTGGTCGTGACCGACACGGTGATGCGCGATGACGTCGTTGCTGAGGCGCTCGCCCGGGCGACCTTGAGCGCCGGGAACTAGTCGTGGAGGTCACCCCCGTCCCCGGGCTTCCCGAGATCATCCCGGGCGCCGATCTGGCGAAGCTGCTGGCGGAAGCGCTGCGTCCACTCGAGCCTGAAGCGGGGGATGTGGTCGCCGTCACATCGAAGATCGTCTCGAAGGCGGAGGGGCGCCTGGTGCCAGGCACCGACCGCGGCCGGTGGATCGAGTCGGAGACCGTACGAACGGTCGCCCGCCGGGGAGATCTGGTGATCGCCGAAACTTCCCACGGATTCGTCTGCGCGAACGCGGGAGTCGACGCGTCGAACCTGGACGCCGGCATGATCGCGCTCCTCCCTGAGGACCCGGACGCGAGCGCAGAACACCTCCGCGAGGGTCTTCGGGCGCGTTTGGGCGTTTCGCTCGGCGTGATCATCACCGACACGTTCGGCCGTCCGTGGCGGAACGGGCTGGTCAACGTGGCGATCGGCGCCGCCGGCCTGCCCTCAGTGGTGGACCTGCGCGGAACCGCCGACCACAACGGGCGGCCCCTGGATATGACGATCGTGGCCTTCGCCGACGAACTGGCGGCCGCGAGCGGGTTGGTGATGCCGAAGGCGGGCCGGATCCCGGCCGCACTCATCCACGGTTTCGCCGGCCACGCCGACGCACCGGAGTCGCCGGCCCGCGCTCTGGTGCGCCCAGTGGCTGAGGACCTGTTCAGATCCTCCCCGCTCCAAGCGATCGCTGACCGGCGAACCGTGCGTTCGTTCGGTGACGGCGGGGTTCCGCGGGAGGCGATCATCGCCGCCGTCGAGGCGGCGTGCACGGCCCCCGCCCCCCACCACACCCGCCCGTGGCGGTTCGTGGTGCTGGAGTCGGCGGCCGCGAAGCATCGTCTGCTCCGGGCCATCGCCGCGGCGTGGAGGGCGGACCTGCGCGCAGACCGCGCCCCGGAAGACGTGATCGAACGAAGGATCGCCCGGAGCGACGTGGTCCTGGGCGCCGCGCCGGTCCTCATCGTCCCGTTCGTTCGGTTCGCCGGGGCGCATCCGTACGAGGACGCCGAGCGCGGGGGTGCCGAGCGCGACATGTTCCTGCTCTCGGGCGGGGCGGCTATCCAGAACCTGCTGCTGGGGCTCAGCGCGCAGAACATGGCCGGCAGCTGGATCAGCTCGACCCTATTCTGCCAGGAAGAGACGCGAGCGACCCTGGGGCTCGGGGACGAGTGGTTCGCGCTGGGGACCGTTGCGGCGGGCCCGATGCCGGAGGGCGGAGCCTCCCGGCCCCGCCCTCCGATCGAACCCGATGACTTCCTGACCTGGGCTTAGATAGCTCCGTGGACGAAGTACCACACGAAGATCGCCGAGACGATCCACATGAGCGGGTGTACGTCGCGCCCCTTACCGCGGAGCAGGGCGATGACGGAGTAACTGACGAACCCCGCGCCGACCCCGTTCGTGATGGAGTAGGTGAACGGCATCATGACCATCGTGAGCAGGACCGGGATCCCGATGCCCGCGTCCGACCACTCGATGTCCTTGGCGAGCGTCATCATGAAGTACCCGACGATGACCAGGGCCGGCGCCGTCGCTTCCGCCGGGATGATGCCCGCGATCGGAGAGAAGAACATCGCCACCAGGAACAGGACCCCGGCCACGACCGACGTGAGGCCGGTTCGACCGCCTTCTGACACGCCGGAGGCGCTCTCGATGAAGGTGGTGTTCGACGAGGATGACGTCACTCCTCCGGCGATGGCCGCGAGCGAGTCGATCAGCAGGACCTTCTTGATCCCGGGCAACTTGCCCTCACTGTCGAGCATCTTTGCCTCACCACCGATCCCGATGACCGTGCCCATCGTGTCGAAGAAGTCCGACAGCATCACGGCGATGACCGTGGCGAGCGCGGTCCAGATCCCGAGCTTGGAGATGAACCCGAACGAGAACTTCCCGACCAGGGAGAAGTCCGGCGCGGCCACAACTTTGTGCGGCACCGCCGCGATCCCGTTCCCCCAGAGGGCCAGGTGCTTGATCTCGTTGATGACCGTGGCCAGGACGGTCGTACCGACGATGCCGATGAGTAGGGCACCCTTGGTCTTCCGGGCGACCAACGCTCCGGTGACCACCAGGCCGAACAGGAACACCGCGACCGGCCAGGTCGTGAGGGTGCCGAGCCCAACGGGCGGCGGTGGAGGAGAGCCCTCGGGGCTGATCCCGTGCACGATGCCGGCGTTGGCCAGGCCGATGAACGCGATGAACGCTCCGATGCCGATCCCGATGGCCCGCTTGAGGTCTATCGGGATCGCATCCAGCACCATCTCCCGTACGTTCGTGAGCACGAGGATCGTGATGAGGATCCCCTCGGCAACGATGACCCCCATGGCCTGCGGGAACGTCAAACCCCGCCCCAGGACCAAGCCGAACACCACGAAGGCGTTCAACCCCAGTCCGGCGGCCAGAGCGAACGGGTAGTTCGCCACGACCCCCATCAGGATCGTCATGACCCCGGCGGCGAGCGCGGTTACCGTGAGCACCTGCCCGAACGGAAGTCCCTTGCCGCCCAGCCCGAGTATCGCCGGGTTCACGAAGAGGATGTAAGCCATCGTGAGCCAGGTGGTTACGCCCGCGATCACCTCGATCCGTACGGTTGAGCCGCGTTCGGTGATCTTGAAGAAGCCGTCGAGTCCGCCGCCCGGTCCGGCTTCGCCGATCCGGACGCTGTCGTCGGTCTTCGCCATCCGCCCCCCCTTCCTGCCGGGCCGGCGAACACGCAGCCGGCCGCCCTGGGGAAGGCGTCCCGAGCATAGGAACCCCAAGGGGCACGCGCAAGGCTCCAAGCGGGCCCTCTTTCGGTAGTCTGGCGCCCTCGGCGGACATCCACGAGCGTCCGCGGCACACCCGGAGGCACAACCTTGTCGAACGAAGGATCGAAGGGCGGCAACGACGGCGCCCGTCTCACGAAGGCCCAGCGTCAGGAGGAGGCGCGCCTGAAGCGCCTCGAGATCGAGCGAGGGATGGCTGCGCGGAAGCGCAATCGCAAGATCGGCACGGCGCTCGTAGTGGCAGCCATCGTGGCCGTCGTCGCGGTCGTCGTCTTCGCGCCGAAGAAGAAGCCGGTCACCC
>JBBRTK010000227.1:0-3478 GCA_038244455.1 Actinomycetota bacterium
GCCGTCGGCCGGGCAGCTATCGACCGCCATTACCGGCGAGCAGAGGATGCCGTCCTCGCCGAGCAGCTGGTCGAGCGCCCGCACGTACGCGAACCGCCGTCGCCGCGCCGCCATGTACTCCTCGATCGACACGGCCAGGCCTCCTTCGAGGAAGGCCAGCGCCGAAGGATGCATCTCTCCGCCTCGCGCGTCGATGACGTCGCGGCCGATGAGGTGCGCGTGTTCCGGGCCCGCGATCGTGAACCAGTCCAGGTCGATGTTTCCTGCGCTGAAGAGCTTCTGCGGATCGAGCATCTCAACGGCCGGGCCGAAGACGTCCTGGACACGACCGAGCGCACGGTCGAACCGTTCGGCGATCTCGGGCGGGAGCGGTCCCCAATCGGCCGTACCCTCCAGCGCGAAGATACTCCGGATGGGAGGGCGGGCGGGCGGCAGAGAACCCGGCAACGCGGAGGGGTCGCCCGCAACCGGACCCGCCGTCATGTCGAGCAGCAGGCGAACGTCGGCCACGGACGTTCCGATCGGGCCGTCGGTGGACAGGTCGATCCAATCCGGTGCCGGCCAGCGCCCGATCACTCCGTTCGTCGGCTTGAGGCCCACGAGTCCGCACCATGCCGCCGGGATGCGCACCGAGCCGCCTCCGTCGGTCGCCGTCGCGATCGGCACCATGCCGGCCGCGAGCGCGGCGGCCGATCCGCCGCTCGATCCACCCGGCGAGGCGTCCGGGCGCCACGGGTTGCCGGTCGGACCGAACACCAGGTTCGAGGTGAAGCCCTCGGTCGCGAACTCCGGCAGGTTGGACTTGCCCACAACGATCGCTCCCGCCGCGCGAAGACGGGCCGTGATGACGCCGTCCGTCGCGGCAGGCGCCCCGTCCGCGAACAGCCGCGAGCCGAAGGTCGTTCGCATCCCCGCGACGTCGGTGTTGTCCTTGACCAGCACGGGCAGACCCGCGAGCGGCCCGGCTTCGGCGCCGGTAGCGAGCGCGTCATCGAGGGCACGCGCCTCCGCGTTCGCCTCTTCCCGGAGTGCTACCACGGCGTGCAGATCGGGATCGAGGCGCTCGATCCGCCGGAAGGCTTCCCCGACCATCTCGCGGGCGGATATCTCCCGCGCGATCACGCGCGCGGCGAGCTCGGCCAGGCCCACTGTCAGGCCGCACCCAGCGCGAGGAGGCCGAGCAATTCGTAGACCACGTGCGAGGCCGCCACGGTGGTCAGCTCCGCATGGTCGTAGGCGGGCGCGACCTCCACGACATCCGCGCCGACGATGTTGAGACTGCTCAGCGCACGCAGCGTGAGCAGCAACTCTCGGCTCGTGAGACCCCCCGCCTCCGGCGTCCCGGTTCCGGGCGCGTGCGCGGGATCCATCACGTCGACGTCGATCGAGACGTACACCGGCTGATCGCCGACCCGCTCGCGCAAACGGGCGGCCACGTCGTCGATCGAGGACCGCGCGTAGTCGGCGCTGGTCACGATGGTGAACCCGAGCCGCTCATCGTCGGACAGATCCGACTTCGCGTAGAGCGGCCCGCGTGTCCCCACATGGGCCGAGCGATCCTGGGCGAACAGCCCCTCCTCGGCGGCGCGGCGGAACGGGGTGCCGTGCGTGTAGGGCGCCCCGAAGTACGTGTCCCAGGTGTCAAGGTGCGCGTCGAAGTGGATCAACGCCACCTTCCCGAACTTCGCCCGGGTCGCCCGCAGCAGGGGCAGTGCGATGGTGTGGTCGCCGCCGATCGCGACCAGCTTCCCGGCGTCGGCGAGTAGCGCCGTCGCACCGCGTTCTATCGTCTCGATCGCCTCGCCGATGTCGAAGGGGTTGCACGCGATGTCGCCCGCGTCGGCGACCTGCTGCGCGCCGAACGGCTCAACGTCAAGCCCCGGGTGGTACGGGCGCAGGAGCCTCGAACCGGCGCGGATGGCACTCGGGCCGAAGCGAGCGCCCGGCCGGTACGTAACCCCGGCATCGAACGGCACGCCGACGATGGCGACGTCACACCGGTCGACCTCGTCCCTGCGCGGGAGCCGCGCGAAGGTCGCCGGCCCCGCGAACCGCGGGATCACCGTTGCGTCGACCGGCCCCCTTGGCGCCGCGCGATCGACGCTCTTGGGCAACCCTGCGCTCCCCTCTGCCTGCTCCCGGCTCAAACGCCCCCTCCTCCGTGGGGCAGGTCCGGTGTCTCCTCGGGATCGGGAACTCCGCGGTCCGGCAGTGGAGCCTCTTCCATGGGTATCCCGCGGGCGTGACCTGCGGCCTCCGCCGAGGCCAGCACGCCGAGCTGCTGTTCGCTTCGCTGGATGGCGCCCGCCTCGGAGGACTGATCGCGACTCCTTGCCAGGAAGAAGTACATGACGCTCGCCACCAACAGGCCGACGATCGCCGAGTAGTCCACGCCGTTGAGCTTGGTCGCCAAGAAGCCCGTGTACGGCGATGTTCCGCCGGGGGGCGCCAGCAGGGCGATGAAGGGCAACATGGAGAGGACGGCAACGAAGTACGTCAGGAGACCCCGCCAGGACCACTCGCCGTAGATGCCGTCCGGCTTGAAGATGTCGATCACCGAGTAGGCCCCGTGGCGGACCAGGAAGAAGTCCACCAGGTTGATCGCAGTCCAGGGCACCAACAGGTACAGCATCAGGATCAACGAGTTCGACAGGGCTGTGAGCGCGTTCGTCGAGAGCGCGAGTGCGGCGCCGCACCACACCACGGCAAGCACCACGATGTTCACGACACGGATCCGCGCGGTGGGCTCGACCTTCTTGAAACAGTCGATACCGGTGACCACCGACA
Source organism: Actinomycetota bacterium (assembly GCA_038244455.1). Taxonomy (GTDB): domain Bacteria; phylum Actinomycetota; class UBA4738; order UBA4738; family HRBIN12; genus JANXVR01. The sequence continues at coordinate 2,788 of JBBRTK010000227.1, forward strand.
GCATCGCGCTGTAGGCGTTGATGCCCATCGTCGCCACCAGCGCAAGGACGGACATGATGGCCGCGACCGTGCCGAGCGGCTTGAAGAACGCGTCTCCAGCGTCGCGGAGGGCAACCAGCGCGTCGGAGGCCCCGAGGCGAGAGGCGAGGTAGGCACCCAGCGGGATCAACCAGAGCGGGGAGCCGGAGGCGCCGAAGAACACCGAGGCGATGAGCGGACCGCGAGCGGTGTTCTTGGGAAGGTATCGGGAGTAGTCCGAAACGTACGGCGCGTACGTGATGTTGTAGCCGGCCGCCACGGTGAACATCACCATGAAGCCGACGAAGTTGAAGCCGAGTCCGGGGGCCGGGCTGGTCTTCCCGGCGTTGCCGGTCAGAACCCCGATCGTGAGAAGCAGGAACACGGGCACCGAGATGTAGAGCAGGATGCGGAAGGCCCGGTGCAGCCAGTCGTGGCCGAAGATCGCCAAGAGGGCCCCGGCCGCCGAGGCGGCGATCGCGACGAGGGTGGCGTTCCACCCGAAGATCCCGTTCATCCCTGCGGCGATCAACAGCTGGTCCACCACGTTGAACGCCATGAAGGTGAAGAGCGACCCGAAGAGCACGACGATCGCGCCGCGGTAGCCGAACTGCGCGCGCGACTGGATCATCTGCGGCAACCCGAGGCGCGGCCCCTGCGTGGCGTGCAACGC
>JBBRTK010000228.1:0-3417 GCA_038244455.1 Actinomycetota bacterium
AAGGAGACCATGTCATCGCCGCCCAGCGTCCGGACCGCGGCGACCTGCGACCGGATCTGCTGGTCGAACTCGCCGCCGTTGATGTCGTATTCCGAATAGCCGCCCCAGCTCGGCACGTTCTTCGAGTCGGCGACCACGAAGGCCAGGGTGTAGAACTTCAAGTTGGTCCATGCATGCATACAAGGGGAAACACGAGCGTCGTGGCCCCATCGCCTCACGTCACGAAGCGAGGGCGACCGCGTAGCCATCCCCGTTCGGAACCGTAAACCACCAATGAGTAAGGCGTAGTAGTCCCGCCGATGGAGGTGATTCCGGCATGGTTCAAAAGTGACGTTTTTCGGGTAACACTACGGACCCTCATCGGGCCCGCCTTCGAGCGGGTTCACATGGGTCACTCCTCCCTTGGCCCGGGGCCTCAGCTCCGCACGTAAGGCGTGTACCCCAGGAGCTCCAGCCAGTGCCGGTGCGGTTCACCGGTCAACAGCTCCGTGGGACTCTTCCCCACGCGACGGGCGTGCTCGCTCCGCAGATACCGCCGGTGGTTCAGGAAGAACTGGAGCAACGCCAAGTAGTCCTCACCCAGGTGTCGCCGCAGGAAGAAGTAGCTCCGGAGTCGGCTGTTGAGGTTCTCGACCAGGCTACTGGCGCGCACGACTTGAGCGGACAATTCCTCTACATCGGTACATACCCCGTGATAACGTCCTCTCAACGTCTCTCGGAGCGCCGTCTCGCGTCGCCAGCGCCTTCGGTTGGACATCGGCAAGGCCTGCATTTCCAGGACCTCGCGCGCCGTCGCACTCCCGATCTGCCACTGCCGCGCCAGGGCCGCCAGATCACGGTCCAGGTCCACGGCGAAGGCCAAGAGGTGCTCCCGCTGGTTCTCCAGCAATTGCCGAACGGGCTTGATCCGATGCGGACAGGCCGACTCGCGGGCACGCAATTCCGCCACCACGAAGTCGTACAACTCGCAGCGGAGGGCGAACTCCGGTCCGGCCACCGACAGGATGTCCTCGCGCAGCCACCGAGCCAACACCGCCACGTCCCCGGCCAACGTGATCGCCTTGGCCTCGGCCTGCCTCGCGTAGCGGAGCCTCTGGGCCAGGTCCCGTTTCTTCCGGCCCTGCCGCCGCTCGGCGGCGGCTTGCTTCCGCTCGAGCTTCGTGCGGGCGTCGATCGCCTCGTAGGCGCGGTTCTCCAGGTAACGGACCAGCGGCGTGAGTTCGTACAACGCATGGAAGACATCCCCGCGGCAGGCGACCCCGGGGAGCGCCTGCTCATGCCCGGCGCGGAGCCCCGAGCCGAAATCGGCGATGGTGGCCTCGGGGGCGAAGCCCCGGTCGACGAGTTCGAGGAGGCGTACCCCCCAGGTGTCGGCGTCGCGATGATCTTCCTGGCTCAGCAGGTAGCAGTAGGTCGACTCGACGTCGACGCCGACGAGGACGGGACGAGTGGCCTGGAAGATCTCGTCATCGGCACCGATGCGGACCCGGGACAGATCTTGGCGAAGGTTGATCTGACGTGCGGTGGCGACGGCTTGGTCGACGATGTTATGGACCGTGCCCACGGAGAGGTGGTAATCGAAGAGGTCGCGGAGCAGCTCGGTGACGCCCCGCAACGAACAGTGAGCGATGAGGACCAGGGCGAGGACGAGTTGTCGGATCCAGGCCTTGGTGACCGGGAGGTAGAAGAGGACCTGGTCGTCTCCGGCGGGCGGTTCCGGGGCGAAGGCGTGATCGAGGGCCTGTCGTGCCTTGTGGGCTTGGTGATAGAGGAACTTTCGACTGACTTGATGCTTCTGGGCGATCTGAGAGAGGGGTACGGAGCCGGTGAGCGCGTCGAGCGCGAGGCGCTGTCGTTGGGAGGGGTCGAGTCCTTTGGCAGGGCAGGGAGTCGGGGTGTCGAGGGGTTGGGAACCGTCGGGGAGTGTATGATGGACGAGCACGTCTGTTTCCTCCTGAGACTGGGGGTCCGTAGATGCCACCAGTGTAGGGAGGAAACAGGCGAGCTTAAACACCTGGACAGGTTGCGGCGGTCGGAAAGATTGTTACCCACGTTTGAACCAGGCCGATTTCGCATCCGGCGAATCCGTTTCATCAACCGCCCGGTGTGACCTACCCGCGTCCCGAGATGAGAATCTGGCCGGAATCAACCGCGGCCTGGGTGATGAAAGCGAGATCGCCCTCATCAACGAGAATTTGCTGACCTCTTACACGAATCTTCGGAGTCCAGAACCATGGCGCCACAATCGCGTCGAGGTTTCACCCTGATCGAGCTGCTCGTCGTCATCGCCATCATCGCCGTCCTGATCGCCCTGTTGCTCCCCGCGGTCCAGGCGGCGCGTGAGGCCGCCAGGCGGTCTCAGTGTGTCAACAATCTCAAGCAGATTGGCCTGGCGCTGCACAACTATCACTCGACCCATGACGTCTTCCCGATGGGCGTCTCGCAGTACATCCCGACCAGCGCCTTCCACTGGGACAATTGGAGCGCCCAGGCGCTCATGCTCGGCGCCCTCGAGCAGACGACCATGTACAACGCGGCCAACTTCATGGTCGGCAACAACCAGACGGGCGCGGGTCCCGGCTATTATATGAATAAGACGGTGACCGGTGCCAAGCTCAGCTTCTTCCTCTGCCCTTCCGACGGCAACGCGGGCAGCGTCACGGTCGCGAACAACGGCACGAACAACGCGCTCGATAACAGCTACGTCGGCTCGGTGGGGACGACCACCCTGTCGCCAAACGGCGGGACCGGCGCGTGGTCGACCGCGGGGAGCACGGGCATGTTCTGGTATTATCGCTCTTACGGGATGCGCGACGCCACCGACGGTTCATCGAACACGATCGCTTTCTCCGCGGGACTCGTGGGAGGGCCGGCATCGACACTGGCCTACCGCGGCACCGCCGTGCTGAACGTCGGCAGCAAGACGGACCAGATGCTCGACGCCTGGGCCAATCAGGCGTTGATCACGACCGGCTTGAACAAGTGTACGGCGAATTACCAGAAATCGAGCGGCCTGAACAACGCGCGGGGCATCTTCTGGGAAGTCGGCGCCGTCGGCATGACGCTGTTCAACACAATCGTCCCCCCCAATTCGCAGCAATACCGTTGGAGTGCCTGCCGTTCGACGAGCGGCGGTTGGCCCGATCAGGCGAACTACGCCAACGCCTCGAGCAACCATGCCGGCGGCGTCAACGTGCTGTTGTCCGACGGCAGCGTCAAGTTCATGAAGGATTCGATCGCCAAGACGACGTGGTGGAGCCTCGGCACTCGGGCCAACGGTGAGGTGATCGACGCCAGTTCTTATTGATCGATCGAGCGCATCGGGAAGCGACAACGGACCGGGCAGGGCAGGCCGACGAGCGAGTCTCCTCGCCCCGCGGTTACTGCCTGGTCCATCCCTCCTTCCCGATCAGCTTC
>JBBRTK010000229.1:0-3382 GCA_038244455.1 Actinomycetota bacterium
CCGAGCTTCTTTGCGCCCTTGCGAGCGGTCAGCACGACGTCGCTGCTCACCGCAGACGAGCTGACCTTCACCTTCAGCTTGCCACTCGCAAGCACCCGATCGAGCTTCTTGCTCACCACCGTGAGGACTACGCCGGGGCGCCCGACCGGGCTGCCGTTGCCGGTCACGACCAGATTGGCCGTCATGTCGAGATGGACCGTGCAGACAAAGGCGTAGGAACCCGTCCCCAGATACTGGGTGCCGTTCACGGGCGCCTGGCCGGAGGTGATCGTGTCGGAGCTGAACAGCACCTCGCCATCTGGGCCGTTGCCCGACGCGAAGACGTTGTGCGAGGAGCCATCGTTGTTCTGGAACGTGGCGACCTGCCCGGGGTCGATCGTGAACGTGGGCTTGGCGAAGGTGCAGCAGGCGGGCAAAGTGGTGATCGTCTCGGTGGCGCCGAGGGCGTGCGCGGCGCCAAGCGCTGCCACGCTGGTCACCGCCAGCCCGACGATCGCCTTTCGTCCGCTGATCACCCGCATCTGCGGCCGCTACGGCTTCTCGAGGTTCTTCCCTGGTCCACCCTGGCTCAAGGCTAGCGCTTGATCAGCTTGATCCGCTTTGCCTTGGTGTCCGGGGCGCCGCCGTTTGGGGTGTAGGTGAACCTTGCCTTGACCTTCAGCTTGCCGGTGCGGTTCAGCTTGCGCTTGGCTTTCCCATTGGCCTTGATAAGCATCCTCATCTTCCGCTCAGCGCTCAACAGCTTGCTGGTGCTGGCCGCAGCGCCGTGGGCCCGTCTCTGGTTGACGACCCGCTTGCCACTCAGGACCAAAGTCCCTGGGAAGGGCACTTCCACGATCAGCGTCGCCGTGCCCTTCTTGGGGTGTCGGATCAACTTGCCGAAGCTGGCGACCTGCTTTGCCACCCGGAAGCTGCCCCTCATGAAGGGATGTATCCGGCAGAAGTAGGTGTAGGTACCAGCCTTGAGATCGCTCGGCAGCGTCCACGTGTCGCGGTCCGCGGCCGGGGCGCCAAAGCCCGCGTAGTTGAAGCCGAGCTGGCCCGAATCGAAGCTGACCGGTCCGTCGGCGACCGGGTATGCGATGCCCGTCGAACCGTTGCACGGCTCACGGCAGCTGGTGATTGTGTGGAATGCGTTCGTGTTGACGTTCGCGTCGTAGTTCTTGAAATTGAGCGTCTGCCCGGGCAAGATCGTCGGTGGGTTGCGGGTGAAGCTCCCGTCCGGGTTGCCCAGGTACGAAAACCCCTTGATGTCGACCTGGCCGCTTGAGGTCGGGAAACCCGGCAGCTGAAGAGCGTCCGGCAGGGCCGTCGGGTTGCCCCCGTGATTGTCGTTCTCGCGCAGATGCCCGTGGGTCAGGACTTCGTTCTGGGGGATGTTGGGATCCAGAGCGTCCCGGCCGCCGACATCGGTCCCGTTGTAGACGGCGACGGGCATGATCCCCATCCCCTCGTACCAGTCGGCTCTCTTGGTGTCGTAGGTCGCGTGCACACTCAACTTGTCGCCCGCCTGCAATTTGACGCGCCAGGAGGCGCCGGGGGTGGCACCCATCGAGACGTCCCATGAGACGGCTCCCGACGGTTCGAAGTAGTGGGCGTTCGACGTGAAAATCGTGTTGGTCTGAGAGCCGCGAGTGACCTTCATCTGGGTGTTCAGGCCGCCCGGATGGAGGTGGCCGGCGGTGCCGATCAAAGTGCGGGGCCCAGGGGCAGTCCACTGCTGCGCGGAACCGATGTCGTTCCTGGCCGCGCCGGTCGCCTCGTCGGGAAACGTGTACTGGCCGCCCGGGTCCATCCGTCGCAGTGCGTCGAAGACCGGATAGAACTTCTGCCCGGCGACGTCCATCCACCGGGTGGTCACGGGTTTGATCGAGGCGGCGGCGGGAGAGCTGTCCGGAACGAAGTCGATCCGCCAGACGATGTACACGTTGGCGGCTTGAGCCACGAGGTCGTGCAGCATGTCGTTGAGAAGCCAGTTGTCTCCCGGGTTTGAGTGCCAGCCAAAGCCCTGCGGCATCTGCGAGATCGTCTTTTCCTCACCGGCGGCGAACTCCGGGCTGAAGTTGACGGCCCACACGGCATGGTGGAGGTGAATCACGTCCACGCCCGGAACCGTGCCGTCGGCATAGACGAGCTCGGGGTCAAAGCGGGTGATGTAGCCCGGTACCTGCGGGAAGAGATTGGTGCCGTTGAGCCGGATGATGTTCGCGCCCGGCTTTACGGTCGCCAGCTGGCAGTAGGTGATGTGCTGGACTTGGCTCACCCCCCCGCTCGTGTAGTCGACGTGGGGTACGGCGCCCGGCTTGTCGGCGATCGGCGGGCACTCTCCATTCACGCCCGCGCTGGCGTTTGAAGCCAGAATCAAAAGCGCGGCCAGCGCGCCGAGCAAGAAGACTGCAGGCCTAAAGGGGACGAGACGCCACCCCCTGATGGGCGTCCTTGCACCACCGAGCATGCAGCTAACGTACCACCGCATGGCCGCACCGCAAAGGCTGTAGTGCCCAAGTGGAGTGCCGTAGGCGCCGGAGCAGACGATCAGGCGTAATCGGCTACTGCGGACGGCTCAGACCGAAGCGCTCGCTGAGCGGCTCGATGCTGTCGCGATCCATGCTGAGCCCGTACTTCGCCTGAATCTCGGCGATTGCCGCGACGTCGGGCGGTCCCTCCACGTTGAGCAGCGGCGCCATGTCGCCGAAATACTGCTCGAACCCGCCTGGCGAGATCAACTCGAGCAAACGGGTCTCCTCGTCGCTCGCGCTCCAGAAGGCGTGCGGGATACCACGCGGCTTTGCGACCAGCTCGCCCGGCCCCGCCTCGACGACGTCCTCGCCGATCTGGGCTCCCATGCGCCCCGTGAGCACGAACGAGTATTCGTCCTCGTTCTGGTGGGTGTGGATCGGCGCCGCCAACCCGCGCGGAGGGATGGTGTGCTCGAGGAGAGCGAAGCGGCCGTCGGTCTGCGAGCTGCGCATCAGGTAGCGCGTGCCGAGGCTCGGGAAGTCGGCGCGGTCGTCGTCGTCGGGCATCCAACCCTCCGCTACTCGGGCGTGATGTAGGCGCCGGAGAGGCCGCCGTCGACCATGAAGGTCGAGGCGGTGACGTAGGAGGACTCGTCGCTGGCGAGGAAGAGGGCGCCCTGGGCGATCTCGCGGGCCTCGGCGAAGCGGCCCATCGGCAGGTGCACGAGGCGGCGCTTGGCCTGCTCTTCGTTCTTGGCGAACAGCTCCTGCAACAGCGGCGTGTCGACCGGCCCCGGGCAGAGCGCGTTGACGCGCACGCCGCGCTGCGCGAACTCGACCCCCAACTCGCGCGACAGCGCCACCACGCCGCCCTTCGAGGCGGTGTAGGAGATCTGCGAGACCGCGGCCCCCATCACGGCGAC
>JBBRTK010000230.1:0-3377 GCA_038244455.1 Actinomycetota bacterium
CGCCCACGCCTGGCAGGCCGAGGACCCTACGTCGATGGGTTCCCGCCTAGAAGCGGGGGTAGGTGTAGCCGTACCCGGAGACGACCATCGCTTTCGTGGACGTGGCGTAGAGGCGCACCCGGGGGATCTCGACCCTCGCGGCGCACTTCCCACAGCTGAATGCGCTCTGCCACCGGGCCGGGATGGCCTGGTCGAACCCGCAGTCCGGACACGATACGAAGATGATCTGAGCGAAACAGCCGAAGCACATGTATTGGATCGAGTCGTCGCTGACCTGGGTGGACATCCGGCAATCGGGGCATGTGAGGTAGGCCATCTCCTAGACCTAATCGTCAAGGAGGCCGGTCACCTGTAGCCATCTCGGCATGAGCGCCTCCGGGTCGGCGGCGTGGACCGTGATGTGACCCAGCTTCCGGGCCGGCCTAGCCTGCTTCCCGTAGAGGTGCAGGTGCGCCCCGGGGATCCGGGCGATGGCGGCGGGATCGGGGGTGGTACCGATGAGGTTGGCCATGGCGCTGAAGCCGGCGAGTGCGCTCGATCCCAGCGGCAGGCCGGCCACGGCCCGTAGGTGCTGCTCGAACTGACTCGTTTCGGCGCCCTCGATGGTCCAATGCCCGCTGTTGTGAACCCTGGGGGCGAACTCGTTGCCCAGCATGATCTCTCCGGTTCTGAAGAACTCGATGGTGAGGACGCCGACGTAGTCCAGTTCGTCCATGAGCGCGCGTGCGTGCACCTCGGCTCGCGCTTGGAGGTCGGGCGCATCCACCAGCGGCCGGGAGACGCGCAGGATCTGGTCGCGGTGTTCGTTCGCGATCAAGGGGTAGAAGGACGTGGCGCCGTCCCGGCCGCGGGCCCCCACCAGCGACACCTCCGCGTCGAAGGCGACGAAGGCCTCGAGGATGGAGGGGTGCTCCCCCACCGCCCGCCAGGCCTCCGGGGCGAGGCCGGGATCGATGATGACGGCCTGTCCCTTGCCGTCGTAGCCCAGCCGCCGGGTCTTCAGCACGGCGGGCGTGCCGATCTGCCCCAACGCCGCGGTGAGCTCGGCCGCCGAGGACACGAGTCCGTAGGCCGGCACAGGCAGACCGATCCGATCGAAGAGCGCCTTCTCGGCCGCGCGGTCCTGCGCCGCCTCCAGCGCGGCAGGCGGCGGGAACAGCGGGGCGTGCCGCGCAGCCCGGCGGGCCGCGTCGACCGGCACGTTCTCGAACTCGAAGGTGAGGACGTCGTTGGTGGTGGCGAGTTCCTCCAGCGCCCCCGGGTCGTCATAGGCCGCGCGGATGAACGGTGCCACTTGCGAGGCGGGCGTGTCGTCGCCGGGATCGAGCGTGGTCACGCGGATGTCCAAGGGGTAGCCCGCCAGCGCGAGCATCCGGCCGAGCTGGCCTCCGCCGATGACCCCAACTCGGATCACGCCGCGGTCATCCCGCCGCGGGGTTGGGATCGGGGTTGGGGTTGTCCAACACGGCTTGCGTCTGCGCCGCCCGATGGGCCCGGAGGCGTTCGCCGAGCGCGGGATCTCCCAGCGCCAGGATCGAGGCAGCCAGCAGCGCGGCATTGACCGCCCCCGCCCGCCCGATCGCGAGCGTTCCGACGGGCACGCCCGCCGGCATCTGCACGATCGACAGCAGGGAATCCATCCCCTTTAACGTCTTCGTCTCAACCGGAACACCCAGGACGGGCAGGTGCGTCTTCGAGGCGGCCATTCCGGGCAGGTGCGCCGCGCCGCCAGCGCCGGCGATCAGGACCTTGAGGCCGCGCTCCGCGGCGGATGCCGCGTACTCGAACAACAGGTCCGGCGTGCGATGGGCGCTCACCACCGTGGTCTCGTGCGCGATGTCGAGTTCCTGGAGCAGCTCCACAGTGTGTCGCATGGTTTCCCAGTCCGAACGGGAGCCCATGATCACCCCAACCACCGGGTTCGTCATGCGGCGATTCTACCGGCGACGGTTCACGACTCGTCGTCGTCAGTGTTCCACGGGAGCCTATCCCGCAGGCGCCCGGCCAGACCCGGTTCGCCGGTATCGTCCTTCGGCCGGACGTCGCTGGTGAGATCGCTCTCCACCACCGCATAGCGCCGGCCGCCGTACTCCTGCACCGCCGCCTGGACGACGCCCGCCACCGGCAGCGCGAGGAAGGCCGCAAGCACGCCGCCCAACGCTCCACCGATGAAGGCCGCCCCGAACGCGATAGCTGGGTGCAGGTCCATCGTCTTGGCCGTCAGCCGGGGGCTCAGGACGTAGTTCTCGAGTTGCTGGTAGATCAGGATGTAGGCCAGGGCCCCGATCCCGGCGCCAAGGGATGTCAGCAGCGCGACCAACAGCGGCGCCACCCCGGCGATGTACGTCCCGACGATCGGGATGAACTCCGCCACCACGCCCTCGAAGATGGCGAGCGGCGCGGCGAACGGCACGTTGAAGAACCGCAGCGTCAGGTACATCCCGCTCCCGTTGATCACCGCGAGCAGCAACCGCGAGTAGAAGTACCCGCCCGTCTTCTGGATAGCCTGTTCCCAGACGAACAGCACCTCTCCCTGCCGTTGCGGCGGCAGCTTGCCGCAGATCACGCGCCGAAGATGCGGCCCCTCGGCCACGATGTAGAACGTGAAGAGCGCCACCGTGGCCCAGTGGAAGACCGCCCCCACGATCGAGGCGGTGATGCCGAAGAGGTTGCCCGCAAGGCTCGCGGCCGAGCCTGCCAGGGACTTGGAGTTCGCTTGGATCTGTGCCGTGATCTTGGCTGCGGTGAGATGCACTCCGAGCTTGTCCGCGAACCTCACGAACGTGTTCACCAGATCCGGGGCGGAGGTAACGAGCTGTCGGGCACCGCTCACGACGGCCGGCACCACCAAAGCGAGCAGACCGATGATCGACAGGAACACGAAGAGGAAGATGAGTCCGGTCGCGCTCCCGCGGCGCCACCCGCGCGCCGCAAGCCAGTTCACCCCCGGCTCGATGGCGAACGACAGGAAGAACGATGTGACGATGATCGTGAGGAACCCGGTCAGTTGCCCGATGAGACCGAGAGCCGCCACCGTGCCGACAGCGGCGAGGACAAGGACCAGGATCAACCGGAACGAAAGGGTCCGGATGAGGTGCGGCGCCCACGGCGGGAGCCCGGCGTCGTCGCTACGACGACGGGCGGTCGTGCGGCGATCGCCATCTGTCTGTTCGCTCACCGGCTCAGGGTGACGGACGGGGTACTGGATGTCACGGACCTGCGGGCCGTGTTCCCGCGCGGAGCGCAGCTCTCCAAGCCGCGGGAACCGGGCCGGTGAGCCGGATCTCGGCAGCTCCCACCCAGCCTGCCAGGTCGCGGATCTGCGCGGCGATCGCCGGCCCGGCATCCGCGGGCGCGCCCGCCTCGGCCCACACCCC
>JBBRTK010000231.1:0-3369 GCA_038244455.1 Actinomycetota bacterium
AGAACGGTCCCTGCTGCCAGATCTTCCCGTGCCGTTCGTCCTCGGGCACCCAGTCGATCGAGCGAACCTCGATCGTCGGTGCCGTCGCCTTCGCCCCCACAGCCATGCACGCCCCCTCTCGTCCCGTCGGCGGCATTCGCGACGCCGACCCTGCATCCTTCGCCCCGACCGGGATCGGCGTCCATCGGTTTTGACCACGAAATACACGTATGTCATGGTGGCGAACCACATGTCGGGATCCAAGGAGCTCACCCGCGATGCGACCGCCGTCGGACCGACTGTGGCCGAACTGGTGGCCACCCCCACCCTCGGGATGACCCTCATCGCGGGCGAGGCCGGATCGGGTCGACGGGTTTCCTGGGCTCATGTGAGCGAACTCTCCGACCCCACGCCGTGGCTTCAGGGCCAGGAACTCCTGATGACCATCGGCCTCGCGGTCCCACGCGATCCCGAGGCTCAGCGCGCCTACGTGCGCCTGCTTGACGAGGGCGCCGTCGCCGCGCTCGCCGTCTCCGACGAGCTCTTCGCCCCGGTGATCTCGCAGGCGATGCGGGAAGAGGCGGACGCGCGAGCGTTCCCGATCGTGACGGTCTCCCTGCAGGTTCCCTTCATCGCCATCGCGCAGGAGGTGGCGGCCCATACTCAGGTGGGCGCGCAGGCGCGCCTTGCCACCCTGCTCCGACTCTTCGGCACGCTTCGGGACGTGGCCGCCGAACAGCTTGGGAACAAGGAGCTGTTCGGACGGCTGGAGGAGTTGTCCGGGTATCGCCTGGCCGTGTGCTCGCGCGCCGGGCGACCGCTGATCGACGGCGTGCCCGCACCACCGGCGGAGATCGTCGAGCAGCTCCCCGCGACCGATGAATCCCCGCCGAGGATCGCGGAGGGCTATGCCGTGACGCTTCCCGCCGCGGGCAACGGGCACGGATATCTCGTCGCCACGCCGCGAACCGGCTTGGCCTCACAGATGGGACTGGCGGCGGTGCAACACATCGCGACCATCGCGGCCCTTCGGATCGCGACGCGCCTCGGCGACTACGAGTTCCGCCGCCGTGAGGGAGCCGAGACCCTGGCCGAACTCCTTGCCGGCATCATCGATCCGGGCTCAGCGGCCAATCGGCTCGAACTCGCGGGATTCGCTGCAGGGGACGCCCTGCAGCTCCTCGCGGTCGGCGCCGAAACAGCGGCCACGGATGACCAATCGGTTGCCCGCACGCTGTCACAGCTCGGCGAACCACACCTGATGTTGTCGTTGGGCGAGTTGTACGTGCTGGTGCCGGAGGGGTCACCGTCGCTGCAGGCGCTGAGTTCGATCGATGGGATCCGCCTCGGCGTGAGCCGGGGTTTCGACTCGATCGGTGGCTTCGCGACCGCCCGGCGCGAGGCCCGATGGGCGTTGTTCCGCGCGGCCGACCTGAACGAACGGATCGTCCGGGCCCAAGACAACCCGGACATCGGATGGATGCCGGCCGGGGCCGCCGCGCAGCGAGAGGTGGTCGAGCGGGTTCTCGGCCCGGCGATCGAGTACGACCGAACCCACCGCACCGAGCTCGTACGGTCGGTCGAAGTGTGGCTGACGCAGGACCGAAGCACCGGCAACGCCGCCCGCGCCCTCCACGTCCACCCGAACACCCTGGCCTACCGCCTGCGCCGGTTCACCGACCTCACGGGCCAGGACATCACGAAGATGGGCGATCTCGTCGACGTGTGGCTCGCGCTGCACGTCTGGCGGATCCTGGAGCGTCCCACCTAGGCCGCGACCATCACCCGGCGGGGGCTCGGTTACCTTTCGCGGGGAACAGCCTCATAGACTTGGCCTCCGCACCAACACGTATCCGCCGGCAACAGGAGGGATCGATGACGCTTCCGGACCGAACCACGCTGAATTGGGGCCCCTGGTACCGCCGGTCGCCGTTCTTCGAAGCGACCCTGCGGGCTGGGTGCTCCGCCTACGACGTGTACCAGCACATGTACCACCCGAACACGTACGGCGACCCCGTCGAGGAGTACTGGGCTCTCGTCAACGACGTGACCCTGTGGGACGTGAGCGTCGAGCGCATCGTGGAGATCACGGGACCCGACGCCAGTGCGTTCACGAACCTCCTCACTTGCCGCGATCTCACCAAGTGTGCCGTGAAGCAGGGCAAGTACGTGCTCATGACGGCCGAGGACGGCGGCATCGTGAACGACCCCGTGCTGCTCCGCGTCGAGGAGAACCGGTGGTGGCTGGCGCTCGCCGACTCGGACGCCGGTCTCTACGCGATGGGCGTCGCCGTGAACTCCGGCATGGACGTGCACGTCGGTCATCCCGAGGTGTACCCGGTTCAGGTCCAGGGTCCGAAGGCGAAGGACACCATGCGCGATCTGTTCGGGGACTGGATCTTGGACATGAAGTACTACTGGTGCGACGAAGCCGACCTGGACGGCATCCCGGTGGTGATCAGCCGCACCGGGTGGACCGCGGTGGTCGGCTACGAGATCTACCTTCGTGATCCGAGCCGCGGCGATGACCTCTGGGAACGGATCCTGGCAGCCGGCAAGCCCTACGGGATCCGCGTGACGCCCTCTTCGGACATCCGCCGGATGGAGGCAGGCATCTTCGACTGGGGATCGGACATCGGTTTGGAGAACAACCCGTTCGAGATCACCGGATTGGAGCGGCTGGTAGAGGAGCAGGAGGCCGACTACATCGGGAAGGCAGCGCTCGAACGCCTCCGGAAGGAAGGCGTGTCGCGCAAGCTCGTCGGCATCGAGCTGGATGGGGACCCGGTGGAACAGCCCACACAGCACTGGCCCACCGCACACGACGGGAAGCAGGTCGGACACGTCACCGACGCGTGCTACTCACCCCGGCTGGAGAGGAACATCGGCTACGTGTGGGTGCCGATCGACCTCGCAGGGCCCGGAACCCGGCTCGACGTTGAAACCGACGATGGCAGTCGAACCGGCACGACGGTCGCGATCCCTTTCCTCGATCCTCAGAAGAAGGTTCCGGCCGCGTAGGGCCCCGCGCCGCGCACGTCCAGCCGTGGGTCTATCGTCGAACCTGCGGGTTCACGATCTCGACAGGAGCACCGTCATGCCCATCGTGCAGGGTTCGCAAGCGTCGATCCACTACGAACAGGAGGGTGAGGGTCCCGACATCGTGTGGGTCTCGGGCGCCGGCGGAACCGCTGGATCCTGGGGCTATCAGGTCCCGTACTTCAAGGACTCGTTCCGCAACACGACGTACGATGCCCGCGGGGCAGGCACGACCTCGAGCGACGTCCCGATGCCGTGGACCATCGAGGACTTCGCCCACGATACGGCCGACCTGATCCGCGCTGTCTGCGAGCCACCGGTGGCGCTCGTCGGGCTCTCGTTCGGCGGTGG
>JBBRTK010000232.1:0-3331 GCA_038244455.1 Actinomycetota bacterium
ATGCAATCGCCCTGGTCATGGCCCACTTTGCTCGCGTTGGCCGCGTCGTAGACGGAGTTGTGCCAGGTGAGCAGGTCTCCAGTGGTGTCACCGGGCTTGCCCGTGTCGATCACGATGTCGGTCGCGGCGTGTTCGATCACCTTGACCGTCACCGGCGCGTCGATCTTCTGGGTGTGTGACGCCGCGGCGACCGTAGCGCCTGCCACGAGCACCACCAGAGCCAGTCCCAGCAGGACGAACTTCTTCATGCCTTTCCCCTCTCTCCGATCCTGAACCCGGGAAGTGTTGCACGGACGCGTGAATCGCGCTCACCCCCGCCAGCTTGCGTTCCGCCCCGCCCGGGCGGAAACTCGCACACATCCGATCGGAAGCGCGCAACGATGTGGGGGAGACCAGCGAGTGGAGCAACCGCTGCCAGCAGAACGCCATGCCCGGATCCTTGAGGTCCTGGCCGAGCGGCACGCCGTTCGCGTATCCACGCTGAGTGAACTCCTAGGGGTTTCGGAGGTCACGATCCGGCGCGATCTGGAGGAACTGGAGCGGAAGGCTCGCCTGGAGCGAACACACGGGGGGGCGATCCCCGTCCAGCGGATGCGCGCGGAGCCGACCTACCGCGTGGCCGCAGCCGCGATGCTCAGCGAGAAGCGGGCGATCGGCCGGGCCGCCGCCGCACTCGTCCGCCCCGGCGAGACGGTGTTCCTCAATGGGGGGACGACCACGTTGGAGGTGTTTCGAGCTATCGACGTGCCGGATGTCACGATCGTGACCAATCACCTTGGCATCGCGCTCGAATCGGCCGACCGGGCGATGCACGTGATGCTGGTCGGCGGCGACTACCGCGCGCCGTCCAACTCGTGCGTCGGCGGGTTCGCGACCGACGCCATCCGCAAGGTGTTCGCGGGACGCGCGTTCATCGGCGTGGAAGGGGTGAGCCTTCGCGCGGGGCTCACATCCCCGGTGGCGGCCGAAGCCGACATCGCCCGCGTCATGATCGAACAGACCCACGGTTCGGTCGCGGTGGTGGTCGACCACACGAAGGTGGGCACGGTCGCAGACTTCGCGGTGGCCCCGCTTACCGCGGCGAACGACCTCATCACCGACGTCGGCATGGATCCGGACTATCGCGACGACCTTGCTCGGATGGGACTGAACGTGATCATCGCGGAAGGGGCCGGTGTGCCCGGCGGCAGTTAGCGAACGACCGGGTCGCGCATCCGCGCGACCTTAGAAGCACTCGAGAGGGGGATGCATGGCTCCGGAAGACACGGGAACAGGGACGGGAAGCACGCAGGCGGAGCGGGATACCGCTGACCTGGCGAAGTTCGGGTACGCGCAGGAACTAAAGCGCGAACTGAGCACGTTCAGCTCGTTCGCGGTGGCGTTCAGCTACATCTCGCCGTCCACCGGGATCTTCACGTTGTTCTACCTAGGGCTCATCGCGGTCGGCGGCGCCCTGTGGTGGACGTGGCCGGTTGTAGCCATCGGTCAGATGTTCGTGGCCCTGAACTTCGCGGAACTGTCGAGTCACTTCCCCGTAGCCGGCTCGGTGTTCCAATGGACCAAGTACCTGTCGAACCGCAAGTACGCCTGGTTCAC
This sequence comes from Actinomycetota bacterium, assembly GCA_038244455.1. GTDB lineage: Bacteria > Actinomycetota > UBA4738 > UBA4738 > HRBIN12 > JANXVR01. Next base: position 1,597 of record JBBRTK010000232.1, read on the forward strand.
CGGGTGGATCTACCTGTTCGCCGGCGTGATCACGGTGGCGGCCGTGGTGGCCACGCTGCCGATCGCCTTGCTGCCCCTCATCAACCGGCTCTTCAGCATGAACTTCAACACGACCCTCGGGAGTCACGCACAGCTGGTGACGGCCATCGTCGCGCTCGTGATCATCACGGTCATGAACATCTACGGGGTGAAGCTCGTGGCGATCGTGAACAACACCGGCGTGGTGTTCGAGATCCTCGGCATGGTGGTGTTCGCGCTGATCATGGCCATCGTCCACAACAACCAAGGGGTCGGCGTCATCTTCAAGGGCGGTGGGACGCACGTGACCGCCGCGAACTTCCTGGTCGCGATGTTCATGAGTCTGTTCGTTATCTACGGCTTCGACACGGCGGGGACGTTGGCGGAGGAAACGAAGAATCCGAAGGCCGAATCGCCGAAGGCCATCCTCGGATCGATCGCCGGCGCCTTCGTGATCGGGGCGATCTTCCTCTGGGGCACCCTTATGGCGATCCCCTCGCTGAAGGACGCGATCGCCGGGTTCTTCGGGCCTCAAGCGGTCATCGAAGCCGTCTTCAGCTCTTGGATCTCCGACCTGTATCTGTTGATCGTCTCGGCGGCGATCTTCGTGTGCTGCTTGTCGATCATGACGTCGACCGTGCGCCTGGCGTTCGGGATGTCGCGTGACAACCAGCTGCCCTTCTCGAAGGCGATGGCCAAGGTCAACCCTCGGCTCCACACGCCGATCGGCGCCTGCATCGGTGTTGCCGTTCTGGCTGCGATCCCGTTCCTCCAGTTCACCGGAGCGACCGTTATCGCGGTCGCGGCGACGGCGATGATCTACATCAGCTACTTCCTGGGCAACATCGCCGTCATGCGAGCCAGGGCCAAGGGGTGGCCGAAGACCGACGCCCCTTTCAAGCTGGGTGGCTGGGGCAAGATCGTGAACATCCTCGCGCTCCTGTGGGGAGGCGCGATGATCGTCAACCTCGTGTGGTGGACGGGAGACTCGGCGTCCCTGCGGATCCTCACCAACCCGACGGCGAAGCAGACCGACTACTTCGGCACAGGCCCGTTGGTCAACTTCCATGTCGGGTTCCTCAACTCGATCCCGCTGATGGAGCTGATCATCGGGGTGATCATCATCGTCGGGGTCATCTACTACGCGACCGTCGGCAAGGACAAGGAGTTCGCCGCGGTCATTCCGCCCGAGGAGATCGTGTAGCGGTTCGGCAGCAGCGAGAGGCCCCGGCGCGATGCCGGGGCCTCTCGCACGTTCTGCCGAAGAGAGGTACCTTCCACCGATGAAGATCGTCGCGACACCGAAGGTTGCGAACTACATCGCCGAACATGGTGGCAGCGTGTGGGTGTGGCTGGACCCTCGACGCGGGCCGGTCGGGTCGTACGTGTGGCTCGAGGCCCATTGCGAACCGCCGCGTGCCAGCAAGAAGTCCAGCTTCACCCGGAGTTCGCGGCGCCCCCATCGGTTCAAGGTGGCGGAGGACGCGGGCATCACCCTCCACCACGATTTCGGGCGATTGGCCCTTCCGGAGGAACTCCATCTAGACCTCAAGGGCTTGAAGAACAAGCGCATCGAGGCTTACTGGAACGGGTCGATCTTCGTCGGGGAGGACGTCCCGGGGCCGATCCAGCAGGTGTGGGAGTCCAGGCAGCCCAAGCGAAGCCGGAAGGGTTAGGCGCGGATGCGTTCGCCCTTGGGGTCCCAGAGCGGAGACGC
>JBBRTK010000233.1:0-3254 GCA_038244455.1 Actinomycetota bacterium
AGCGACGTCGTTCCATCCGGGGCCAGGGAGTCGATGAACGCCAGCCGGTCGGCGACGATCTCATCGGCCAGCGGCACGTCGCGCGCGCGCGCAACCGCCAGGATCTCCTGCATGCATCGGGTCAGCATCTGCCGGGTCTCGGGCGCCGTCCGGATCACCCCGACCGGAACTCGCGTCACGGCGCCCACGCCGCCGAGCGACACGACGAACAGGAACTTCCCCCACAGCGCCTGGCGGATGTCCGCGGGAATTTCCACGTTCACGCCGGCTCGTTCGAATGCGGCCCGCAAGCGCTCGCAGCGTTCGCTCACGCGATTGTCCAGCTCACCGAGCTTGACGAAGTGGACGTCGCCGATGCTGCGGATCCGGCCGGGAGCGATCACCCAGCTCAGCGTTCCGCACACTCCCCCCACGATGTGATTGGCGCCGAGCACCTCGGCCAGCTGCGACGCCGCTTCCACCCCGTTCTGCAGAGGCACTGCGAAAGTCTCCGGACCGATCAGGGGCCGCATGGCGTGGGCCGCCTCGACCACCTGCCACGACTTCACGCCGACCAGGACGACGTCCGCGACTCCGGCCTGCGACGGATCGTCGGTCGCTCGCGCCGGCTGAATGACGATCTCCCCGTGGGGCGTCTCGACCGTCAACCCGTGGGCGCGGATCGCCTGGAGGTGCTCCCCGCGAGCGATGAAGGTCACGTCTTCGCCGGCGCGTGCGAGCTGAGCGCCGAAGTAACCGCCCGCGCCCCCCGTGCCGAAGATCGCAACGCGCATGGAAGGTTCCCCGGAACTAGCGCGAGCGCGTGAGCAGAACGATGGCGATGGGACCTCCCACGCCGATTGCGAGGCAGAGCGACATCGGCCAGACCGGGCGTGCGACTCGAAACGCCATTATCAGGCCGAGCTCGGCCGTCGACGTTTCTCGAACTTGAGGTGGGTGACCCTCGGCGCCGCGACCGTCCGGACCAGCTCGAGCCCATGCAGGTCGTCGCCGACCCCGTCGAACAACCTCTCGCCGCCGCCGAGAAGTATCGGCACGAGACTGATCTCCATCTCGTCCACGAGTCCGGCGCTCAGATATTGCCGGGCGGCGCTCGCGCCCCCGCCGAGCGACACGTCCTGGCCGCCTGCGGCCCGCCGTGCCCGTTCGAGCGCGGCCTCGATGCCTTCGGTAACGAACGTAAAGGTGTTTCCGCCCTGGAGCTCCAGCGGCGGCCGCGCGTAGTGAGTCAGCACGAAGACCGGGTGATGGAACGGCGGGTCGGCTCCCCACCACCCGTTCCACGGCTTCGCGGGATTCCAGGGACCCGGGTGGCCTCCGAACATGTTGCGCCCCATCACCGAGGCGCCGATGTTCGCCAGGGACTCCTCGACGACGCGCGTGCTTTCGTTGGCCTCTCCACCCTCGAGGTCATGCATCTTCCGCCACGCCTCGAGCGGAAATACCCACTCGTGCAGGCGCATGCCGCCGATCCCGAGGGGATTGTCGACGCTCTGGTCCGGCCCGGCAACGTAACCGTCCAGCGACATCGAGATCCTCATACGCAGTCTGGACACCTGCTACCTCCAGAAAAGCCGCCTGACGGTACGCCACGGCGGCGCGCGCCGAGCTCCCGACTTTACGACGAGTCCGATCGACCGTACACGTCGGTGCTCAGGTACTTCAGGCCGGAGTCGGCCATCAACGTGACTGTTCATGGACCCTACGAACGTCACTTCTTGGGAAGCTGCGTCTGCCGGGAAGACCAGCCGGTGCTGGGGGTGGAATCCCAGAACATCCGCTTCGACGGGACGTATCGGGCCATCCTTCCGGGCGGCGCCGTGGGCGCGAAGACCTGGAAACGCCAGTTCAGGACGTCCGCGACGTAGATCCTGCGATCCGGGCCGACGGCGAGAAAGTGGGCCCATGCGAATTGCCCCGGGCGATGGCCCGGCTCGCCGATTGCGCCGAGAATCTTCCCGTCCGGGTCGAGCTCGACGATCCGGTCGTAGCCGCCGTCGGACATCCAGAGGTGCTGGTCCGGCGTGATGACCAGGCCGTACGGGTACCCGATGCCCTTCCACTCCTTCAGAAAACGGCCGTCCGCGTCGAAGATCTGGACCCTTTCGTTTTCGCGATCGCCCACGTAGACGCGGCCCTGGCCGTCGACGGCGATGGTGTGAGGCAAGTTGAACTCGCCGGGACCGTCTCCGAACTTTCCCCAGGCTCGGAGAAAGTTCCCATCGCGATCGAACTCGACGACGCGCGAGTTCCCGTAGCCGTCGGCCACGTAGATCTCGCCGTTCCGGCCGAAGGCCACGTCCGCCGGTTGGTTGAAAAGCCAGTCGGCCTCGGCGCCCCAGTTCTTTCGGCCCAGAACCAGAAGAACGCGACCCGCGGGACTCAGCTTGATGACGAGATGGTTGCCGTCATCCGTCGTCCAAATGTTGTCTTCGGCATCGATCCGCAGGCCGTGCGGGTGATCGAACAGTCCGTCGCCGATGCTGCGGAGAAACTTCCCGCGCTCATCGAACTCGGCCAGCATGGGTTTGACCCGCTGAAAGAGAAAAATGTGGCCCCTCGAGTTCAGCGCCACTCCGGACGGCTCACCGAAAACCGGCGGGGAGGGAAATTCGAAGAAGTCGGGCAACGCCCGGTAGCCCAACTCCGGCACAGGCCGGAATGCCGGCGCCTTCGCGCGCTGCGCCCCCACGCACTCGGCGAGCAAGGAAGCCACGAGCACCAGCCGCCAGACTTTCTTCATGAGTCCTCTCTTCTCAGCTGCCGTCGCGGATTATGGTCATGCCTGCAAAGGTCACCGCCGCCGTGGTCACGACCGCTCCGAGCGCCGAAATCAACCAGACCAGGAGAGCTCCGGACGGAGCTCCAGCGGAATCTTCCAGGAGGCGCCGCACCTCCGGCAGACGAGCGGGATCTCCAGAACCAGATGGGTATCCGGAGAAGGAGCATCAGGGCCAGGCGACCATGCCTCACTTCACCGCGGCGGGAAAAGCTTGCGAAACACGCCGGGAGAAGCGCCGCGATAGATCGTGCTGTGGCGCAGGTCGGACCGCGGCTCGTAGTACCAGGTCAAACCCTTCGGGGCAGCAGCGCGCAGAGCCTCGGCCATGCCCTTGACGGCGTCGCCGCGGTCGTCGTCGCCGGCACTCGCCAGGTATAGGGTTCCCGTCAACGCCGGTTGTGACCTCAGGCGCTCGGTGGCGTCGCGCACGAGGGCCTGGGCGTTCCACCAGAGGCTCGGGCTGAGCGCTATG
>JBBRTK010000234.1:0-3252 GCA_038244455.1 Actinomycetota bacterium
CTGGGTTCGGATGATCTGCCGGGTCCGTTCCAGGACCGCGGGGAAATCCACCTCGACCCGAGGGATGCGCACGCCGAAACGGCCGGCATCCCTCGCCGCGGCGGCGATCTTCGCGCTGCGGAGCATGACCTTGGTGGGGACACATCCGTAGTGGTTGCACTCACCGCCGAGCTTGTCTCGCTCAGTGATGGCGATCCTCAGGCCGGCGTCAGCGGCGGCAAGTTGGAATGCGACCTCGGAGCCGGTGCCCCCTCCGCCGATCACCACCACATCGAAGTGTTCTGCCATCTGGCTTCAGTCTCCTTCTCGCCCGGTGCTGACACGTTCGCCCTCATATGAGCACAACTTCGTTGCACGTCAGGGCCGATCTTCGATGCGGACATGCACCTGTTCCTCGTCAACCCGCTCCTCCTGCTTGGCGTAGCGGGCGAAGGCGCGGCGGTCTGCTTGCGTCAAGGGCGGCTGGCTGAGGCTGCGCGGCCACAAGTGATCGCGACGAACCACGTTGAGCTCCGCTGCGAACAAGGTGATCTGAGCCCCCAGATAGATCCACGCCAAGAGACCGATCACGATCCCGAACGTCCCGTACACCTCGCCGGCTCCTTGGAGCTGATGTCCCACGTAGTATCCGCCGGCCGCTTCGAGCGATGTCCAGGCGATAGCCCCGATGACCGCTCCGGGTGCCACCGTCGACCAGGAGACGTCCGCGCTCGTAAGGATCCGGAACGCGAACAGGAACAGGACGATGTTCAGCCCTAGGGCCAAGAGTGTGCCCACAAGGACGAGCCAGCCACCGTGAGCGCCTGCACCGATCCCAGCCGCCAGGCTCGACGCGAGCATCAACACACCCAAGATCACGAGCATGATCATCGCCCGAGCCGTCGAACCGACGAAGTTGGCCCTGTCCTTCAACGGAACGTTCCACACCGTGTCCATCGCGTTCTCGAAGACCTTGATGACACCAAGACCCGACCAGAGCGTGAGGATCAATGCCAAAACGAGCGGCAGGCCACCCCCGTTCAGGGCTTTCACGTTCTGGCCCAGCTGTGTGCCGATCACGGGGAAGTTGCGAAGCGCCGAGTTCAGGACCGTGGTCCTAAGAGCTGTGTTGTTGGACGTGACCATGCCGAGCACCGTCACGGCGACCATCAGCAGCGGGAACAGGGAGAAGAACCCGAAGTAGGCGACGAGCGCCGCAAGGTTCCCCGCCTGATCGTCACCGAACTTCTTCACCGTTCCGAACACGAACGCGGCCGGTCGTCGTGACTGCTGGAACTGGTCGACCCGGCGCACGGCCTCCTGCAGTTGCTTCAAATGAGCCCCCACTCGATGTTTCCCCTCTGTCACCCGACTAAACTCCAGAGTCGCCGAGTGGTGTGCCGCGAGCAACCGGGTCGTCTTATCGCGCTCAGGCGTGGTTGTGGAACTCGACCCGCCACGTCCACTCGCTTCCGTCGCTGGTGTTGGACCATGCGAGCAGGATCCCGACCTCGCCACCGGGAAGGATCACCGGCAGGCCGACGTCATCGGCTGAGGGCCAGACGTTCTCGCGCGTGATCCTCGCTCCGTCGAGTCGCAAGCGGGACATCGGCGTCGAGTGGGCGTCGTCCCGAAGATCTTCCGCCCCCGCGACCACGACCCCGTCGGCAGTGACCACGATCTCCATGGCCGTCGGCGCGGCATGGACGAGAACCGTTCGGTGGATGGCGTCCATCTCGGCGCGCGCAAACTCCAGGCCCTTCGCGCCGCCCTCAGGCGAGCGGATCTCCCAGACATGCGATAGGGCCACTCACAGACGGTACCGCGGTTCATGCGCCGGTGACGTCGTCCGGAGGCCAGATCGGATCATCTCCGCGCCTGGCGTGCGTGGGATACGGTTCGTGAGCTCGGCGTCGTGATCCTTGGAAGATCCCACCGAACGATCGGGTTGCTTGCGGTCATCACACAACTGACTGGGGACAGACCCTGATGATTCCAGTGTCGGTTGCGACCCATTGTGTTAGCAGTGTCACCTATGTCGCCGCTCTCTCTATGGGCCTTGGTGTCAGGACATTGGTCGGCCTGGCAAGCAGCCCGGGTGGAGGTGAATCAAGCAGCGAGAAAGCCGATGAGCCGGTCCGCAACGGCATGCGATCGGCACACGTAGTTGGCTCCGCAGGGTTCCAGACACGGAAATCGCGCCTTGTCCCCCAGTCTTCGCCCTTGGTCTGGTTTGCGCTCAGGTCGTCGGGGGTAGAGCTGGGGATTCCGAGACCAAAGGAGGAGCGTCTGATGTGCCTGTCATGTGGGTGCGGTGAACCGAACGAAAGCCACGGCAATGAGGATCACATCACGCAAGACAAATTGCAGCGGGCTGCGGAAGCGGCAAATGTCTCCGCGAAGGAGGCGGCTGAGAACATCAGTAAGGCCCTGCAAGGCTGATCAAGCTGGGTCGTAACCTCGTAAACGGCCGACCTTGAGAGAGGTTCGGGCGTCTCGTCTGTGGGTCATCGCCATGCCGAAGTTCAGCAGATCCGCCGGCGGCTATCTCGGCCACCTTCGCGAGCCGGACGTTTTCTGCCCTGAGGAGAAACACCATATCGAACCGATCCAGCGCGTAGCGGCCTGCGGTCAGACCTCGTCGTCGGCTGCCCCGATGTGGCGGAGCGTGTAGCTATCTACCTCGCCCGTCACCTACCCCGGTTCAATCACCTAAACGTGAGGTGTGACTCGTGGCTCGCCGGGGAAGGACCTCAGAGGAAAGGGAGGTGGAACATGGCATATCGAACGAGCACCACCGGGACCGACACCTCCGCATCAGCGATGCGGGTCGTGCTCGCGCTCCTCGGGGCGGGCGGGATGATCATCGGATCCTTCCTTGCCTGGACGAACAGCATCGCGGGGACGGAGATCGGCATCCGGGCGCTGTGGAGTACGTCTATCAATGGCGCTTCGAACTTCATCTCAAGCCTCGGGATCGTGACGATCGGTCTTGGGCTCATCGCCGTGCTGAGTCTTGCGTTGGGTTCGGGATGGCTCACGAGACTGGCCGGTGCGCTCGGAATCATCGCGATCATCTTGTTCGCGATCGAGGTGTACCGTTCCGCTACCTCTGGAGCGCTCGAAACGGGTGCATGGGTATCGCTTGCCGGGTCACTAGTGGTTTTGCTCGCAGGACTCTTCGGGGGGGCGCGAACCATCACGACCACGTCTTCGACGCCGTCTCCGCCGGATGACCGCCCGGTAAAGGATGCGTCTTCCTGAGCGGGGCCC
>JBBRTK010000235.1:0-3229 GCA_038244455.1 Actinomycetota bacterium
CGGGCGGGCCCATTCGTCGCGGCCTTCACGGGCGTTCGACGGACGGGGACGCCAAGGGTCAGGAGGGCCGAATCGAGGTCGCGGAGCAGCGGCTGCGCCTGGTGCTCGCGATCAACCGAGCCGAGCGTGGCGACGACCGCCCCGCGGTGCTCCGGGTCCTGGCCGATCCGCTCCAGCACGCGGACGGCGAAGGCGGCGAGCTTGGGCTCACCAAGCCAATCGGTCATGGCCTCGATGGCCAGGTCGCCGTGGGCGGCGATGCGGTCACGAAGATCGATACGGTCGAGGGGGCCGGCGTCCCGGGCAGCCGTTAGCAGGGAATCAAGCGCGACGGCGGTGGGCATACACGAAGTATCGCCCCGATCGGCCGAGAACGGGGCGTGCCGGCGCGAACGTTGTCAACAGGTCGCTGGTCACGAAGTGCCGATGAGTAGAAGGATGAGACCCTGCGAGACGACTGACGGCCTATCCGGCCGCGAGAAACTCCGCGTAGCGACGCTCGAGACGAGCTGGGTCGGGCAGGTCGCCGTGTCGGCGAGGAAGGAAGATCCGCTTCTCGTGGATCTGCTGAAGACCCACCACAAGCATCGGACCATCGTGTTCGAGAAGGATCGAAGGCCGGACTTCAATGGTGTAGTCGGGCCGAATGGCGAAGAAGAGCCGGTCGAATGCGGCGTGATGCAGTTTGCAGAGCGCGACGCCGTTGCTGACGACGGGCTCTCCTTCGGGATCCCGATCTGGCGTGATGTGTGCAGCATCCAGAAGTTCCTGGTGTCGCAGGCTGCAGAGCGCGCAGCGCTCGCTGTAGGCGCGTATCACACGTTCGCGGAAGGCGACCTGGTGGAGTCGCTGGCGCACGGTCCTCGTGACGTACGCGCGCCGTGCTTCAGCACCGTCTTCGGCTATTGAGTAGGTCGCGGTACCGGAAGCCAGCGCTGCCGAGATGTCGTCGACCTGCACCGTGAAGGTCAGGAGCGCAGGGTCGTCGCGAACCACGAACGCGGGATAGGCCGCCACGTACGACCCTGGATGCACGGCATGGAAGTAAACGAGCGGCACGCGCTCGTTCTTCGCGCGTCGCAACCCGACGTTGTCTCGGTGACTAGGATCCGTGCCGCGGTAGGCGTAGTGGAGCGTTCCGCTTTGATCATCGAAGGAGTCGGCGTCCGGGCCCTTTGTCGTTGTGGTGATCGAGAGCGGGAGTTCGCAAATGGCCGGCTTCCAGATCCCTTGAGGCCCCATCAGCGGAACCCGCTGACCGTCGAGGATGAAGTTCTCCAAGTCTGACCGAGCCAGCGACTCGCCGAAGCTCTCGCGCTGATCCGTGAGCCAGGCGAAGACTGCGACACGAACCCGCGCATCAGCGATGCCGATCATCGAACCAGGATAGTCAATGGATCTCGCGACGGTCGCTCGTCAGCACAGATCGCCGACCGCGCGTCACTATCCGATCACGCGCGATCCAGGCAGATCGCCGAGTAGTCGCACCAGCGGCAGGCGTCGCCGGGCGTGGCGGTGAACTCGGCGGCGCGGATCGGGAGCACCCGGGTCGCGAGCATGGAGCGTGCGGCGTCCAGCTCCGCGTCCGTGCGGATCGTCGAGAGGCGGACGGGGACCTCCGGGAAGTCCAGCGTCACGCGCTCCGGCCTGCCCAGGCCCAGGGCGTCCCGGCAGGCGAGCGCGTAGATCGTCAGCTGGAGGTTGTCCGCCAGCGAGTCCGCGAACCACGGACGGCCGGTCTTGTAGTCGATGACCTCGATGCCGCCGGACGGGAGCCGGTCGATGCGATCGATGACGCCGTACAGGCGCACCGGGTCCGCGCCGTCCGCCGCGTCCAGGGCGAGCTCGAAGCCCAGCTCCTCCGCCAGCGTCTCGCCGTCCCGCGCCCATTCGTCCGCCAGGAAGTTGTCCAGCAGGTTGGCCACCCGGGTCTCGAAGGCGGCGACGGTCTCCGCGGAATCGAACTGCGTGGGGTCCCAGGCGGCGGAGAACAGCCGGTCCAGGTCCTGGCGCACGGGCAGGGGCTCGCCGGCCGCGGCACGCTCCCGGCGCTCGCGCGTGAACGCCTCCAGCGCCTCGTGCGCCATCGACCCGAACGCCAGCGGCGCGCGCGGCCACTCCGGCCCGGGGATCCGCTCCACGTACGAGAACCGGTAGCGCAGCGGGCACGCGGCGTACGTGGACAGTGAGGAGTAACTGAAGCCCGACGGCAGCGTCGGCCTGGTGTCCGCGGGCGGCGCGGCGATGGCCATGCGCGGCTCCCCTAATACCGGTACAGCGACGCCACGAAGGGCACGCGGTTGTAGAGCATCAGCCCGAGCGGCAAGGTGACGATGAGGCAGACGAGGAGAAGGCCGAGCGACATGACCGCGGCCGACAGCCACCAGCCCACGAACACGAACCAGATGAAGCGGACGATCCAGTGCGGCTGCGGGATCTTCGTCTCGAAGCCCACCGGCCGGCCGTACGCGTCCCACGCCAGCCGCGTCTCCCTCGTCCGCGGACGCAGCGTGAGCACGGTCGGGATGTGGTTCACGAGATGGATGCCGACCGGCAGCCCGATGATCGTGATCATCGCAAGCCAGGCGAGCGCGGACACGATGCCGGTCAGCCACCAGCCGATGGACAGGAGCCAGAGGGCCCGCACGAGGAGCCCGGGGCCCTGCCTGGTCTGGATCTGCTGGTACGGCGTCATCTGGGCCTTATGCTGGCGAACCGTTGTGACAGCTTGGGTGGCACGAGCACGACGAGATGCGCCGTCGCCCGCGTCAGCGCGGTGTAGAGGAGCTGGTCGAGGCGCGCGTGCTCCTCGGGCAGCTCGCACAGGATGACGACCGGGCGCTCCAGGCCCTTGAAGCGGCGCACGGTCTCGAAGCGCACGATCCCCGCGTCCGGCGGCTCGTCGGGCACCTCGTCGGCCGCCAGGCCCAGGCTCGCGCCCGCGTCGTCGATCGCCCCGTTCCAGAGCTCAAGGTTGCCGAACCGCCGTTCGCGCCACACGTCGCTGTGGGCCGCGGACTGACCGGACAGGACAACGATGTCCCACGGCCGCACGCCCTGGACCTCGACCAGGTCGTGGAGGCGTCGGCGAACCTCCTCCACGGTCGCCCTTCCCGGCTCCACGGCCTTCACGACCGCCGGCCGGCCACCCTCCCCCATCGGCTCGGGCCGGATCTCGCCCCGGTAGAAGCCGGCGGCGAGCTCCGCGACGGGCACCGGCGACCGGTAG
>JBBRTK010000236.1:0-3222 GCA_038244455.1 Actinomycetota bacterium
GGCGGTGGCCCGGCGCCGGATCGAACTCGAGGGCACAACGCTGGTCTTGCCTGCAGTGACGCCGTTGGGGCCGCTGCCGTTCATCCACCCGGCGGATACCCAGGAACGATCGGTCCACCCCTATCGGAGGATGGGCCAGGGACCGGAGTTCATGGGCGTTCGCGAATACCGGCCCGGTGATGGGATGCGGCACGTGCACTGGCCGTCGACGGCGCGCCACGGGGCCCTCATCGTCCGCGAGTTCGAGGAGGAAACCACCCGGCGGTTGGCGCTGATCATCGACACCTCCAACGACCTGGGCACAGAGTGGACGCCGCTCGACCGCTGCTGCTCGGCGGCGGCGTCGATCACGCTGGCCGCGCTCACCCAAGGTCACGGCGCCCGGCTCATCACCGCCCGGGACGGCGCGGCGCACTCGCTGGTCCGCGCGGACGAACACGAACTCCTGGAGTGGCTCGCCCTTCTCCGCCCCGGTGGGGGCCTCCGGCTGGATGAACTGCTCGAGGCCCTCGGAGATGAACTTCGGGGTGTGCGAACGGCCGTCCTGGCGTTCCCCACCTGGCGGAGCAACGACGCGGAGAGACTGACGCCGGCGTTCGCGGGCCTCCTGGAGTCCGTTCACTCTGCGGTCGCGGTGATCGTCGAGATCGATCCGTCGATCGCGCCCGCCGGCTCCGTGTTGTCGGCATCGGCCACCGACGAACTCGTGTCCCGGCTGGAGGCCGTGGGTGCCGAGGTCTATCGGTGGGCGCCCGGCGAGGACGACCTGGCGAAGGTGCTCCGGCTCGGGGCCGGTGCTCGATGAAGCTCACCATCCGAACGAAGGGCGCGGTCGAGGACTCGGCGACGATGCGGCTGGTGGCCGCGATGGCCGTCGAGGTGGCGATCCTGGCCGTGGTGCGGCAGGGCGCGGTGGACGGGGCGACCGCGGTTTGCGCGCTGCTCGCTGCGCCAGCCGGTTACCTGTTCTCCTATCGCCAACGCCACAACTCGAACCTGACCACGAAGATCCTCCTGTCGATCGGGCTGCTGGTCGCGTTCACCCAGTTCCTGAGCTCGGTGCGCATCGCCACCACGGTGGACCAGGCAAGGATCCCGCTGGCGGCGCTGTTCCTGTGGGTTCAGGTCCTGCACTCGTTCGACGTGCCGAGGCGCCGGGACCTGTCGTTCTCGATGGTCTCGAGCGTGGTGCTCATGGCCGAGGCGGGGGCGCTCTCCCTCACCCCGAGCTTGATCTGGTTCATGGTTCCCTGGGCCGTACTGGCGTCGGTGTGGTTGTTCCTGTCCAGCGCGCCGCCCGCCGGAGCGCTCACCCCCGCGATCTCGGTCAGGCGGTTCCGGTCGGGGAAGGGGCGGGCCGCGCCGGTGCGGCTCGCCGGGCTGAGCGGCCTGGTGGTGACGGTCTCGGCCCTCGCGGTGTTCCTGGTGATGCCCCGGCTCCCGGGGACGTTCGTGCATACGCCGCCGTTCTCGCTCGGCGGGGCGCATCCCGTCGGAGGATTCGAGGGCAGCGTTGCCAACCCGGGTCTGCCGCTCCCGTCGGGCGGCGTGGTCGATTTCGCTTCGGGCGCCTATCCGGGCTTCAGCGACGTGGTCGATCTGCGCGCGCGCGGCCAGCTCTCGAATGACATCGCGTTTCGGGTGCGATCCTCGCAGGCCTCGCTCTGGCGAGCCGAGGTATTCGATACGTTCGACGGCTCCACGTGGACGATCGGCGATACGACCACGACCGCGCTGCCATCCGAGGGTAGCGGCGAGGCGTTGATGTCCCAGCCCGCGAACCCCTCGGACTACGTCCCCACCACCCAGCTCACCGAGACGTTCTACATCGACTCTCCCCAGCCCAACGTGCTGTTCGCCGCCTATAGGCCGGATCAGATCTACTTCCCGGCAGCAGGGCTTCGCGCGGACCGCTACGACTCGGTGCGCTCGCCGATCTTCCTGGACGCGGGGATGGTCTACTCCGTCGTCTCGAACGTCCCGATCACCGATCCGCAGATGCTCAGGGGTGCCCCGCCTCTGTCGGTCCCCCCGAACGATGCGTACCTGCAGCTATCCGACACGATGCCGCAGCGCGTGGCCGGACTCGCGGCCCGCATCACCGCGGGCAAGGCAACCGAATACGACAGGGTCATCGCCGTCCAGGACTGGATCGCGGCCAACACCCAGTACGACCTCAACGTCGCCCGTGACCCGGCCGGGGTGGACACCGTGGACCGGTTCCTCTTCGTGACCCATCGAGGATTCTGCGAGCAGATCGCGAGCGCCATGGCCGTGATGCTCCGAACCCAGGGCATCCCGACGAGGCTGGTGACGGGATTCGGTCCCGGCACATGGGATCCGCTGACCGGGTACTACGAGGTCAAGCAGTCCGACGCACACGCGTGGCTCGAGGTGTACTACCCGGGCATCGGATGGGTGCCGTACGACCCGACGTTCGGCGTGCCGCAGGCGTCGGGGTCAGGCGCGCGCTTCGTGACGCCGCAGGTGCTGGCGGCTATCGGGAACTTCGCCCGCCGCGTGATCCCGGCGCCGGCGAAGACCGCGGCCGGCGTCATGGTGCGAGGCATCGGGCGGGGGGCCGCGTGGGCGTGGCACCACGCGGGAGCAGTGGCGGCGGCAGCCCTCGCCGCTGCGGTCGCGGTGCTGTGGCGTCGCCCACGACGGCGTGAACAGGAACCGCCGGAGGCCGGAGCCGGGACCGCCTTCCGGGACCTGACGGACGCCCTCACCCCGGCCGGACACCCACGGCGCTCCCATCGAACGCCAAGCGAGTATCTGCGCGAACTGCGGGCCGATCCGGCCCTTCCCCCCGATGTGGTGGAGGCCGCCGGGTTGGTGGTGCGGACGTTCGAGGCGGAGCGTTTCGCGCGGTCCAAGCCTTCGGACGCCGATGTCATGCGGGCGCGGGCGGCCGCGGCCCGGATCCGCGACCTCGTTCGCCCGTGAGCCGCCGGTCGCGGTAGGGTCGGGTTCATGTGCAGAAGCATCAAGACGCTCAGGGGCACGGAGGCGCCGGCGACCGATGAGGAGATCCGCGCGGCGGCGCTGCAGTTCGTGCGGAAGGTGAGCGGATATCGCGAGCCGTCGAAGAAGAACGAGGACGCGTTCCAGGCGGCGGTTCGCGACGTGACCAAGGCGTCGCGGCGCCTGCTTGACGCGGTCGATCCGGCCCGAAGCTAAGCCGGCCCGCTCCACCGGCGCCCAGGCCCGCCGCTACGA
>JBBRTK010000237.1:0-3205 GCA_038244455.1 Actinomycetota bacterium
CGTCAGCCGCGCCGGGATGCCGGCGAGCGCCGCCCCGACCTGCTCGGGGCGCTTGCCACCGGCGTTGGCCAAGATGTCCTTGCCTCCTGCCCCGCCTCCAACCTGCGCCGCCGCGTCGCGAAGCAGCTCTGGCGCACTCACGCCTCGCTCCAACGCCCCTGCGGTGCAGGCCGCTACGAGTTGCGCCTTGCCGCCATCGCCGTTGCCCAAGACCACGGCCGCGGGCTGAGCGGCGAGCTTGTCCCGCAGGCGCTGCGCCAGGTCACGGAGCCCTCCCATGTCTTCCCCCGGCACCTCGGCCACGATCAACGACACGCCGTCCACGGGCTGGGCGCTCCCCGCGAGCCGCTCGAGCACGGCGTCCCGATCCCCTGCCCGGAGGATGCCCAATTCGTTCTTGAGGCGTTTGTTCTCCTCGATGACGCGCCGGGCGTGTTCGAGCGCGGCGCGTGGATCCTTCGATCCGAGCGCGGCCACCAGACCGTCCAGCAGCGCGCGTTCGGCGTTGATCTCGCGCAGCGCGTCCGGCCCGACCAGGGCTTCGACCCGGCGCATACCCGCGCCGATGGAACCCTCGTGCAGGATCCTCACGACGGCGACGTTGCCGGTGCGTCGCACGTGGGTCCCGCCGCAGAGCTCGCGCGAGTAGTCCCCCACCTCGACGACGCGGACCACGTCGCCGTACTTCTCGCCGAACAGCGCCGTGGCGCCCAGCGACTTCGCTTCGGCCATCGATGTTTCGAAGATCGTGATCTCGTCGTCGCGGGCGAGACGACGGTTGGCCTCGAGCTCCACTTCGTCCAGGATGTCGCGAGGGACGGCCGTTGGGTGGGGGAAGTCGAACCGGAGGCGGCCCGGCGCCACCAGCGAGCCCGCTTGGCGGGCGTGCTCACCCAACAGGTGCTTCATGGTCCAGTGGATGATGTGCGTCGAGGTGTGCGATCTGGCGGTTGCCTCCCGCCGCTCGACATCGACCTGCGCATGGACCTCTTGGTCCGCGCGTACCTCGCCGGACTCGACGACACCGACGTGCATGATCGAGTGGTCCCCCACCTTCTGGGTGTCGGTGACGTGGATCACGCCGCTCGAGGTCCGCACGCGTCCGTGATCCCCGACCTGACCGCCGCCCTCCGCATAGAAGGGCGTGACCTCCAGGAAGAGCCGGACCTCCTCGCCCTCTTCGGCAGCGGGCAGCTCTCGGAACTCGGGATCTAGCAGTGCGCCGATCCGACCCTCTGCCTCCAACCGGTCGTAACCGACGAACGACGACGGCGGTGCCGCGCCAGCGTCCAGCCCGATCGGCACCTTCTTCGCGGAATCCCGCGAGCGCCGCTTCTGTTCCTGGAGCAGCTCCTCGAACCTGGCCACGTCGACGGTGGATCCCAACTCCTCGACCAGCTCCTCGGTCAGCTGCAGGGGGAACCCGAACGTGTCGGACAGCTCGAACGCCACATCCCCGGGCAGGGTTCCCACCTTCCCTTTCAGCTCCTGCATGGAGGTCTCCAGGATCTCCATGCCCTTGCGGAGCGTCCCGCCGAAACGCTCCTCCTCCGAGCCCACCACCTGCAGGATGAACGCGCGGTTCTCGCGCAGCTCCGGGTAGGCGTGGCCCATCAGTTCGACCGTTCGCTCCACCAGCGGCTCCATGACGGGCTTCTGGATGCCCAGCTTCCGAGCGTGGCTGACCACTCGCCGGAGCATGCGGCGAAGGATGTAGCCGCGCCCTTCGTTCGAGGGCTGGACCCCGTCCGCGATGAGGAACGAGACGGAACGCCCGTGTTCGGCGATGACCTTCAGGGAGACGTCGGTTCGGTCGTCGTCGCCATGGCGCTTGCCGGAGAGCGACTCCGCGATCTCGATGAGCGGAACGAAGAGATCCGTCTCGAAGATGTTGGCCTTGTCCTGCATCACCGTCGCCACCCGCTCGATGCTGGAGCCGGTGTCGATGTTCTTCGCGGGGAGCTCACCCAGGATGGTCGCTTCTCCGTCAACCTGATCCTGCATGAAGACGTGGTTCCAGATCTCCATGAACCGATCTTCATCGGCGTCGGGTCCGCCGTCCGGTCCGTACTGCGAGCCCCGGTCGACGAAGATCTCGCTCGAAGGCCCGGCAGGGCCTGCGGCGTGCGTCCACCAGTAGTTATCCGCCTTCCCTCGGCGAACGATCCGTTCCTGCGGGATCCCGAGATCGAGCCAGATCCCCGCGGCTTCCTCATCCGACTCGAACACCGACATCCAGAGCCGTTCCGGGTCGATCCCGAATCCTTCGGTGACCAACTCCAGTCCCCATCCGCAGGACTCGCGCTTGAAGTAGTCGCCGAACGAGAAGTTCCCGAGCATCTCGAAGAGCGTGAGGTGACGGGCGGTGTGGCCCACGTTCTCGATGTCGTTGGCACGGAAGCACTTCTGGACGCTGGTCGCTCGCCGGAACGGAGAAGGGGTCTGCCCCAGGAAGTACGGGATGAACTGCTCCATCCCCGCGCCGGTCAGGAGCAACCCGCTCTCAGGCGCCGCGATCAGCGACGAACTGGCCACGCGCTTGTGGCCGCGTTCCTCGAAGAACGTCAGGAACGTCTCGCGGATCTGGTCGCCGTTCACGCGCGTGAGTCTAGCGGCCGGGTCCGGCCGGCTCAGGCAGCCGGGTCGTCGGATGCGGCGGCCGACGGGGCGGACGGTGCTGTGGCCGCGTGGCCGTTCAGTTCGGCGCGCAGCTCGCGCTCGCGGGCTTGCATCGCCTGCTTGCCCTCCGCGAGGGACTCGGACACCAGGCGCGAGAGATCGAGGAGCCCGCTCTTGGCCTCGCGGGCCAGGGTCTGCGGCGCGACGCGCCGGGCCTGCTTCGTGGTCCACCGTGATGCGATGACGGCGCCGGTGGCCCCGGCGCCCAGGCCGAGCGCGACCCAGAACCCGCGGCGCACGCTACTTCTTGCCTTTGCCGGTCACCTTCGACACGGCGCCCTTGAGACCGGCGCCGAGGGAGATGATCTTCACCAAAGGGCTGGCGGCCGCCTGCTCCACTAGACCGGAGAGCCGCTCGACGCGCTCCACCACGTTCCCGGCAGACTTCAGCATGCCGTCGACGCGGTCCAGTTCCCGGTTCGTCTTCTCCACGGAGGTCCGTACTTCGCGAAGCAGCGGTACCGTTTCCTGGCGCATCTCGTCGATCGTCATCTTCGTGCTTTCCAGCACGCGGGAGGTGTTGAAC
>JBBRTK010000238.1:0-3178 GCA_038244455.1 Actinomycetota bacterium
CCGGGTCGTAGACCCCTGACCGTGTAGTTGGCTCGCCGAACGGCGATGAACTGCGGAAGCTCGTGCCCTTGCTGCCCACCGAATGTACCAGCCATGGGCACTGACCTGCAGCGATGGCCTGGCGACGCCCCGCTAGGCTACGCGGATGTCCTCAGAGCGGGAGCGAGTGGTCGGGTCGGTGCTCGGGCTCGTGGTGGGGGACGCGCTGGGCGCTCCGTTCGAATTCCGCCGGGCGGCGGCTATCCCCACGCCGATCCCGGCGTTCGAACTTCCGTGGAACGGCCTGCCGCCGGGGACCTGGACCGACGACACTGCGATGGCCCGGAACCTCTGGCTGTCCCTGACCGCGACCGAGGGAGAGCTGGATATCGCTGATGTGCTGCGCCGGCATGTCGAATGGCTTGCCACCGGCCCGCCCGACGTCGGCACGCTCACGCGTCGCGTCCTGGTCTGGGCCGCAGAAGGCGACCCCGACCCCGCCCGCCGCTACGTGACCGAGCGGGGTCCTGAGGTCAGCGCCGGGAACGGTTCGGTCATGTATTGCGCGCCGCTCGGCGTGGCGTACGCCCACCGGCCCGATGACCTCATAACGGCGGCGCCCACCCTGTCCGCCATCACCCACTGGGACGAACGCTGCCGAACGGCCTGCCTCGCGGTGGCGCTCGCCACCGCCGCGCTGGTTCGGGGAGAGCCCGCCGAACCCGCCGTCCGCGCGGCGCTGGAAGCTGTCGCGGATCGCGAGGGCGGCGAAGAACTCGAATACCTTGTCGGCGGCGCCGGCATCGAACGCCCGATCGACGGTCCCGACCAGGGGTTCGTCTTCTTCACGGCCGGGGTGGCGCTGCGCATGGCCGGAGAGTCACGCGGTTTCGAGGACGGCCTTCGAGAGGTGGTCGCGCTCGGCGGCGATACCGACACGAACGCCGCGGTCACGGGAGCGTTGCTTGGGGCGCTCCACGGCTTGATTGGTATCGCGGATGGATGGCTGTCGGCGCTCGGCGATCGCGAGGCACTGGAACAAGAGGCGGAACGATTCTGGGACGCGTGTATACGTTCCGGTCCGCCCGCGAGTAGGGACAGGTGATGGATATCGAGATCCCGCCCCGAGCCGCGCCCGACATCGCTCATGCAGATCCGCTCGACTTCGACACGTGCTTCCGCGATTGGTTCGCCTCGGTGGCCCGGACCGCTGCGCTGGTCAGCCGCGACCCGGTGGCGGGCCCCGACCTCGCCCAGGAGGCGTTCACGAGAGTGCTTCCGCGTTGGGCCAGCCTGGGTTCGGAGGATCACGCCCGCAACCTGGTCTTCCGAACGGCCATCAATCTGGCACGGTCGCACGCCCGTCGAGCGCGGCTTGCGTCGGTGGCAACCCTGCATCTGATCGATCGTCGCACCGAGTCCGAGGGCCGGGTAGGCGTTACCGCCGAATGGCTCGACATCGCGAACGCACTTGGCACGGTGAGCATCCGCCAGCGCGAGTGCGTGGTGCTGGCCGACTACCTGGACATGGACGCCGCTGCTATCGGCCGGATGCTCGGCATGGGCGAGGGCACGGTCCGCGTCCATCTCATGCGCGGCCGACGCGCCCTGCGCGCCCACCTCACCCTTCCCGACCAGCCCGAACAGGAGGACCTGCGATGACCGCCGATCCGAAGATCAAGGAACGCCTGTCCCGGGCGGCGGACCCGCTCACCGTCGATGTCGAGGACCGCCTGAAGCGCCTGCATGGAGCTTCCACCCGTCGCCGTCGCGTGTCGCGAGCCGGCGCGATGGCCATCGCCGCCGCTTTGGGAGTAGCCGTCGTGGTGTTGCTCCTCCAAGTGCTGCCTTCACATCCCACCACCTCCCCCGGTGACGGCGGGTTGTCCGGCACGATCGCCTACACGGACGTGAGCGGAGGGAGCAAGCTAGCCTTGTCCACGGCTCCCGCGGCGGGCGGGGCGTCCACCGTGCTTGTGCAGGGTGGCCAGGACATCCTGCCTGTGTACTCGCCCGATGGTTCGATGATCGCCTTCACGTCGAACGCCGACTCGGCCAACAGCACGATCGAGATCATGAACAGCGACGGCACGAACCGGCGCACCGTCCCCGGAGCCGCGGGCAAGCTCCCGTCATGGTCGCCGGACGGGAGCGCGCTCGCGTTCATCGTTCAAGGTGCGAATGGTGAAAGCGATGTCCACGTCATCAACATCGACGGCACCGGAGACCGCGTGGTCAGGACCGGAGTCTGGAACCAGGTGTCGTGGTCACCGGACGGCTCGCAGTTGGCGGTCACCGGCTCGCCGAACGTACCGACGCCCAACCAGACTGAGGCCCAGTTCGACCTCTACGTTGTGGGGATCGACGGCTCCGGTCTCAGGCAGCTCACGAACACCCCTACCTACGAGCACTTCCCGGCCTGGTCGCCGGACGGCACCAAGATCGCCTACTACGCGACGGTGAGCTACGATGATGGCAGCGCGCCGGCGAGTATCTGGGTCGTCAACGCGGACGGCTCGAACCCCGTGCAGCTCACCGACAGGAATGGGTTCGACGCGACGCCGGTGTGGTCACCGGATGGCTCGATGCTGGCGTTCGCGAGTGACCGTGGCGCAACGCCGGCTCAGCAGGCAGCGAACGCCGACCACAGTGGCTGGGCTGGGATCTCGATCTACGCGATGAGCGCGGATGGCTCCGGAGTGCAGCTCGTGCGGAACGCGGGCAACGATGTGCTGGCGCCCTCGTCCTGGACCGCGCAGCCGGCGGGCTAGCTAGTAGCCCGCGCCGGCGGCGGTGTACTCGTCGTCGGGACCGGGGAGTCGCCGGATGAGTCCGGCGCCGGTCAGTTCGGCGAGCATCCTCCCCGCGAGTGCGGGGCCGATACCGAAGCGTCTGGCCAGGCTGTCCCTGGTCCAGATGTCTTCGTCGTTCCTTGTCAGCGCGTGGAGGATTGTCGTCCTCGCGTGCTCTTCAGGGCTTTCGATCTGTGTCTGCATGTATTCACCTCCTTCCTGGGCGCCGCGCTAGGCGGCGCCATGATTAGTGTCCTGCGACGATGACGGGTCTTGCACCGGTTCCCGGCAACCTTCACCCGGGATTCACCGCTCGTTCACAGGGGCTGTAACGAGTGGCCGGAATCGTGAGACTGTTGCCCATCACACGCAGGAGGTTGAGATGAGCGAGGAGATCATGATCTACG
>JBBRTK010000239.1:0-3148 GCA_038244455.1 Actinomycetota bacterium
CCGATCTCACCGGCCAGCCGGTGCAGCAGGTCGGTCGCGTAGGTGCGGTGTTGGTCCAGCGCCAAACGCATCCCCAGGCCGAACTCGGCGTTGTCCTCGAAGAGCGAGTTCGCCCACGCCGGACCCCGGCCTTCGGCGTTGGCCGACCACGGGGTCGTCGGCAGGTTGCCCCCGAAGATCGACGAACACCCGGTGGCGTTGGCCACGAGACTCCGATCACCGAACATCTGGGAGAGGAGCTTGAGGTATGGGGTCTCCCCGCAGCCGGCACACGCCCCCGAGAACTCGAAGAGCGGCTCGAGCATCTGGGAACCCTTCAGCGAATCGACCTTCACCAGCGTGCGATCCATCTCGGGGATCTGCAGGAAGAAGGCGAAGTTCTCACGCTCCACCTCGCGATGATCGTCCGCCGGCTCCATGTTGATGGACTTGTGCTTGACCTCGTCCTTCGCATGAGCTGGACAGACGTCCACGCACACGCCGCAGCCCGTGCAGTCATCGGGAGCCACCTGGATGGTCATCTGCATCCCGGGGAAGTCGCGACCTTTCCATTCCTTGGCCTGGAACGTCGGAGGCGCCGCCTGAAGCGCCGATGGGTCGAACACCTTCATACGGATCGCGGCGTGGGGGCAGACGATCGCGCACTTGGCGCAATCGATGCAGATGGACGGATCCCAAACGGGGATCTCGTGGGCGATATCGCGCTTCTCCCACCTGGCTGTACCCACCGGGAAGGTTCCGTCTACCGGCATCGCAGAGACCGGGAGCAGGTCGCCCTTGCCGGCGAGCATCATCGCCGTCACGCGCTGCACGAAGTCGGGGGCCTCGACCGGAACCGGTGGGAGCCGGTGCAGGTCACCGGTACGTTCCCGCGGCACCATCACCTCTGCCAGCCCTTCGACCGCGGAATCCACGGCGGCGAAGTTCTGCCGAAGGACCGCCTCGCCGCGCTTGCCATAGGTGGCCGCGATCGAATCCTTGATCGCCTGCACGGCCTCGTCGTGCCCCAGCACGTCGCACAGGGCGAAGAAGCAGGTCTGCAAGACGGTATTGATCCGCAGCCCCAGCCCCGCCTCGCTCGCGACCTGGTAGCCGTCCACCACGAAGAACCGAAGTCTCTTGTCGATGATCTGGCCCTGAACCTCGACGGGCAGATGCTCCCACACGTCGTCTGCTCCGTACGGGGTGTTGAGCAGGAACGTGGCCCCCTCCATGGCTCGACCGAGAACATCGATGCGATCGAGGAACTGCATCTGGTGGCAGGCCACGAAGTTGGCTTCGTCGATCAGGTAGGTGGAGGAGATCGGGCGAGGGCCGAAGCGAAGATGCGAGACGGTCATCGAGCCGGCCTTCTTCGAGTCGAAGACGAAGTAGCCCTGCGCGAACAGGTCGGTGTGTTCGCCGATGATCTTGACGTTGTTGCGGGTGGCGCCCACGGTTCCGTCGGAGCCGAGCCCGTAGAACACCGCGCGGTAGACGTCGGCCGCTTCGTGGGTCACCGTGGTGTCGACCTCCAACGAAAGGTGGGTGACATCGTCGTAGATCCCGACGCTGAAGTGGTTCTTCGGCTTGGGCTGGGTCATCTCCCTGAAGACCGCCGCCGCCATCGCCGGCGTGAACTCCTTCGACGACAATCCGTAGCGTCCGCCGATCACCGTCGGAAGCTCGCTGAACGTCGTGGTGCCGAACTGATGCTGCTCCGCGAGGGCCGTCATCACGTCCAGGTAAAGGGGTTCGCCCGGCGCGCCCGGTTCCTTCGTGCGGTCCAGCACCGCGACGGCGCGGGTCGTCGGAGGGAACACCTTCACCAGATGCTGAGCCGAGAAGGGCCGGTAGAGCCGCACCTTGACCAGCCCGACCTTCTCCCCGCGTTCCAGGAGCTGGTCCATCGCATCCTCGACAGCGCCGCAGCCCGACCCCATCGCCACCACAACGCGCTCGGCATCGGGCGCCCCCACGTAGTCGAAGAGCCGGTAGGTGTGTCCGGTCAGACCGGCGAACCGGTCCATCGCCGACTGCACGATCCCCGGCAGCGCGTCGTAGAAGGGGTTCACGGCTTCGCGCGCCTGGAAGTAGACATCAGGGTTCTGCGCCGAACCACGGAGCACGGGATGGTCGGGCGAGAGCGCGTGATCGCGATGCCGGAGAACGGAGTCGCTCGGGATCATCTCGCGGATGACCTCGTCGGTGACGATCTCGATCTGGTTCACCTCATGCGAGGTGCGGAAGCCGTCGAAGAAATGAACGAACGGCACGCGGCCCTCCAGCGTTGCCGCCTGTGCGATCAGGGCCAGGTCCTGCGCCGCCTGGACCGACGAGGAGCAGAGCATCGCGAACCCGGTCGAACGGGCCGCCATCACGTCCGAATGATCGCCGAAGATGGAGAGCGCATGGGTGGCCACCGTTCGAGCAGCGACGTGCATGACGAAAGGGGTGAGCTCCCCCGCGATCTTGAACATGTTCGGGATCATCAGGAGCAGGCCTTGGGACGCCGTGAAGGTGGTTGCCAGGGCTCCCGCCTGCAACGCCCCGTGGATCGCCCCCGCCGCCCCGGCTTCGCTCTGCATCTCGACCACCTGAGGGACGACCCCCCAGATATTGGTCTCACCGCGAGCCGCCCGGGCGTCGGCCCACTCCCCCATCGCCGAGGACGGGGTGATGGGGTAGACCGCGATCACCTCGTTCGTTTTGAAGGCGATGCGGGCGGCGGCCTCGTTCCCGTCAACCACGATGCTGGAGGGCTCGGTCTTCACCAAGCAAGCATCTGCCCTGCGGCTGCCCGGACAGGGTCCGTACGGCCCCGCGCATGCGGGACCTTCCGCCCTGCCCGAGCCCGCCCCGGGGCCGCGAACTCCTCGCCCCGCATGGGACCGCTACGATCCTGGGCGTGCTCCCGGATCTCCCTCTCGACGCCGATATGCGACTGACGACCCCGCACCTGGACCTGGCGCCGCTCATCTCCGAAGACGCGACGGACATGTTCCTCGTGATGGCGGACCCCGCACTCGGGCGGTGGACGGGAGACGCCCCTCCGGCAGATGCGGACGAGCTGAGGACGAGGTACGTCGGGTGGGCATCACGGCGCTCCCCCAGCCGTGAGGAACTCTGGTTGAACTGGGCCGTGCGCCGCCGGAGCGACGATCGCGCA
>JBBRTK010000240.1:0-3135 GCA_038244455.1 Actinomycetota bacterium
AACGCCTGGGCCTGGACGCGCTTGCCCACGAGGCGGCCCTGCATGTCCGTGATGGCGACGACGAGGGTGTAGATCTCACCGGACCGGACCATGCCCTCCAGCTCCTCCAGCCGGGGGTGCTTCCCGTGCGGGGCGTGCGTGGCGCGGTGCACGGACTGGGCGCGGGTCTCGCTGTGCTTGGCCATCGGTGTCGACCTCGTGAGCGGCTCGGGTTGGCGGAACGCGGGTTCGGGGTCGCAGGGCGCCCGCGCTGGGCGCCGGATCGGCTACTTGGCCGTCATCGCGCCGTCGGCGACGATCACGGACCCGGTGACGAACGAAGACTCGTCGGAGGCGAGGAACAGCGCCACGTTGGCCAGCTCCCGGGGCGTGCCCGGGCGGCCGATCGGCTGGAACGAGTCGATGGTCGCGTAGACCTCCTTGAGGCCGCCGAGCATCTCGGCATGCGCGTAGTTGATGGGGGTGTCCACCCAGCCGGGCGCGAGGGCGTTGCAGCGGATGCCCTGCTTGGCGTAATCGAGCGCGATGCCCTTGGACAGCATCACGATCGCGCCCTTGGACGTCGCGTAGATCGCCAGGAACGGCTCCGCCACGAGGCCGTTGACGGAGGTGGTGTTGATCAGCGACCCGCCGCCCTGGCGGAGCATGTACGGGATCGCGTAGCGACAGCCGTAGATGCAGCCCTTGACGTTCACGTCCAGGGTCCGGTTGATCACCTCGTCCGGGACCTCGTGAAAGACGCCCGGGATGTTGATGCCCGCGTTGTTGAAGGCGACGTCCAGGCGGCCCCAGCGCTCGACCGTGCCGTCCGTGTAGTCCTTGACCTGGGCGGCGACGCTGACGTCGGCGGTCACCGCGAAGGCCGCCTCACCGATCTCCCGGGCGGTGGCCTCCACGGCGTCGCGGTTGACGTCCACGCAGGTCACCCGGGCGCCCTCCTCGGCGAACCGGATGGCGCTCGCCTTGCCGATTCCGGAGCCCGCGCCGGTGACGATCGTGACCTTGCCGGCAAGCCGGTCGCCCATCAGCCGCTCCTCCGGGGCCTGCCGGCCCACCTCGCGATCCAAACGTTGACACGGCCCCCGCAAAGCCCCTTACTGCGCACTCATGGGGGCGGTCGCCGAGAGGGGGCGATCGTAGCGCTATCGGACGTGCGCAAGCAGGAGGGTTTCAACGGATGGCCGCATCGCCCGCCGGGGGAAGGTCCAGGGACGAGGAACGGCTTCACCAGCTGGGCTACGCGCAGGAGCTGCGCCGTGGCATGAAGACGTTCTCGAACTTCGCAGTCTCGTTCACGATCATCTCGATCCTGTCGGGCTGCCTCACGCTGTTCGGGTTTGCCATGAACGTGGGCGGCCCGGCGGTCATGACCATCGGGTGGCTGGTAGTCGGTGGGTTCGTGACGCTGGTGGCGCTCGGCATGGCCGAGGTCGCTTCGAGCTACCCGACCGCCGGAGGGCTCTACTACTGGGCCGCCAAGCTCGCCGACGAGGCGGGCGCCAACGGGGCCCGCTGGAGCTGGTTCGTCGGCTGGTTCAACCTCGTCGGCCAGGTCGCCGTCACGGCCGGCATCGACTTCGGTCTGGCGAGCTTCACCACGGCGTTGCTCAACCAGCTGTTCGGGTACACCGTCGATCCGATCCACGTGATCGCCGTCTACGCGTTCATGCTCGTCATGCACGGCCTGCTGAACACGTTCGGAATCCGCATCGTCACGCTCCTGAACGACGTGTCGGTCTGGTGGCACCTGGTCGGCGTGGCCGCGATCGTGCTGGTCACGGTCGTGCTCAACCAGCACACCAGGACGGACATCGGCGCCGTGTTCACAACGTTCGTGGACAACACGGGCAGCGGGTCCAACGGCTTCAACTGGCCCGGGCCGCTCGTCGCCGGCATCCCGCTGTACGTGATGCTGATCGGCCTGCTGAACGCCCAGTACACCCTCACCGGGTTCGACGCGTCGGCGCACATGTCGGAGGAGACCCACGACGCCGAGCGGTCGGCCCCGAAGGGGATCATCTGGTCGGTCATCATCTCCGTCATCGCCGGGTTCGTGCTGCTGGTCGCGATGAACATCGGGATCACCCCCGACAAGGTGTTCCAGGCCGCCGACGGGAGCATGGTCAACGGGTACGCACACGCGCTCGCCACCTCGACGGGCGTGCCGCCGGCCCAGATCTGGATCGATGCGGTCGGCCAGAGCGGCGGCCTTGTCATCCTGTTCCTGGTCGTCGGTGCCCAGTTCTTCTGCGGCATGTCGTCCGTGACCGCGAACTCGCGCATGATCTACGCGTTCGCGCGTGACGGGGCGATCCCGGGCTCCGCGTTCTGGCACCGGATCAACAAGCGAACCCGCACGCCAACCAACTCGATCTGGCTGGCCGCCGTGGGCGCATTCCTGCTGGGCGTGCCCTACCTGTGGAGTCCCGTGGCCTACTTCGCGATCACGTCGATCGCGGTCATCGGGCTCTACGTCGCGTACGTGTCCCCCGTCTTCCTGCGCGTGCGGGCCGGGGACCGCTTCAAGGCGGGTCCCTGGACCCTCGGCCGGTGGGGTCGCCCGATCGGGATCGTCGCGACGATCTGGGTCGTCGTCATCTTCGTGCTGTTCATGCTCCCGCAGTTCCTGCCGCCGTGGAACGACCAGGGGATCGTCTGGGCCAACCTGAACTTCACGCCGGTGGTGTTCCTCGTGGTCCTGGGCGGTGCCTCGATCTGGTACGCCGCCTCGGCCAAGAACTGGTTCAAGGGGCCGAAGGTCCAGGGCACCGCTGAGGAGCTCGCGGCCATCGAGAGGGAGCTCGAGATCATCTAGGCCATCCTGCGCGAATCACGAGAGCCCGGGGGCCCCCGCCTCCGGGCTCTTCGACGGACGCGTCGCTGCCGCCGTGTCGGCGCCGAATCCCCTCGGCCCGTGCGCTAGTAGATGAAGACCGTGTCGGACGGGAACGAGAAAGCGAAGGCACCGGGCGGGAGGACCGCGCCGGGCTCGTACGACGTCACGATGGCGTCGCGCGTCACCTGGTCGCCCATCGACTCCTCGAGCCGGAGGATCACGCCGTCCCGGCGGTCCACCGCGACCCGGAGCCGGTAGTCCGGCCGGTCCGCGGCGCTCTCGATGGTGCGCGGATGGTC
>JBBRTK010000241.1:0-3120 GCA_038244455.1 Actinomycetota bacterium
CTGCTGCAGCATCGGTTCGATCTGCTGAGCGAGGCGCTCGGCTGCGACCGGGGACGCCTGCGCGGCTGGTCCATCGCCGTGATGGTCGACTACGCCCTCTGGAGCTTCGAAACCCGCCAGGACGAACTTGGCACGACCCAAGCCGAGTGCGCGCGGCTGCTGCGCAAGCTCTCCGTCTAAGCCCCTACTTCAGCTTCTTCAGCGCCTTGTCGTTCATGATCTCGCGGACGCAGTGGTGGCCGGGCATGCCGGTCACGCCGCCACCGGCGTGCGTTGCGCTGCTGGCCTGATACAGCCCGCGGATGGGCGTGCGGTAGTCCCCGTAGCCCGGCGCCGGCCGCATATGGAACAGCTGATCCACCGTCAGTTCGCCGTGGAAGATGTTCCCGCCGATCAGGCCCCATTCGTCCTGCATCTGCTTGGGGCCGATGACCTGGCGATGCATGACCGAGTCCTTGAATCCCGGCGCCACCACTTCCACCCGATCGAACAGCCGGTCCGCGTAGGCCTCCAGCTCCTCGGGGTGATCCTCCTCGGCCCACTCCTGCGGCACCCACTGCGTGAACATCGACATCACGTGCACACCCTCGGGCGCGAGCGTCTTGTCGAACACGGTGGGGATCGCCGTGTCGCTGAATGGTGAGGTCGCGGCCTTGCCGAACCGCGCCTCCTGGAACGCGCGCTCCAGGTAATCGATGTCGTCCAGGATCTGGATCGCTCCGCCGTGGATCTGCGGGTCGAACCCTGGGTTCGCGGTGAACTCCGGCAGCTTGTCGATCGCCACGTTGATCTTCACGACGCCGCTACGCGTCTTCCAATGCTCGATGTCGTGCACGAACTCGGCCGGGAGTTCGCCGCGCTCCAGTTGTTCCAGGAACGTGATCTTCGGGTGGATCGCGGTGACCACCACCGGTGCCGACAGCTCGGTGCCGTCGTCGAGGACCACGCCGCGCGCGGCGCCGTTGGTCGTGAGGATCTTCTTGACCTTCGCGTTGGTGCGGATCTCGGTCCCGAGGAACTTTGCCGCCTCTTCGCACGCCTTGCCGACCGCACCCATCCCGCCCTCGGGATAGCCCCAGCTGGCGATCTGGCCGTCGCCGACGTCCCCCACGGAGTGGTGCATGAGGACGTACGCGGTGCCCGGCGCGTCGGGACCGGCCCACGTGCCGATGATCCCGTTCACCGCCATGAAGCCCTTCACGACCTCCGACTCGAACCAACGATCCAGCAGGTCGCTGGCGCTCATCGTGAACAGGCGCGTGATGTCGGCGACCTTCTTCTCGCTGAGCTCCTTGCGGAGCGTCCAGCCGATCTGCGCGGCATCCTTCAGGTCGCCGGCCTTCTTCGAGCCGAGGTGCGCCGGCGTCCGCATGAGGAGCGGCCCCATGATCGCGGCGATCTCGCCGATCCACGCCTCGAACTCGAAATAGGCGTCGGCGTCCTTCTTCGAGAAGGTCGCGACGGAGGCGCGGGTGATGGCCTCGTCGTCGTGCCGGACGATCGACCTCCCGTCGGGGTGCGGCAGATAGCCCATCCCCTGGGGGTGGATCTTGTACCCGAACCGCTCCAGCTGGAGATCCTGCTGGATGACCGGCGGCATCAGACTCATCACGTAGGAGAGCGTCGTGACCTTGATGTCGGGCCGCTCCGGCCACGGGCTCATGGTGTCGGCAGCCCCTCCGGTCTTGTGGCGGGCCTCCAGGACCACCGTTCGCGCGCCGTTCTTCGAGAGGTAAGCACCGGCGATGAGGCCGTTGTGGCCCCCGCCGATGACGATGGCGTCGTAGCGGTTCGCGTTCATTGAATCTCCGTTCAAAGTCGGGATGTCCGGAGGGTACACCCGGACCCGGTCGGGGGTGAAATCGTCATGCGTGCAACGTTCGAGCCCCCCGGTGACACCATCGAACGCAGACATAACGAGGAGGATCGATGACCACCGATACCGCAACGTTCGGCGCCGGGTGTTTCTGGGGGGTGGAGTACGTGTTCCGCCGGGTCCCAGGCGTACTGAACGCCGAGGTCGGCTACGGCGGCGGCCTCACGCAGAACCCCACCTACCGCGAGGTGTGCTCCCACACCACAGGCCACGCCGAGCTCACCCGCGTCACGTTCGACCCCGAACAGATCAGCTACGACCAGCTGCTCGAGGTGTTCTGGGCGATGCACGACCCCACGCAGGTGGACCGGCAGGGGCCAGACCGGGGAGACCAATACCGAAGCGCGATCTACACGCACTCGGTGGAGCAGCTGGAGGCCGCCAGCGCGGGCCGCGATCGGGCGCAACCCAGGTTCGACCGGCCCATCGCCACCGAGATCCGCGCGGCGGGCGACTTCTACCCGGCCGAGGACTACCACCAGGCCTACTACGAGAAGAACGGGCACGAGCCCTACTGCCACGCGGTCCCGGTCGGGGTATTGCGGGAACTCGGTTTGATCCACAGCTGAGCAGGGCGGCGCCGTGCTGGTCCCGGCGCCGGTCCCGGCCTATACTCCCGAACACATGTTCGACGCCAGCGACCTGAACGGGGAACAGCGCGCAGCCGTCACGCACGGTGACGGCCCGCTGCTCATCGTGGCCGGGGCCGGCACCGGCAAGACCATGACGCTGGCCTCCCGCGTGGCCTGGCTCGCAGGCGAGCGCCGAGTGCGGCCCGAGCGGATCCTGCTCCTCACGTTCAGCCGGCGGGCATCGCGCGAGATGCTCTCCCGCGCCGAACGCCTCACGGGCGATTCCCAGACGGGGCGCGTGGTCGGCGGCACCTTCCACGCCGTGGCCAACCGGCTGCTCCGTCTCCACGGCCGTCCACTGGGCCTTCGCCCCGACTTCACGGTGCTCGATCAGGCCGACGGTGCCGACGTGATGAACCTGCTGCGCGAGGAGGCCGGATACAGCGCGCGCGAACGGCGCTTCCCGCGCAAGGAGACGCTGGCCGGTATCTACTCGCGCACCGTGAACGCGGGAGAGAAGCTCGGCGACCTCCTGAAGGCGCACTACCCGTGGTGCCTGGACGAGGCCGAAGGCATCCGCGAGATCTTCACCGCCTATACCGTCCGCAAGCGCGACCAGAACGTCCTGGACTACGACGATCTGCTCCTGTTCTGGAAGGCGCTGGCATGGGC
>JBBRTK010000242.1:0-3118 GCA_038244455.1 Actinomycetota bacterium
CGAAGTGGGTGAGCGTGCATCACCTGTTCACCGCGCCGAAGGATCCGGACAACCTCGATCCGGCGACCGCAGTCGCGCGAGGCTACGACCTGGTCCTGAACGGGTTCGAACTGGGCGGCGGAAGCATCCGGATCCACCAGGCCGAGGTTCAACGCAAGGTCTGCGAGATCCTGGGGCTCGAGCCGGCGGAGATCGACGAGAAGTTCGGCCATCTCATAGAGGCCCTTCGCTATGGTGCACCGCCGCATGGCGGGGTGGCCTTCGGCTGGGACCGGGTGGTCATGCTCCTGGCCGATCAGGAGGCCATCACCGAAGTCATCGCGTTCCCCAAGACGCAGTCCGGCGCCGATCCGCTCACGGGGGCGCCGGCCCCGGTAAGCGACCGGCAGCTGCGGGACCTGGGCATCCGCTTGGTAGAGCCGAAAGGTCCCTAACGTGAGTGAGCTGCTGACCGAGTCGGATCTCGCATTGTTCAACGGCATGAACTGGGCGCACTTCGCGGTCAACGGTGGGGACGGCTATCCCCACGTGACGGTGGTGTGGGTGCATGCGGACGCGACCCACGTGCTCGTGAACTCGGCGGCCGGGCGCGTGAAGGATCTGGCGGTGCAGCGTGATCCGCGGGTGAGCGTGAGCGTGCACGACCACGCCGACGCGTACAGGTTCATCTCTGTTCGCGGCGACGTGGAGTCCCGCGAAACTGGACCGGAGGCCGACCACAACGTGGACATGCTCAGTCGCAAGTACCACGACGAGCCCTGGACGTTCCGCCCCGGCGAGGTTCGCGTGCTCTATCGCATCCGCCCCGAGCGCATCATCCGCTACCCGTGATCGACTGGGACGTGATCCAGCGGATGTGCGGGGCTCCGCACGTGGGTCACCTCGCCACGATCCGCGCCGACGGTTCGCCGCACGTGGCGCCGCTCTGGCTCAGCACCCAGGACCAGGAGATCTGGATCAACACCTCGGAAGGCACCGCGAAGCTCGCGAACATGCGGCGGGACTCACGCGTGGCGTTGTCCGTGGACGCGGGCACCGACCCGGCGTTCGCCATATCGATCCGCGGTCTGGTGGTCGGTGAGACTCACGAGGGCGCCGATGCCCACGACGACGAACTCTGGCAGGCCTACGAGGGAACGGACGCGCCCCACCTGCCCGGCGACGTCCGGGTCATCGTTCGCATCAAGCCCGAACGCGTCGTCGTGATGGGGTAACGCGTGCCCGAGGAGCCGCTCGCCGCCCGGATGCGCCCGCGCACGTTCGCCGAGTTCGCGGGGCAGGGGCACCTGGTGGGGGAGGGAAAGGTTCTCTCCAAGCTCCTACAGAAGGGGCACCTGCCCTCGATCATCCTGTGGGGGCCCGCGGGGACGGGCAAGACCACGCTCGCCCGCCTGCTGGCCGACGCGGTCTCCGCGCAGCTGATGCAGCTCTCCGCGGTGAACTCTGGCGTCGCCGATGCCCGCAAGATCATGGACGGCGCGAGTGGCGGGATGTTCCGGACGGTGCTCTTCGTCGATGAGGTCCATCGCTGGTCCAAGGCGCAGCAGGACGTGCTCCTGCCCGCGGTGGAGGCCGGCACGGTCACGCTCATCGGCGCCACCACGGAGAACCCCTACTTCTCGCTGAACGGCCCGCTCCTGTCGCGGTGTCTGCTGCTCCGGCTGGAGCCGCTGGCCAAGTCCGACATCGTCGAACTGCTCCACAGGGCGCTGGCCGACACCGATCGCGGGCTGGGCTTGCTGCAGGTGGCCATCGATGACGAGGCTTCTGAGCACCTCGCCGAGATCGCCGGCGGGGACGCACGGATGGCGCTGACCGGGTTGGAGGCGGCCGCGCTGGCGGCGGAGAGTGCCGGAGTGAGCACGATCACCCGCGATCTGGCTGCCGACGCAGTGCAGCGCAAGGCGGTGGTCTACGACCGCCAGGGGGACGCCCACTACGACGTCATCAGCGCCTTCATCAAGTCGATCCGCGGTTCGGATCCGGACGCGACGCTCTTCTGGCTAGCGCGCATGTTGGAGGCGGGGGAGGACGCGCGGTTCATCGCCCGCCGGATGATCGTCCATGCGAGTGAGGACATCGGCCTGGCCGATCCACGCGCGCTTCAGATCGCCGTGGCTGCCGCACAGGCCGTGGAACATGTCGGCCTGCCGGAAGCACGGCTGAACCTGGCCGAGGCCGCGATCTATCTGGCCCGAGCGCCGAAGTCCAACAGCGTCTATGTCGCGCTCAACCGGGCGATGGAGGATGCGGTGAGCGCGGATCCCGTCCCCGAGCACCTGCGTGACACCAGCTACCCGGGGGCGAAGAAGTTGGGCCACGGCCAGGGGTACAAGTATCCCCACGACTATCCCGGGCACGAGGTCGAACAGGTCTACCGGCCCGTTCGGTACCAGGGGACCCGCTACTACGAACCGTCCGGACAGGGGGAGGAAGGTCCCGGTCCCGTCGGGTAGGCTACGCAGACTCACCGCTGCTCACGACCACCGCTCACGACCCACGGAGGCAACGATGCTCGCACTGACAGCCGGCGACACCGCCCTGATCGTCCTGGCGGCCTTCTGGGGCCTGTTGGTCGCGTTCCTCTGCTACGTCTTGTTCAACACCTCCCGCGTGCTGGAAAGCACGAAGATGACGATCGACGAGATGCGCCAGGAAACGGTGCCGCTGCTTCGCGAAGTACGGACCTCCGTGGAGAAGACGAACCGGGAACTGGACCGGGTCGACGGCATGCTGAAGTCCGCCGGGACCGTGGTGGAGCGCGTCGAACGGATCTCCGGCCTGGTTGAGAAGGCGGCCGCCAGCCCGCTGGTGAAGGTCATCTCCCTCGGCGCCGGTCTCAAGGGCGCCGTGTCGAAGGTGACCGGCAAAGGCAAGAAGTAGCGTGCGCCGCGGGTTCTGGGTCGCGCTCGGCCTGGGCGCCGGGGCCACCGGCGCCGTCATCGCATCTCGGTGGACCACGAAGCAGGCCCGGCGCGTCGCGCCGCAGACCCTGGCCCGCGAGGCCAAGAGCGGGCTCCTCGATCTCTCGCGCCTGGTGTCCGAGTCCCTCGCAGAGGGCAAGCAGGCGATGCAAGCCCGCGAGCGCGAGCTGCGCGCCGAGCTGAACGGCCACGCG
>JBBRTK010000243.1:0-3115 GCA_038244455.1 Actinomycetota bacterium
CATGGTCGGCGCGACCTACCCGCTAGACCGCTGGCGCGATGCGATCGACCACGCGATGTCCGCCGGACGACTCGGAACCTTCAAGGTGGCCTTCGCGCCGCAGGAGAACTAGGAGAGACCATGCCAAGGCCCGGATTCGTACTGGAAGTCGACGAACGAACACCACCGCTGATGGTCCATCAGGGCGAGGGCTTCCGCATGCAGAAGCTACCTCTGGGCACGCGGGTGGTCTATGCGCCCGATCCGTTGCCCGGCATGAAGAACGTGGTGGGCGCCATCCGTCACGCCCTGGAGCATCCGACGGGCGACTCCAAGCCGCTCCCCGAGCTCCTGGTTCCCGGCATGAAGCTCACCATCGCCATCGACGACATCTCGATCCCGTTGCCGCCCATGACCACCCCGGATATCCGGCAACGGATCTTGGAACAGGTGATCGAACTCGCCGCGCGCAAGGGCGTCGAGGACATCGAGATCATCGTGGCCACGGCGCTGCACCGGCGGATGACCGCGGACGAGATCCGCCGCGCCGTCGGCGAACGCGTGTACCGGAGCTTCTACCCCAAGCAGCTCTACAACTTCGACGCCGAGGACAAGGACGCACTCACCTACATCGGCCAGACCGACAAGGGCGAGGACGTGGAGATCAGCAAGCGCGCCGCCGATTCCGACCTCATCGTCTACGTGAACATCAACCTGGTGGCCATGGACGGAGGCCACAAGTCGGTGGCGGTGGGTCTGGCCAGCTACAAGTCGCTGAAGCACCACCACAACGTCGAGACGATGCTGCATTCCAAGAGCTATATGGACCCCCGCGAGGGCCACAGCGCGATCAACGACTCGGTGGTTCGGATGGGTCGGTTGCTGGCGGCCAGCGGCGTGAAGATCTTCCAGATCGAGACCACCCTGAACTCCGAGACCTTCCCGAAGAATCTCGGCTTCCTGAACAAGCGCGAATGGGAATGGTCCACCTACGACCAAGGACTGATGCTGGCCGCGAAGAAGGGCAACGAGTTGGCCCCGCCGCGCGTTCGCCGGGAGTTCTTCCGCCGGATCGAGGCGCCGTACAAGCTCACCAGCATCCAGGCCGGCGAGGTGGAGGCCGTCCACGATCTGACGCTCGCCAACGTCCACAAGCAGCAGCTGGTCGAGGTGAACGGCCAGTCCGACATCCTGATCCTGGGCCTGCCCTACATCGGTCCCTACAACGTGAACTCGGTGCTGAACCCGATCCTGGTTCACTGCCTCGGCCTCGGGTACCTGTTCAACCTGTACCGGAACAAGCCGCTGGTCCGCCAAGGCGGCGCGGTCATCATGTTCCACCCGGTGCCGTGGGAGTTCGATCAGGTGAAGCACCCCAGCTACATCGACTTCTTCGAAGAGGTGCTGGCGGAGACGACCGACCCGGCCACCATGGAGTCGAAGTTCGAGGAGAAGTACGCGACCGACCCCTGGTACCAGCACCTGTACCGCACCAGCCACGCGTATCACGGCGTGCACCCCTTCTACATGTGGTACTGGGGCGCGCACGGGCGCGATCACGCGGGCGACGTGATCTTCGTCGGCGGCGATCCCAAGTCGGTCGCGCGGCTCGGGTATCGGCGCGCCGATTCACTTCGCGATGCCATCGAGATGGCGAAGGACACGGTGGGCCAGAGCCCGTCCATGACCTACTTCCACGCTCCGCCCCTGATGATCGCGGACGTGCGGTGAGGGGCCGACCATGACGAACACGCGCGACGAGCTGAAGGAACTGGCGAAGGGCTTCCGCTGGGGCCGCCGGCCCATGGTGCCCCGCGACGCCATCGAACACACTCCGGTCCGTGAGGAGCGCATCTTCCCGACGGACTGGGCGCGCACGGATGTGGGCGTTGCCGTCCGCCAATTGCTCCTGTCCGGCGTCATGAAGAACCTCCTCAACAACGAACTCACTATCCGGACGTACGGGCTGGAGAACCTGGAGGGGGTTGAGGCCCCGGTGATGTTCGTCTCGAACCACTCCAGCCATCTGGACGCGACGATGATCATGACCACGCTGCCGGACCGTTGGCAGGCCAAGACCGCGGTCGGAGCGGCCAAGGACTACTTCTTCGACGTCTGGTGGCGTCAGGCGTTCACGGCGCTCGTCTACGGCGGGTTCCCCATCGACCGCGGCGCTGGTGCGAACGCGGTCAGCAAGGCCCGTCAGCTCCTGGACGAGGGTTGGTCCATCGTCGTGTTCCCCGAAGGCAGCCGGACACCGGACGGGCACATGCAGCGGTTCCGCCACGGCGCTTCGCGCCTGTGCATAGAGGCGCAGATCCCGGTAGTGCCGATCGGCATCCGCGGTGCCTACCAAGCCATGCCGAAGGGTCGCAACTGGCCCCATGCCGGACGCCCGCCCGTCACCATCCGCTACGGCGAACCCATCTACCCGGTCGAGGGCGAGACGCACCAGCAGCTCAGCCTCCGGATGACCCACGCGGTGGGCATGCTGTTCGACGAGGATCGCACCACGTGGTGGGAGGCGCTCAAGCGTGAACAGGCCGGCGAGACCCCGGCACTCAGCGGCCCCCAAGGGCCCGACTGGCTCCGGACGTGGGAGGGCATGCGCCCCATCCCCAAACCCGGCCGAACGAAGACCTGGGAGTAGCGCGGATGCCCCGGACCGGCGGCGAGGAGCGGCGCTCGACCATCGTCGAGGAGGCCATCCGCCAGTTCGGTCGTGAGGGGTATCAGGGCGCGTCGCTGGATCAGATCGCGACCGCCGTCGGCGTGCGCAAGCAGACGCTCCTGTACTACTTCAACTCGAAGGACGCGCTGCTGGAAGCGTGCCTCGCCGCGGCGGCGGCGCGACTCGCGTCGGATATCGCCTCCGCGCTCGAGGGAAAGGAAACCTACTGGGACCGCGCCGAGGCGGTGATCCACGCGGTGTTCCGTTTGGCGGAGGGTTGGCCCGAGTTCCCGATGTTCATCCGCGAAGCCGGGCGGCTGGGGCCGCAGGCGTTCGACCGGTTCTCCGATGTGCTGGATCCACTGCGCCGGCGCGCGATCGACTTCCTCCAGGTCGGCATGGACGACGGCCAGATTCGCAAGCAAGACCCGGCGTTCCTTCTTTTCACGCTCTACACCGCGGTGG
>JBBRTK010000244.1:0-3095 GCA_038244455.1 Actinomycetota bacterium
CCGACGCGCACGATGCCACGCTCGTCCAGGTCCTTGAGGATCTCCTCGGACACGTTCGGGATGTCGCGGGTGATCTCCTCGGCGCCGAGCTTGGTGTCGCGGGCATCCACCTCGTGCTCCTCGATGTGGATCGAGGTGAGGACGTCCTCCTTGACCAGGCGCTCGGAAAGGATGATCGCGTCTTCGAAGTTATGGCCCTCCCACGGCATGTAGGCCACGACCAGGTTCTTGCCCAGCGCGATCTCGCCGGCCTCGGTGGAGGGGCCGTCGGCGATGACCTGCCCCTTCACGACCTTGTCTCCGGCGTTCACGATGGGCTTCTGGTTCTGGCATGTGCCCTGGTTGGAACGCCGGTACTTGAGCAACGAGTAGACACGCAGTTCGCCGGTGCGCTCCTTGACCACGATCTCATCGGCCGAGACGTCCTCGACCGTGCCGGCCTCCAGGGCCACCACGAGGTCACCGGCGTCCACCGCCGCACGGAACTCCACGCCGGTGCCCACCAGCGGGGCTTCCGAACGAAGGAGCGGCACAGCCTGACGCTGCATGTTCGCACCCATGAGGGCACGGTTCGCGTCGTCGTGCTCGAGGAACGGGATGAGCGCCGCAGCGATGGAGACCAGCTGCTTGGGCGAGACGTCCATGTAGTCGACCTCACCAGGCGGCACCGAGTCGACCTCGCCGCCCTTCTTGCGAACCAGGACCAGGCCTTCCGTGAAGTTCCCGCTCTTGTCCACCTGCGCGTTGGCCTGCGCGATGACGTGCTTGTCCTCTTCGTCGGCCGACAGGTAGTCGATCTTCGAGGAGACCTTGCCGCCCTCCACGCGCCGGTACGGCGTCTCGATGAACCCGAACTCGTTGATGCGCCCGAAGGTGCTGAGCGACCCGATGAGGCCGATGTTCGGGCCTTCCGGGGTCTCGATGGGGCACATGCGGCCGTAGTGGGACGGGTGCACGTCGCGGACCTCGAAGCCCGCGCGCTCACGGGACAGCCCGCCGGGTCCGAGCGCGCTCAGGCGCCGCTTGTGGGTGAGACCGGCCAGCGTGTTGGTCTGGTCCATGAACTGGGACAGCTGTGAGGTTCCGAAGAACTCCTTGATGGAGGCGACGACCGGGCGGATGTTGATCAGGGTCTGGGGCGTGATGGCCTCGACGTCCTGGGTGGTCATCCGCTCCTTGACCACGCGCTCCATGCGTGAGAGCCCGATCCGGATCTGGTTCTGGATGAGCTCGCCCACGCTGCGGAGACGGCGGTTGCCGAAGTGGTCGATGTCGTCGGGGTCATACCCGTCTTCCCCGGCATGGAGCTTCACCAGGTAGCCGACCACCTTGAGCATGTCCTCGTAGGTCAGGACCGCCTTGTACTTCGGCGCGCCGGCGCCCTGCTCTTCCTTGAGCTGCTCGGAGAAGACCCGGTACTTGAACTGCTCCCACGCCTTCTTGTCGGGGTTGTCGTTCTCGCCGAGCGCCTTGTGGTGAGCCTTGAGCTGCTTGAGGAGGTCGCCTTCGGCCTTCCCGAGCTTCTTGTCCACCTTGTGACGGCCGACCTTGGCCACGTCGTAGCGCTTGGGGTTGAAGAACAGGTTCTCCAGGAGGGTCTTCGCGCTCTCGGCCGTGGGCGGCTCGCCCGGACGGAGCTTGCGGTAGATGTCCTCCAGGGCCTCTTCCTGGGTCTCGACGTGGTCCTTCTCCAGGGTGTTCTGGATGGACTTCGCGTTGTTGAACACCTTGAGGATCTCGTCGGTGCTCCAGCCGAGGGCCTTCAGCAGGACGGTGACGTTCTGACGGCGCTTGCGGTCGATCCGCACCCCGACGGTGTCCTTCTTGTCCACGTCGAACTCCAACCACGCACCGCGCGAGGGGATGATCTTGGCGACGAAGACGTCCTTGTCGGTGGTCTTGTCAAGGTCACGGCTGAAGTACGTGCCGGGAGACCTGACCAACTGCGAGACCACGACACGTTCGGTGCCGTTGATGATGAAGGTGCCGCGTTCGGTCATCACGGGGAAGTCGCCCATGAAGACCTCCTGCTCCTTGATCTCGCCGGTCACGCGGTTGACGAACGTGGCTTCGACGAACAGGGGCGAGGCATAGGTGATGTCCTTGTCGCGACATTCCTCTTCGGAGAACTTGTGGGGCCGGAACTCATGACGGCCGAAGTAAAGCTGGAACTGTTCGGTGAAATCCTCGATAGGACTGACTTCTTCGAGAACTTCTTTCAGGCCTTCCTGCAGGAGCCAATCGAACGAGGTCTTCTGGATAGCGACGAGGTCCGGGAGCTCCAGAACTTCGTCGAGCTTGGCGAAACTGACACGGTCACGGACCGGGACATGCTGGTCAGGCAAAGAGATCCCTCCCAGGGAACGGTTCTCAGCGCACAGCAGAGCGCAGTAGTGGGCACGGCAAACGGGTAGTGTACGCAGGAATGCAGGCACCGTCAACGGTGCCTGGCGGGCGCCCCCTAGGAGACCTGGGGAAGATACGACCCGAACCCGGCCGGGTCAACCCACCAGACGGGTAGATTTTCACCCCTCAGCCGGTCCCCGGATCTCCCTGCAAGACCTGGGCCAGCGATGGGTTCGACCGATCACGTTCGCTCAGGATGGGTTGGGCCACAGGCCATGGAATGGCCGCATCGGGGTCATCCCATGCGAACCCGTGCTCGTCGTTACCGTCGTGATACGCGGTGACCATGTACTGCAGCACAACCTCGGTCAGGGCGCAGAATCCGTGGGCGACCCCGGGTGGGATCAGCAGAGCCGTGAGTCCCGCCGCGGCGTCGAAGGTGTCCGTGGCGACGGTTCCTCGAGCAGGCGACCCTGTTCGGACATCGCACAGCGCAACGAAGGCGGTCCCCTCTAGGACCACCCACCAGTCGCTCTGGGATCGGTGGAAGTGCATCCCCCGAAGGACCCCAGGCCGGGAGCGGCTCAGGTTGGACTGCACGACCTGAACTTCGCCCGTGGGGAGCCACTCCTGGCGGAAGGTCTCCGCGAAGGCGCCCCGATCGTCCGCGAACGTCGCGAGCACCTGGAGCCGCACGCCGGGGATCTGCGTCAGGGCACTCATCCGCCGCGCCCCCCCGCCTTCATGCG
>JBBRTK010000245.1:0-3089 GCA_038244455.1 Actinomycetota bacterium
CTGCGACGATCACGCTCCCGGATCGGGCGGCCGAGGCAACGGCCCAAAGGATCACCCCGCTGTAGATCGGATGCCGAACGAATCGGAACAGCCCGGCGGTGCGAAGCGTGCTGCCTTCAACCGGCACCGGGAACGGCGACGCCGACGAGCCCAGGTTGAGCAGCCCCGCTCCGACGACCAGGAGTCCGGCCCACGAGAGAACCTGCGCCGCGCGAGCGGCTGCAACCGGCAGCGCCCACACATCTCCACTCGGTAGGAACAGGACGCCGGCGATCAACGCCAGCTGCACCCCGACGAACCCCCAAGACTTCCATCGCACGTCCCTACCGTAGCGGCTACTTCCCGGCGCGCGCCTCCGCGGCCTGGCGCTCAAGCCGGAGCGCAAGCGCCGGACAGGCCGTCACCGTTCGTTTGGTCATAGCCGTCAGGCCCGCAGGGACGGGACGGTCGCTGATGATCGGGTATCCCCAGTCGTCCAGGTAGATCATCTCCGGCAGGAGTTCGGCGCAGATGCCGTGCCCCGTGCAAGCGATCGGGTCGACGCGCAGGCGCAGGCGCAGGCTCATGCGAACCTCGGCACGGCCGGCAGAGGAAGGATCGAGGCGCGCGAGGCGCCCGCACACGCGGCGCCGGCCTGGTGCGCCTTCGCGTCGGTCTCGAACGAACGCAGGGCCGAGCGCAGGAGGCGGATCGCGCCATCCGGATACCTGCAGGCGCCGCGACCTTCGATGTCGTCGCTCCAGTGAGCAAGGCGGGCCAGCATGCCCGTGCCCGCGCGTCCGGACCGCAGTTGGCTTGTGGCGATCGAGATCGCGCCCAGCCCGTGGACGCAGGGGCCGCACTGCCCGGCGGTCTGCCCCGCGAGCCAATGCATCACGGCGGCCGTCTCTTGGATGACGCAGCCGCCCTCGGGCAGGACCACGATGGACGCGCACCCCAGGATCGCGCCCTCGGACGCCAGCCCTGCGTGATCGAGCGTGACGCGGTCAGCTCGCGCGGGGGTGAGCCACGTTCCCGAGTATCCGCCGAGTAGCACGGCGGCCATGCCCAGGGGCGTGCCCCCGGCGACGCGGAGCACCTCGCTCAGGAGAGTGCCGATCGAAACCTCGTACACGCCCGGCTTGCCGACGCTGCCAGAAACGGTGACGAGCATGGTTCCGGGCGCCTCCGACGTCCCCGTCTGGCGGAACTTTTCGGCGCCGCCACGGTGGATGAGCGCGAGATGAGCGAGCGTTTCGACGTTCTGGATGAGCGTTGGGCGACCGCTCACGCCTTTCTCGAACGGCCGTGGTCCCGACGTGGGGATCGGGCGGCCACCGTTGAGAAGGTGCGTGAGCGCACGCTCTTCGCCGGCCAGGTAGGTGGAGGGGACATCGACCACACGGATGCGAGGCGCGGCCGGTTCCGCCCGGTAGCGCTCCTTGACGGCGCGGGCGATGGCTTCCTTGGAATGGCCGGTGTGGACGACGACGCCGACGATCACCTCATCGGCGCCCACCGCGGCCGCGGCCAGAAGTGCCCCGTCCAGCACGAGGTGCGGGGCATGGGTCATGACGGTGGCGTCCTTGTGGCTCGTCGGTTCACCCTCGCTTCCATTCGCTACGACGATCGCGCGGCGGGTGCCGGAAGCGACCGCCCGCATCTTCGTCGCGGTGGGGAACCCCGCGCCGCCTCGCCCGCGGAGTCCGGCGCTGGCAACCAGGTCCATCAAGCGCGGTGTTGGGGTGCGGCTCACCGGCGGCGCCGGGAACCGTTCGCGATGTTCGGCCAGCGTTGTCCACGCGCCGGGGGACGTGAAGTAGGTGAGGAGGCGGTTGGATCGCTCTGACAGCTCGCTCATCGGTTTCGTCGGCGCGCTCATGCTCCCGCCCCCGCGTCGCTGATGGCGATCTGTCCGCTGGACCTGCCCTGTACGGGCGCGCTCAGCGCGATGGTGACGTTGATACGGTCGCCCTGGCCGTCGGCGAGGGTCGCCAAGAGCGCTCCTTGTTGCAGGCCGGTGACCGACCCTTGGTAGACGGCCGCGCCTTGTGGAGGTGTCAACACGACCGTTCCCGAGTTCACGCCGAGTCCGCCGGTCTGCTGCGACCCGTTGATCGTGACCAGCAGGTCGAAGGGAACCGCGCCCGTGGTCTTGCCGTTGACGGTCAGCACCACGTTGGCGCCGCTGCCGACCACCTTGGATGTGCCACCGAACGAGGCTTTCGCCGGCAACACGAGTCGAACGGGCGTGGCCACCGCGGAGGGCCCGCCCTTGGAAGCAGAGGCGAGGAGTTTCACGGGGGTCCCCGCCCTGGCGGCCCACCCGGCCTGCAGCGGGCCGCTGAGCATCCAGACGACCAGTGCGACGGGCATCGAAGCCACGCCCGCCAGCATGACGACGCGGCCTGGCTCCCACGCGTCCCACCCGCGGGCCACGCGCCAGAGCGCGGCCGCGGCCACAGCCAGCACCGAGGCGCAGACGAGCGCGAGCATCCAGAGCTGCTTCGCGTCGCTCCCCACCCCGATCCCGTGGACGATGGCCACGCCCCAGGCACCGTAGGAGAGCCAGTGGACCGCCTTCCACGAGCCGAATTTGAGGCGCGCACGGAGAAGGCTCGTCACCACCACCGCCAACAGCAGATCGAACGCCACCGCGCCCAGGCCCAGCCAGATCGGGCGGTAGGTCGCGGTGAACGGCACGACCGCGTCGAGCCAGCGGATCGGCGCGAACGAGTCGAGTACGGCGGCCGTGATGTGGATGACGAGGAAGACCAGCACCATGAGCGAGACGTTCCGGTGGAGCCGCTGCAGCACGAACCGGGGCGTCCGATCCGGGCTCCATCGAACCGAGTTCGCGATACCCAGGACGACGGAGGCGGTGACCAGGATCATCGTGACCGTGCCGGTCCCGCGGGTCAGGTACCAATAGGTCTTCGGCGAAAGGACGAGCGCGATCATGCGGCGGTCCGTTCCGGCCAGCCGCACAACCGGGCGATGCGTCCATCCATG
Organism: Actinomycetota bacterium; assembly: GCA_038244455.1. Classification (GTDB taxonomy): domain Bacteria; phylum Actinomycetota; class UBA4738; order UBA4738; family HRBIN12; genus JANXVR01. The sequence goes on from JBBRTK010000245.1 coordinate 2,992, forward strand.
TCGACCAGACGCGCGGGAAGGGCGAGGGAATCCAGCCACGCCGGGGCGTCATCGCCGATGACGAGGGCGTTGGTGGTGGCCACGTTGGCATCCACACA
>JBBRTK010000246.1:0-3059 GCA_038244455.1 Actinomycetota bacterium
CGGGCGTGCCCGCGGTTCCGCGATTGGGAGTCCGAGATCGACGTCACGCTGTTCGGCCAAGCCAGGAAGCCCGAGGAACTGATCGGCCAGTACCGAGAGATCGTCCTCGGCCGGGCCACGGACGCCGAGTCCCTGATGGCTGGCCAGGACGGCGGCGTGGTCTCCGCGCTGCTGATCTGGGGCCTGGAGAACGGTGACATCGACGGGGCGTGCACCTCGAAGATCTCCGAGGAACGCGCCTGGGACGCCGAGCCCGCGGTGGTGACGGACCGCGCCGGCGTCTTGGCCACGGCCGGTTCCCGGTACACGTACTCGGCCAATCCGTTGGCGCTTATCAAGGCGGCGGAACTGGGGCTCTCCAAGGTAGCCCTGGTCGGGATGAGCTGTCAGGCCAGCGTCACCGGAAGCATGGAGGCCCGCCGCGTGAACAAATGGCGGAAGAAGATCGCGTGGACGTTCGGTCTGCTGTGCTCGAAGTCGTTCACCTACGACGGATTGATGAACCAGATCGCCCAACAGGAGCTGGGACTCAAGCTCGAGGAGATCGTCCGCGTCAACATCAAGGGGAAGCTCCTCTTCTACACGGACAACGGAGACGAACACGTCTACCCGTTGAAAGATGCCCACCGGTTCACTCGGCCCGGATGCCTTCACTGCCCGGACTTCGCGGCCGAACACGCCGACATCTCCTTCGGCGGGCTCGGCCAGTCCGATGGGTGGACGCTCACCATCATCCGGACCGAGCGGGGCGCCGACATCTGGGCGCGGGCGCTCGCGGACGGCGTGGTCGAGGCTCGCCCGGCCTCAGAAGATCCCAAGGCGGTCGAACTTATGTTCAAGCTGGCTGCCAGGTCGCGCGAGCGGTGGCCCGCGCGCGAAACGGTCCCCACGGCCTCGGGCTCCCCCGGGGTCGTCCCGACGACGACGTAGCCCCTTCCGGCCCATCCCCCCGCCGCGGGACTTCACCTGGTCCTGGCACCGCCGATACACCAGAGGATCCGTGCGGTTCCCCGCTCGGAGCGACTAGGAGGATGCTTGTCCGATACCGCGGCCCGTTCGGACCAGACGCCCGCGCTCCGGCGCGAGGCGATCCTGGAGGCCGTAGCCTACACGGCCGAGCGCCTGCTGCTCACCCCCGAGTGGCGCCAGGCGGCCGACGCCGTGCTCGCGCGGCTGGGAGATGCAACCGGCGCCTCGCGGTGCTTCATCATCGAGAACAGCACCGGCCCCGGCGACGAGGTGCTGGGAACGGTCGTCTTCAAGTGGGACGCGCCCGGGGTGGACCCACACATCTCGGCCAACTCGTTCCTCGAGGGATCTTCGTGGACCGAGTTCTACCAGCGATGGGCCGACGCGCACGGTCGCGGTGAGGCCATCGCCAGCTCGGTCCGCGATCTGCCCGCCGCCGAACGCCCCGAACTCGAACGTCAGGGAACCCTTTCCATCCTGGAATACCCGGTGTTCGTCGCAGATGCATGGTGGGGTTGTGTCGGGCTCGACGACTGTCTGACCGAACGAGTGTGGTCGGCCGCCGACATCGATGGCGTGCGGGCCGCCTCCACGGTTCTGGCCGCCGCCATCCAACGGCAGCGCTCCGACGAACAGCTCCGCGAGGCCCAGGAACGCTACCGCGCCTTCGTCGAACAGATCCCCGCGGTCACCTACACGGACATCCCCATGGACGGGACGATCCACATGGGGTTCGTGAGCCCCCAGATCTCCGAGGTGCTCGGATACGACCAGGCGAGATTCACCGAGGACGCCACTCTGTGGGCCTCCTTGATCCACCCGGAGGACCGGGCGCGCCTCGACGCGAATGGCGCGTTCGACCCGAACGATGAGGGTTCGTTCGACGACGAGTACCGGATGAAGGCTGCCGATGGCAGCTGGGTGTGGGTGCACGACATCTCGACCCCCGTTCGCGGCCCGGATGGGGAGATCAGTTACTACCTGGGCTTCATGCAGGACATCACCCAACGCCGGCGGGTGGAGGAGCAGGTGGCCGGCGCGGAGGAGCGGTTCCGACTCCTGGTCGAGCAAACCCCCGTCATCACCTATCAAGAGATCCCGACCGGCGGGTCCGGGGCTGACTCCACCCTGACCTACGTCAGCCCTCAGGTGAAGGTGATCCTCGGATACGACCCGGAGCAATGGTCCTCTTCTCAAGGCTTCTGGACGCAGGTCTTGCACCCGGACGACCTCGACGCCGTCATGGAGCTCGGGACAGCCACAACGCTGAGCGGCGAACCCTACCGGCAGGACTACCGGATGATCGCCGCTGACGGGCGCGTCGTGTGGTTCCACGACGAGTCCCATCTCCTTCGCGACAGCGAAGGCAAGCCGTTGGTCTGGCAGGGCGTCATGCTCGACATCACCGAGCGGAAGGAGGCGGAGGAACGCCTGCGGGAAGCCGAGGAACGCTACCGCGCCCTGGTTGAGCACATCCCCGCCATCATCTACGCCGAACCGATCCCGTGGGACACCGAGAAGTGGTACGTCAGTCCCCAGGTGGAGGCGATCTTGGGCTACACGCCCCAGGACTGGCGCCAGAGGGAGTTCTGGAGGGACCGCATCCACCCCGGCGACGGCGAGCGCGTGATCGCTGCCAACGTCCATGCGAACACCACCGGCGATCCCTTCACGGAGGAGTATCGGTTCCTGCGGGCGGACGGTTCCTATATCTGGTTGCACGACGAGGCGGTTCGCGTGAACGACGCCGACGGGAACCCGTTGTTCTGGCAAGGGGTCTTCTTGGACACCACGGCGCGCCGGGTCGCGGAGGCGCAACAACACGAAGCTGAAGAGCGCTTCCGGACACTCGTCGAGCATCTTCCGGCCATCGTCTACGCGCAGGGCCTGGTCCCGGCGACCGACGAACTCTATCTGAGTCCACAGGTGCAGCGGATCCTCGGCTACTCGACCGAAGACTGGCGGAGCACGACGGACTTCTGGAGAGACCATCTCCATCCGGACGACCGGGAGCGTTCGCTTGCCGAGAGCAGACGAACCGACCAGACGGGCGAACCCTACGTCGACGAGTACCGCCTGCGGGCGGCCGA
>JBBRTK010000247.1:0-3054 GCA_038244455.1 Actinomycetota bacterium
CCGATGAAGCCGAAGCGGCGGAACGCAAGGCGGACGCGCTCCGCGCCCGGCTCGAGCTCCTGCTGGTCCCGAAGGATCCCAACGACGGCAAGGACCTGATCATGGAGATCAGGTCGGGCGCGGGGGGGGAGGAAGCGGCGCTGTGGGCTGGAGAGCTGTTCGAGATGTACGCGAAGCTCGCCGGCCGCCATCGGTGGAAGACCGAGGTCATCTCCTCCTCGCCGAGCGATCTGGGCGGGTTCAAGGACGTGATGCTGGAGGTTCGCGGCAAGGATGCCTACTCGCGCCTGAAGCATGAATCCGGCGTCCACCGTGTTCAGCGCGTGCCGGTCACCGAGGCTCAGGGACGTATCCACACCTCAACGGCAACGATCGCCGTGCTCGCGGAGGCCGAGGAGGTGGAGGTGGACCTTCGGCCCGAGGAACTGAAGATCGAGGTCTACCGTTCGTCGGGGCCTGGGGGGCAGTCGGTGAACACGACAGACTCGGCAGTGCGGATCGTGCACATCCCGACCGGGATCAAGATCGAATGCCAGGAGGAGCGGTCACAGCTTCAGAACAAGGAGAAGGCCATGCGGTACCTGCGGGCGAGGCTCCTCCAGAAGGCGCAGGACGAGGCGCACGCCAAGGAGGCCGCCACCCGGAAAGCGCAGCTGGGCACGGGCGAACGCTCGGAGAAGATCCGCACGTACAACTTCCCCGAAGGTCGGGTGACGGACCACCGCATCAAGTACACGTCGCACCAGCTCCAGGAGGTGCTGGAGGGCGGCGAGGACCTGGACGGCATGATCGACCGGCTCCAAGCCGCCGAGCGTGCGGCCCAGCTCGCGGACGGCTGAGGTGAAGCCCTCCGAGGTCGTGCGACGCGCGGCGGGGTATCTGGAGCGCCATCATGTGGAGAGCCCCGTTGCCAGCGCGGAGGTTCTGCTCGCTATGGTCCTGCGCGTGGACCGCTCCGGCCTCTATCGACGAACCCAGGAACTCACCTCAACGGAAGCCAGGCTGTTCGGGCAGGCGCTGTGCCGGCGGTGCGTGGGCATCCCGTTACAGCACATCACCGGCACGCAGGGATTCAGGCGGCTCACGCTGGCGGTTCGTTCGGGGGTGTTCGTTCCGCGGCCGGAAACCGAGACGGTGGTCCAGGTCGGTCTCGCCGCCATCCAAGGCCTGGGGGGGCCGAACGTGCTGGACCTATGCACCGGTTCGGGCGCGATCGCGCTCGCCATCGCCGACGAGCATCCGGGAGCCGCCGTGGTTGGCGTCGATATCTCACCGGATGCCGTGTCCCTGGCCCGGACGAACGCCGAGGAACTCGGACTGCCCATCACCGTGTTCCTCGGCGATCTCTGGCAGGCGGTCCCGCCCGAGCGGAAGGGCACGTTCGACCTGGTGATCACGAACCCCCCATACCTTGAGCCGGAGGCTCATGGCGGTCTCCCGATGGACGTGCGAGAAGACCCCCCCGCGGCGTTGATCGGCGGCATGACGATGCATCACCGCGTTGTCATGCCTGCGCCGGAGTGGCTGCGCCCCGGTGGTGTGTTCGTCACCGAGATGGGCGATACCCAAGGGCCCGAATTGGCGACACTCGCCCGCGCGGCAGGCCTGGTGGAGGTTGCGGTGCATCAAGACCTGGCCGGGCGCGACCGAGCGGTGTCGGGCAGGAAGCCGTGAGGGATCCGCTGGAAGACGCCGTCGATGCCCTGTCGCGGGGAGACCTCGTGATCTTCCCGACGGACACCGTGTACGGCCTGGCGGCCCGTCCCGATGACCCCGCCGCGATCCGAAAGCTGTTCCTTGCCAAACGCCGTCCCGATGATCGGGCCATCCCGATCCTGGCCTCCTCCGCCGCCGATGCCCATCGCGTCGCGATCTTCGGCGAGTCTGCCGAACGGCTCGCGGCCGTCTGGCCGGGACCGATCACGCTGGTCCTGCTACGAACCGAGGAGTCCGCGCACTGGGACCTTCGGGGTGATGAGACCACCGTGGCGGTGCGGATCCCCCGGCACCCTCTGGCGCTCGCCCTCCTGGCCCGCACGGGGCCGCTCGCCGTGACCAGCGCTAACGTGTCGGGCCGGCCGCCGCTCGAGGACGCGGACTCACTTGCCGAGGCATTCGGCGATGACGTCGCCGTGTATCTCGGTCAGGAGGCGCCGCTCTCGGGACCGGCCTCCACCGTAGTGGATCTCACCGGCGAAGCGCCACGTGTCCTGCGCGCCGGCGCGGTGCCGGAGGCCGATATCGCCCAACTTCTGGCCGGCGAGGGGCCACTGCTAGAATCGCGTTCCTCGCCATGACCTTGATCCTCGTCGTTTGCACCGGCAACATCTGCCGTTCCCCGATCGCGGAGGGCTTCCTTCGCAGCACCCTGATCCGCCGCTTCGGCGCGCTGGCTCCGGTGGTCGCGTCGGCCGGGACCGCAGGCTGGGAAGGCTCGGCGGCCATGGACGACGCGGTGCAGGCGGCCACCGAACGCGAGATCGACATCACCGGCCACGTCGCCCGGAAGTTGGCAGGTTCGATGGTTGTGGGCGCAGATCTGGTGGTGTGCATGGCCGGGGAGCACCGCAGTGCCATCCTTCGGGCCGATCCGGCCGCCGAACCGAAGGTGTTCACGCTGAAGGAGTTGGTTCGGGTGCTGGACGCGCTGGCGCCGGCGGAAGGGACAGATCCTCAAGCGCTCCCGGCCAGGGTGGCCCAGGCGAACGCGAAGCGCACCTCCGGGTTCGCGGGGAACCCGTTGGATGAAGACGTCGCCGATCCCATGGGTCAGCCACTGGAGGCCTATCGCGCGATCGCCTGGGAACTGGACACCTGGTGTGTGCGGCTGGCCGATGGCCTCTTCGGTACGGCGCAGGTCCCGACCGGTATCGTCGGGGCGGGCGACTGATGCAGCGAGTACCCATGCCGCTAGTGAGGGCGGCTCGACGGGAACCCACAGATCCAACTGAAAGGGCAGAAGGATGAGGGAATACGCAGCGGATTGGGAAGCACTCAAGGCCACCGACCCCGAGGTCGCAAGCGCCATCGCCGGTGAGCTCGACCGTGAGCGCA
>JBBRTK010000248.1:0-3001 GCA_038244455.1 Actinomycetota bacterium
CGAAGGCGATCACCGCGCTGTCGGGAGACCAGACGAGCCTGCCTACGTCGGCAGGTGAGAGATCCGTGACCTGCCGGGCGGGCGTGTCTCCAGAGGCGTTCCGCATCCACACGTTGCCTTCGCGGGTAAACGCGATCCAGGTCCCGTCAGGTGACCACTGCGGGTCGCTCGCGTCGCTAACCACTCGGCGCTCGTTCGAGCCGTCGGCGTTCATCTCCCAGATGTCGATGCGCGGTGTCGTGTCTGACGCCCGCTGGAACAAGAGCTGTGAACTGTCGGGCGACCAAGAAGGGGCGTAATCGTTGGTTCCCGCTGCGTTTACCCGGTGTGCATCCGAGCCGTCGGCATTCATAACGAAAATCGACATCGCGTTATCCGCTCCGGGATGGGCGAACGCGATCCGAGATCCATCGGGAGACCACGAGGGAACGTACCCCGTCCCCGTAGTGAGTTGGGTCGTTCCGGAACCGTCGACATGCGCCACCGCGAGTCCCGAGCTGCCGTCCTGAAGTTCGGACTTATAGACCACTTCGGTGCCGTCGGGCGAAAGCGACCCGCCCTGGTCATTGACGCCGTTCGTGAGTTTCACGGCATTCGATCCATCGGGGTCGGCGATGAAGAGGTTGCGCTGGCCATCTATCGACCGCTCGAAGACCACGCGGCCCTGAAGATCGGAAACGGCGCGAACCCCCGGCCCCGATGCGGGGTGGGTCCCCTGGTGCGGTCCGCGGAACGCGAAGAACAGCACTCCCAGGGCCCCGACGGCGAGCGTCACTGCGACGGCCGCCGAGCTGATGCGGCTAACGGCGCGCCGGTGGTCTCGCTCCTTCATCAGGCGCTCGTAGGCGTCGACCGGGGGGGTGTAGTGGAGTCGGACTCGGTCGAGGTCGTTGTTCGTGCCGGTCATGCTTGGCCACCCGCTTTCTTCCTGAGTTCGGTGCGCCCGCGAGATGCGAGCGTGCGTACGGTGCCGGGATTGATCCCGAGGATGCTTGCTGCCTCCTCTGACGTGTAGCCGAGGAGGTTCGTCAACACGATCGCCGCGCGTTGCGATGGGTTCAATGGAGCCAGCCGGCGCACAACGTCCTCTCGTGACTCGATCAGTTCCAAGTCGTCATCGGGGGGCACGAGGTGGGCGGCGCGTTTCAGCGCCAGCTTGGCTCTCCTGCTTCGCTTGCGGAAGGCGTTCATCGCGGTTCGGTAGAGGTAGCCCGTGGGGTCCTCGAGCCCGCTCACCCGATCCCATCGCTCGAGCAGCTTCAGGAATGCGTCCTGCATGATCTCCTCGGCTTCGTGCCGGTTCCTGGTGACCAGGCACAGCGCTGCGAAGAGATCCGAATGCGCCTCAAGGAAGAAGTCCTCGAAGGAAGTCTGCTCTGGTTCGATCGCGACGATCCCTTCCTCCGCGTCTTCTGCGGATGCGACAAGTTCTGCTGAGGGCTCGTTCATACCGCCATGAATCCTCAACGGGGGCGAATCGTTACCAGGCGAGTAGGAAGAGGTGACCCCGTGGAAGGGTGCCTGGGATCATCCGGCGATTTCCTTGGTCTCGCTTGCCGAGGTCGAGTTCAGGCGGCGGGATCGAGGGACCGACCGGAGGCTCTAGTACCTGCCGGCTAGTCACCCGGAAGGTGGCGCGCCGACCCGTAGGAGACGTGCGGCGTTGAAGTCGAGGAAGAACCCAGAGCCGAATCCTGCTTCGAGCCAGGCTGGACGACCACCGACGTGCGCCCCTTCGCCCAGGAGTTCGTTCGTCCTCGTGTCCACCGCAACGACGGACGGTCGCTGGAAGCTGATCAGCCCCCACACGGTGGCGCCGTCGATAGACAAAGAGTCCGCGAACACCGGGATCCTCGCCTGAACCGCCCCGGTGAGGGGATCGATCCTCAGCAACTCGTTGTCCGAGGAGGCCCAGAGCGATCCGTCGAACGCGAGCGCCGAGACGCTGCCGATCCCTGGGACCTGCGTGGCGAAGCCGTCGGCCCGGATCTCCCAAAGCCCGTCACCCTCCCCGACCCAGAGCACGCCCTCAGCCGCCGCGATGGGCATCTTCGGACCGCTCGATAGACCCGTCTGGGAGGTGACCGTGCCGCTCGTCGCATCGATGTGGCTGACGAGCCCGTTGCCGCTCGTGGCTGAGATCACCCAGACGTTCGATCCATCGGCGGCAACCTGCACGGGTTGCCCCTGTCCTGCGATCTTCACGCTGCCCTGGATCTTGCCCGTCGCCTCGTCGATCGCGACGACCTTGCGCTTGCTTCCCACGGTGACCCACGCGGTGCCCGCCGACGCCGCGATGCCGTCTTGATCGTCCAGGTGCGCCACTGGGATGTTCGCCGTCAACGTCATGCCCGAGGCATCCACGCCGATGACGTGCCCGTAGGCGGCGAGCCACATCGAGCCACGATCGGCCGCGATCCCGAACGCCGTCTCCGGCAGGCGCAAGGTCCCCGTTACGGATAGACGCGGTGGAGGCGAGGCGGGAGATGGGGTTGGCACGTTCGTGGTTGCCAACGTGAACGGCTGCAGTCCGGGGACGTCCACCGTTTGGTTACCCACCCCGAAGTCCTGCACCTGATGCGTCGTCGGATCGAGCGTGAACGCGACGACCGTCCCCGTGGGGGCTGGGACTCCGGGCGGGGTGTATGCGCCGGTGTCGGTGAACTGGCCGTGCAGCACCACGAGGTACTCGCGTCCGGATACCTGATCCGGCGTGAGACCCACCGCTGGAGCGATCAGTTTCGAGCTCGTCAAGACCCATTCAGCTGATGTGGGGTTCGGGTCGTCATTGACCGCGGCGATCTTCGCCGCCTCTTGAACCAGCCAACCAGGTGGTTGGTAGGCAGTGGTGGTCGCTGGCGGCGTGAGCCCGTTCAGCTCATGCTGGGCTGACTGGAGCGTCGCCTGATCCGGGTGCTGCGTGCCGAAGAACACACGAACGGTTATCCAGGTCCCGTCGACCGTACCTCGTATCACGTACATGGGAATGTTCGGCGCCACC
>JBBRTK010000249.1:0-2982 GCA_038244455.1 Actinomycetota bacterium
AGGTTCGGTGCCAGCGCCAAGAAGAACGAAGGGATGCCGATGGTGATGGCGCCGACCAGCGTGAGATGGCGGGGCAAGAACGGGAACGCGAATCCGGCGACGCCGACCGCCAGGGCCAGCAGCGTCGCGTAGACGGTCTTCGTCAGGTAGAGGGCGGAGGTGCGTTCGATGTTGGCCAGAACGCGGCGCCCCTCCGCGACCACAGAGGGGAGCGCGTCGAATCGTGAGTCCAGGAGAACGAGCTGCGCCACCGCGCGGGTGGCGTCCGAGCCCGAGCCCATCGCGATGCCGATGTCGGCATCCTTGAGGGCTAGCGCGTCGTTCACCCCGTCGCCGGTCATCGCGACGACATGGCCCTGGACCTGCAAGGCGGCCACCATCTCCCGCTTCTGCTGGGGTGTCACGCGCCCGAACACGCTGGCTGACTCGAGCGCGGCGGCCAGTCCGGGGGCGTGATCGGGCAGGGTCCGCGCGTCCACGGGTGCGTCGGCGCCCGCGAGCCCGAGGCTCGCCGCGATCGCGCCCACGGTCCTCGGGTCATCGCCCGAGATGACCTTCACCGTGACGCCCTGATCGGCGAAGTAGCGGAGCGTGTCCGCCGCGTCCGGCCTGACGGTGTCACCAAGGACGAGGAGCGCGGCTGGCTCGAGTCCGGGGGGGAGGGTTTCGCCCGTGAGTCCGCCGGGCGCGAGCGCAAGGAGGAGAACGCGGTTGCCGGCATCGGTCTCCGCGGCGGCGGTCTCGGCCGTCGGTCCGGTCAATCCCCCGAGCACGTCGGCGCCGCCTACCACATAGCTCCCGTGGGCGCCGAAGGACGCGGCGCTCCACTTCCGGGCCGAGGAGACGGGCACGGCGTCGGTCGCGGTCCACGCTGGGGCGGATCCCGGCTGCGCGACGTGCTCGGCGATCGCGCGCATCGTGGCGTTCGGCGCGGGGTCGGTGGCGGCCATCGAGGCCCGAACCGGACCCGCGTCCTGCATGTCGCCTAGTGGAGTGACGCTCTTGACCCGAAGCTTGCCCTCGGTGAGCGTGCCGGTCTTGTCTATGCAGAGCACGTCGACCCGGGCGAGCCCTTCCACCGCGGGGAGTTCCTGGACCAGGACGCGCCGGCGCGCCAGCCGTACCACCGCCATCGCGAAGGCAACGTTGGTGAGCAGAACGAGACCCTCGGGAACCATCGCGACGGTCCCCGCAACCGCAGCCGTCACGGCGGCACGCCAGTCCGCATGGTGACGGAGCTGGCTCACGAAGAGCAGCACGGCCGTGGGGGCGATCGCCCAGGTGACCCACCGCAGGATCGTGTCGATGCCCCGGCGTAGTTCAGAATCCACCAGGGTGAACCGCCGCGCTTCGGCGGTGAGCTTCGCGGCGTAGGCCTCGGCGCCCACCCGCGTCGCGCGGAACCGCCCCGTCCCCGCGACCACGAACGATCCCGACCGCACCTCGTCGCCGGGCGCCTTGGCAAGCGGATCGGCTTCACCGGTCAGGAGCGACTCGTCGATCTCCAGGCCGTTCGTGCTCAGAACCGTTCCGTCCACCACGACCTGCGAGCCGGGAACCAGCTCCAGCACGTCGTCCTGGACAACGGCGCCGACGGCGATGTCCTTGGCCTCACCTTCTCGTACCACCCGTGCGCGCGGGGCCGTGAGGAGCGTGAGCCGGTCCAGGGTTCGCTTCGCCCGGACTTCCTGAACGATCCCGATGAGTGCGTTGGCCACCAGCACGATCCCGAACAGCCCATCGCGGTAGTTGTGCGTGAGGATGATGAGGACGAGCATCGCGCCCAGCAGTGCGTTGAACCTGGTGAAGATGTTCGCCCGGACGATCTGCCCGACGGTGCGGGTCGGGCTGGAAGGGATGTCGTTGCTGCGGCCATCCGCGATCCGCTCGGCGACCTCGGCCGAAGACAGGCCCTGGAGCGTGTCGTCCATGCGGGCAGCCTACCCGGGTGGGAGACGGCGACCGGTGCGGTAGCCTCGGGCGTCATGAAGCTCCTTCGGTTCCACCACCGAGATCGGATCGCCACCGGCATCATCGAAACGGGTGCGGACACCATCCGGGTGTTGGCCCGGACGTTCTTCGAGGACCCGCTGCCCACCGGTGAGGAAGTGTTCGTCGAGGACGTGCGGCTCCTTGCGCCCGTCCTTCCCAGCAAGGTGGTCTGCGTCGGGAAGAATTACGTCGCGCACGCGGCGGAGTTCGGCGGGCAGGTGCCGGAGGAGCCGCTCCTGTTCCTCAAGCCCTCGACCGCTGTCATCGGGCCGAACGACCCGATCCAGCTCCTGCCGATCAGCCGGCGGATCGACTACGAGGGTGAGCTGGCCGTGGTGATAGGGCGCCTGGCCCGCCGGGTGCGGGCCGAGGACGCCTCGCGCTACATCCTTGGATTCACCTGCGCCAACGACGTCACGCTGCGGACCTTGCAGAAGACCGACGACCAGTGGACCCGCGCGAAGGGCTTCGACGGCTCGTGTCCGCTCGGGCCGTGGATCGACACCACGGTCGACCCGACCGACGTCGCCATCGAGACCAGGCTGAACGGTGAGGTGGTTCAGCACGCGAGCACCGCGGATATGGTCTTCGGTGTGGGCACCCTCATCGAGTACATCACGACGTTCATGACGCTGTTGCCGGGGGACGTCATCCTCACCGGCACGCCAGAGGGCGTGGGCAAGATCGTGAACGGTGACGTGGTCGAGGTCGAGGTCGACGGCGTCGGCACCTTGTCCAACCCCGTGGTCGGGCCATGAGCGCCGTGCGCTGTCGGTTCGCGCCGGCTCCCAGCGGTTCTCTCCATGTGGGGAACGTTCGCAGCGCGCTCTTCAGCTGGCTCTGGGCAAGGCGGAACGGCGGGACGTTCGTGCTCAGGGTGGAGGACACGGATGCCAGCCGGGTCACCGAGGAGGCGTTCCAGGGTGTGCTGGCCGATCTGCGGTGGCTCGGTCTGGATTGGGACGAGGGACCGGAAGCCGGAGGACCGCA
>JBBRTK010000250.1:0-2950 GCA_038244455.1 Actinomycetota bacterium
GCTTCGGTACGACCTGCGCGGGTACGGCGGATCGAGCAGGCTGGAACCCGGTGTGCCGTTCTCGCACGTTGAGGATCTGACGGTGCTCCTGGATGAGGTCGGCGCCGCGTCCACCGCCCTCGTTGGTTGCTCCATGGGAGGTGGGATCGCGATCGACTTCACCCTCGAACACGCCGATCGCGTGTGGGCGCTCGTCGCGGTTGCTCCCGGGCTGGGCGGATTCGAGCCGATCCCCGCGGAGGAGGCGTGGTGGGAAGAGCGAGGCGGTCCCATCGAGGCCGCGATGGAGAGCGGAGACTTGGATCGTGCTCAGGATCTACGGCTCGAGATCTGGGCGCCGCTCGGCACGCAGGACGCCGCCGGCGCCAGGATCCGCCAGATCGCCTTCGATAACCTGCACGAACTGACGATGGACGAGAGCGGAGAGGTGGGGCTGGACCCTCCGGCTGCGACCCGTCTCGGCGAGATCACCACGCCGACGCTGATCGTTGGTGCTTCTCACGACCCCCCGAACATGCGCCGCACGGTGGACATCTTGGCTACGAGTATCCCTGGAGCGCGCTCGGTGACGATCGAAGGAGCCGACCACGTGGTCAACGTCAGGCAACCCGAGGCCTTCGAAGAGGTGGCGCTCCCGTTCCTCCTCGCGTCTCGCCCTCGGTAGGATCAGCGGGGTGTCTGCTCGTCGGGGATGAAGCGCGGACCGTGCCCCGGTACGATCTCGGAGGCCAGACCCAGCACGCGTTCGCGGTTCGCGTGCAGCGCAGCGGCGTCCTCGGTGTAGGGATCGTCGGCGGGACCGTCGGCCATCCACCAGAGGTGCGTGAATGCGATGACGCCGTCCTCGGTGGTGACGAGCGTCGAGATGTCCTGCGGCGTGTGACCCGGCGTCTCGATCAGCGTCACGTTCGGCGATAGCTGGAACCCTTCGGCCGGCCGATCGATCCAGAGATCGGCGACGTAGATAGCCTGGAAGTCGTGGATGCGCGCAGCCGGGAAGAGCGCCACGTTCACGGTGTGGTCGGGATGGTGGTGGGAGAGCACGACATCAGTGACGTCGCCGGGTGCGACGCCCAATGCGCGGAGCGGGTCCAGGATCGAGCCGACGCCTACGACCATGCCGGGATCGATCACGATGAGCGAATCGCCATCCCGCACGAACCCGACCGTGGACCCGACGCGGAGCTCGTCACCCTCCCGGACGTACCCATCGCACAAGACGTGCAGCTCGGTCATGTCGCATCCCTTCGGCCGCGGACGGGCATCTAACCAAAACGTCGATGGATGAGCAACCGATCTCGAACCCTCTGATGCGGCCCGAATCGAGCAGCCATTCCATCGCCCGCGCCGTTCCACGACCCTCTCCCAGGAATCATCTAAGGTAAGGTTATGGGCTGAGGCTTATCGTAGGGTAGGAACAAGAAAGGGTAGGAGGAAGGATGGCAAGCGGACGAGCCGGTCACTATGCGATGCAGCCGGAAGGCTACCGAGCCTTCATCCCCACGGCCCTACCGCCCCGGGATCTGCATCTCGACACCGAACTTCAGGCTCTCGTGTCTCGGGCGGATATGGCAATCGGCCGACTCGACGGTGCGGTTCATGTTCTTCCCGATCCGGATCTGTTCGTTCTGCAGTACGTCCGACGGGAGGCCGTCCTCTCTAGCCAGATCGAAGGCACTAACGCCTCCCTCATGGATGTCCTCGAGTTCGAGGCACAGATGGAGGAAGCAGAGGCTCAGATAGATGTCGCTGAGATCATCAACTACATCGCGGCGATGAACTATGGGATCGAACGTCTCTCCGAGCTCCCGATATCGCGTCGACTTCTCTGCGAGGTGCACGGCGTGCTGATGCGAGATGTGCGCGGAGGGGAGTCGCACAAGACCCCCGGTGTGTTCAGGCTGACCCAGAATTGGATCGGTGGTGGATCTCCTGCGAGCTCTCGTTTCGTTCCGCCACCGCCCGGGATCGTCTCCGAGGTCTTCGCTGATCTGGAGCGATTCCTGCACGATCCGGAGCCGATGCCGCCACTGGTCAAAGTCGGCCTTGCCCATGCGCAGTTCGAGACGATCCACCCCTTCCTCGACGGGAATGGTCGAACGGGGCGTCTCCTCATCACGTTCTGGCTCGTTGCCAAGGGGATCCTCCAGAAGCCGCTGCTGTATCCCTCGCTCTATTTCAAGGAGCAACGGCAGGAGTACGTCGATCGCCTTCAGGCTATCCGGGACGATGGCGCCTGGGAGGCGTGGCTCGCGTTCTTCCTTGACGGCATCGCGCAGGTCGCGACCGAGGCGACCCAGACGGCGACAGCGATCACGCAGCTGCGGGAGCGAGATCGCGCACGGGTGAGCGCAGCGCTAGGACGGCGCGCTTCCAAGGGGCTCGCCTTGCTCGACGAACTCTTCAAGCGTCCCGTGATGCGAACCAAAGCCGTTGAGCGGCTGCTCGATGTGTCCCAGCCAACCGCTTCTGCCCTCGTCCGAGATCTCGTCGAGTTGGGAGTGCTTCGCGAGCTCACCGGCAAGCAGCGCTATCGCATCTTCGCCTATTCGGACTATCTGGATCTATTCCCAGGAGCGACGAAGAGAAGCTAGGCGGCTGTCGGGGAGTCTTTCCTCCGGCCGGATACCGCAACTGGCTCGAACCATGCCGCCCGTGGAACCGTTGGTGGACGCCACCGCCGGTTGGTGAGAGCAGGGCGGCGTCGACCTCGATACCGGGCACCGATACATGGATCGCGACAGAGTTGGATCACCCCGTGACGCGTCTACGGCTGGCCGGACATGCTCGCGAACCACACGAACCCGAGGACGCCGGCTGCTGCCGACCCGATCCCGCCGATCAGGAGCGCCTGTCTAGCCCCGACGACGCCGATCAGGACCCCGCCGAGCATCGTCGCCAGGATCTGCGTCGCGTTCACGAGTCCCCCGTACGCCGCGAACACGCGCCC
>JBBRTK010000251.1:0-2943 GCA_038244455.1 Actinomycetota bacterium
AGGTGGGCTAGCTAGGCGCCGGGCATCAGGCCCAGTTGCGTCATGGTCCCGGCCATGTCGTACACGCCATAGTGCTCGGTGTTCATCCCATCGTCGCCGAAGGTGAACACGTCGATCGCGCCCATCTCGAAGGACTTGTTCGTCGCCGGCATCCCCGGCATGAAGCCGCGCGTGTCGGTTCCGGTCATCGTGCTGCGCATCGCCACCTTGTTCCCTGAGGCGATCACATCGTGGATGTCGATATGCATATCGGGGGTTTGCTCGCGCATCATCGTGAACATCGCGATGGCGCCCGCCTTGTCGGCCGTGCCGCCAGGCATCGGGCTCTTCTCCACGTAGGACTCCGAGAGGATCTTGTCGGCGTAGGCGATCTCTCCCTGGTTCAACACGCGCTCGACCAATTCACGAGCGGCGGCGGCATTCTCCTGCGGCGTGGTCACGGGTCACATCCCTTCCGGGGCCGGCATGGCGCCGACCTGCATCAGCATCTTGGGGATATCCATCTGTGCCCAAGTCTCGACGATCGTGCCGTCGTCGGCGTGGCGCGAGATCTGGATCCAGTCAGTATCGATGGCCTTCCCGTTCGCGGGCACGCCCGCCCACGCGATCCCGCCATCGTTGGTACCCGTCATACGCACGTGGGCCACGGTGCGGTCGCCGTCACCGAAGGCTTCCAGGATCTCCGAGCGCTTGTCGGAGAAGAAGCTGAAGGCACCCTCGTTCGCGGCGATCGCGCCCTCGATGCCTGCAGGCACCATCTCCGCACCCGGCGTGTGCGCGACGAAGTCCGCGGCCAGACACGCGCGAACGGTGTCGTAGTCACGTTCGTTGTACGCCCGCTCAAGACGCTGGACCAGTTCGACGTTGCTCGTCACATCGCTCATCCTTGCCCCCTCCCGTCGGTGGTGGCGAGGCTACCCCCAGGTCGGCGAAAAGCGCAAGACCCGGTACATGAGCGCATACACCCCGTTTGACGGCAACCGCTGTGCGCGATACACCCCTTGCCTGTAGTAACGCTGCCTAGGAGGAAATGATGACCCGCACAACACCCGGTACGCGGCCCTTGGTCTGCGGCTTACTGGCCGCGCTCGTTCTGGCCTCATGCACCAGCTCCTCCTCTACGTCCACCCCCTCAGGGTCTCCCGGAGGCGGCATCGCCAAGGGCGGGGTCTACCGGGTCGGCGTGACCACGTTCGGCAACACCGACGGCCTGGACCCGACGGGGCGAATACGGCATCCCCGGTTGGGGGCTCCTGGACGCCCTCCAGCGAACCCTGGTGACGTTCAAGTTCACGCCGGGTGACGCCGGGACGCAGCTGGTTCCAGACCTTGCCACCGAGGTCCCGCAAGCGTCCTCGGACGGGCTCTCCTACACGTTCCATCTGAAGCCGGGGATCAAGTTCGGTCCCCCGCTCAACCGCGACATCACGTCGGCCGACGTTGCCTACGCGTTCCAGCGGCTGAACACGAAACCCCTGGTCGCCGAGTACGGCTTCTACTTCTACGGGGTCGTGAAAGGGATGACGGGTTCGGCCCCCAGCCCCACGCCGATCGCCGGGATCGAGACACCGGACAACAGCACGATCATCTTCCACCTCATGCAGCCCACGGGTGACTTCCTGTACCGATTGACGCTCCCGGCCACCGCGCCCATGCCCGCCGAGGTCGCCGGTTGCTTCAAGAGCGCCGGCGGCTACGGCCGGGACCTAGTCGCCTCCGGGCCCTACATGATCGCCGGCTCCGAGAAGGTGGACGCATCTTCGTGCGCGGCCATCCAGCCGATGAGCGGATTCGACCCCGCTCGCTCGATGACACTTGTCCGCAACCCCGCGTACGACCCGTCCACCGACACGGACTCCGGTCGCAAGGCGTACGTGAACGCGGTGCAGATCACGATCGACAGCTCGATCGCCGACATCTTCCAGAAGGTCCAGGCCGGTTCGTTGGACGCGTCCTGGTACGACCTCCCGCCCGCCACCGTGTTGCAGCAGTACCTGAGCGATCCCACCCTCAAGAACAACGTGCACGCCTTCGGCAACGGCAACGTGCAGTTCATCACGATGAACATGACGCATCCGCCGTTCGATGATGTCCATGTCAGGAAGGCCGTTAGCTACATCATCGACAAGGCCGCGCTGCAGAAATCCTGGAGCGGACCCATCAGCGGCGACATCGCCACCTCGATCCTTCCGCCCTACGTGTTGCAGGGGCACGCCACGCCGGGGTATGACCCGTACGCCTCGCCGGGCAACGCCGGCAGCCTGTCGAAGGCGCAGGCGGAGATGAAGCTATCCGCCTACGACACGAACAAGGACGGGATCTGCGACGCGCCGGTCTGCAAGAACCTGATCATGGTCAACCAGAACATCGCTCCGTGGACCACGATGGAACCGTTCATCGTCCGGGATCTGGCGAAGATCGGGATCCAGGTCATCCCGCGAGAGCTTGAGACCGGCGCCGCCTACAACACCGTCCAGCGCGTGGCCAACGACATCCCCATCAGCATGAACGCGAACTGGGCCTACGACTATGCCGACGCGTATACCTACCTCTCGCCGATGTTCGACAGCTCCTCGATCTCGGCTGCCGGCAACCCGAACACGACGTTGACGGGCCTGACGGCATCGGCCGCGAAGTCATTGGGCATCAGCTACCCCGCGGGCGGAGTGCCCAGCATCGACGCCAAGATCGCAGCCTGCGAGTCGGTCGCGGGTGATGCGCGGGCGACCTGTTGGGCCGAGCTGGAGAAGTACCTGATGCAGGACGTCGTCCCGATGGTTCCGTACCTGTGGTCCAACGTCATCGTCATCACCGGGAACAACGTGACCCATTTCGAAGCGGATCCCATCAGCCAGGGAACGACGTTCACGCAGGTGGCGGTCAACAACGGCCTGCCGGTGCCGGCTTGAGGGTTTCGCAAGACCTTCAAGCATCGTCACCACA
>JBBRTK010000252.1:0-2930 GCA_038244455.1 Actinomycetota bacterium
ACGGCCGTCAAGCTGATCGACGAGCTCGAGCGCTTGGAGAACTTGCGATGACCATCCTGCTACCTCCTGCCACCAGCGAGGACTACGACACGATCGTGGCCCCCGACCTCGCCGGGGATCGGGAGGTCTTCATTGCCAGCCACCCTGACTTGCCAGGATGCATGGCTCAGGGGAACACGCCGTATGAGGCGGTCGCCAACCTTGCTGAGGCCCGCGAGCTGTATCTAGTCGGACTGCGCCGTCGCGGACTGCCGGTTCCCCAAGGCAAGGCCGCGCCGATGCGGACTAGCGCGACGGCCATCTGGAGCTAGCGGGTCGTCCCGTCGCGCGCTGGACGGGCGAGCGGTGATCGCGCCGGCGGGCGCCGAGCGGGTCCCTCAGCGTCGCGCCAGCCGGTTACGTGCCCCCCCTATCTCGACCGCGCGGCCGCAAACGCGCGGCGACGTCCTGTCAGGCTCCGTGCGGCGGACGGGCCGACGGAGACCAATAGGGGAGGGGGACGATGGCCAGGCGGAACCGCTCGAATGGCGGAGATTCTGGGCTAGCGATCCTGGTCGTCGCAGTGGTCGTCTTTGGGCTGGCGATCACGTACTGGCCCATCGCGATCGCGATCGCGATGATCGCTGTCGCGGTGATCCTCTACCATCGTGGCCGGCGGACACCGGCGACTCGGCCAGCGGTGACGTTCGGGATCGCCGCGCCGTCCGGGAGCGGCAGCCGTCGCGTCGATCCGTCTGATGAGCTGGTCTTTGTACAGGTCGGCGCGGTCAGGATCAACGGCGCCGCGTATGGCGCGTATCAGCGCGACGTCCAGGACTGGTCAGGGGCATGGTCTTCGACGAACAGCAGCTCCCCGAGGCGGCCCGCGCCGCAGGGGCGCGGGACATCGCGATCGTCGGTCTGCCCTATCACACGGCCTCGCAGGGCGCGGAGTTCGGGGTGGGGCGAAAGGTGCGGGTGATCCCGGAGCCGAGCAACCCGGTCGACAAGCGCGCCATCGCGATCTGCAGCCTGGATGGCCGGCGCGTGGCTGGCTACATCCCCTCGGACGACCTGGACCGCATCTGGACGACCACGCCATTTCCCCGCGAGGGCGTGATCGTCTGGGAGAACTTCACCTGGCGGCCGAGGACAAGGATCGGGCTCCGGGCGGTGATCGGACCGTCCGTCGATCTTGTACCCGTGGCGCCGCGGGACCGATCACGGGAGGCGGCGCGCCGAGAAGCCGCCTACGCGGCAGCGCAACAGGTGGCAGATCAGCGCCGCGAGCAGCTCCGACTCGAACGTGAAGCAGAGCGCGAACGACAGAGAGCGGCGCTCGTGGAGGCTCGCCAGGCCGAGCGAGCTGAGCGAGAGCGTTTGAAGGCCGAAGCGAAGGCTGCGAAGCTCGAGCTCACCGACCAGCGTCGGGCCGCCGGGGTATGCGTCCAGTGTGGCGGCCCGATCGAGCCGGCCGCCGGACGTGGGCGTCCATCTTTGCGGTGCGCAACATGCCGCCCGTCGTGACGATCCCCGGTCGCCCGTTTCCGCACGGAACGTGATCGGGCCGGCGGGCGCGTTGCCCGAGGAGCATGATGAGGCGAGGGCGAATCACCGGGCACTTACGCGCCGGTGGACAAGGGGATCGTGATGGCGACCAAGCCCAGGTGCAGGAGTTGCGGGGCACCGGTGCACGCCGATGACCAAGGCCTGTGCATCCGTTGCGGCAAGCCCTTCTACCGGTACGCAGAAGGAACCGCGCCGACCGGACCTCCCGCCCCGCCGTCGACTGCCGCCGGCTGGACCACATCGGACACGGCTCGCCCATCCTCTGGAAGCAGGTTCCTGCGCCTGCTCGCCGTCGCGGTCGTCGTGGTGCTCGCGGTGTTCTGGTGGATGGACTCGGGCCGGGTGTCGACGCCTTCGACCAGTGGCGCAGGGACTTCCGGCGGATCCGCCGCATGGGCCCCGAGTGGATACCAGGTCGTCAGCGCGGATCCGAACGTCGCGTGGAAGTGGAACGCGCAGCCGGCGTGCCCGGCCGGCGGGTCGTGCTGGGGGATGACGGTGATCGCCCATGCGGGATGCCCGTCGAGCCTCTACGTCGAGATGTCCGTGCTCGACGGGACGGGAGCCGCGATCGGGCTCACCAACGCCGTGACGAGCGCCCTCACGCCTGGTCAGCGGGCCATCCTCAACTTCTCGTCCTACGAGACCAACGGGAAGTCGGCGACGCCGACCAAGTTCAGTTGCTACTGAGGTCGTGTAGTGACCCCCGGTCGCCCCGCCGTGCGCTGGGTGTTCCGCGCGGAACGTGATCAGGCCGGCGGGCGCCGAATCGGGCGGTCTGGCGGAGCGGCATGGTAGATGCGTTCGGGATCCGGTCGCCTGCTCTCGCAGGCCATCGGACTTTCCTTGACCTCGCCCTCCTCCTGGGCCCAGCTGAAGAACGCCTGACAGCCGCGGTAGCGGTTGTGGGCGGTGGCCGGGGCCTTGTGGGCCAAGAGGTCGGCCACGAGCGCCTCCACGTGCTCCCGGCGGAACTTCGCGACGTCGGCCGGCATGCCGTGGTCCGCGAGGTACGCGGCCAGCTGTTCCAACGCTCGTGGTGTAGGTCGCGATCGTGCGCTGGGAGATCCGGCGCGCAGCGAGCGACTGGCGCCACGACGGAAACAGGGCGCCGATGATGCCGGGTGCGCTAGAATGCGCCACGCTGGACGGGCTGACAGACATCGGTCCTACCTCGGCTGACGGAGCTTCTACGACCACCAGCACGCGGTCTTGGAGCGGTGCAGGTCAACCGGCCAGCGTGAGAACACCGAAGCATGTGCTCTCGGGGAGCACGAAACGAAGGGCGATTAGCTCAGCTGGTTAGAGCGCATGCTTGACATGCATGAGGTCACTGGTTCGAGTCCAGTATCGCCCACCACCCTTCGCCCCCAGGGGCGTCG
>JBBRTK010000253.1:0-2915 GCA_038244455.1 Actinomycetota bacterium
ACACGGTGGTGAGAGCCTCGGCCAACATCGCGCGCCTGGGTGTGTCGATGTTCAACGTGCACGCGCTCGGCGGTGAGGCGATGATGCGCGCGGCGCTCGAGGGCGCGAAGCGTGGCGCCGACAGCGCGGGCGTTCCCATGCCGCTGGTCATCGCGGTGACGGTGCTGAGCAGTCAGTCCGGCGAAGACCTCGCGAGCCCGGCGTCGCTAGCCTTCGAAGCGAAGGCGGCCGGCCTTGACGGTGTCGTGGTTTCGGGGGCCGACGTCAAGGACGTGCGAACCGCGTGCGGGGACGCATTCTGCTTGGTCGTACCGGGCATCCGGCCGAAGGGTGCGAACGGTCATGACCAGATCCGTGTCCTTCACCCCCGCGAAGCCGTCGAACTCGGTGCCGACTACCTGGTGGTCGGCAGGCCGATCACTGATGCCGCCGATCCCGTCGGCGTGGTTCGCGGGATCCTGCGCGATCTCCGCTGAGGTCGCCCGTCTGTACCACGCCCGTCCCCTTGGCGACCTGCGAACTCGCGTTGTTCACGGCGGCGCGCGGTGCGTATACTCGCGGCGTTCCCGACCAGACCTCCGAGTGAAGGAGCGCGACATGGCTCTACCCACCCTCACCCCTGAACAGCGCATGCAGGCTCTTGCCAAGGCAGCGGTCGCGCGGAAGAAGCGCGCAGAGCTCAAGGGCGAACTGAAGTCCGGCAAGAAGAACCTCAAAGATGTGCTGTCTCGGTCGGGTGATGACACCGTCGGCAAGATGAAGGTGTCCAATGTCCTCGAGTCCCTTCCCGGCGTCGGCAAGGTCCGCGCCCAGAAGATCATGGAAGAGCTCGACATCTCGGCGAGCCGCCGCGTTCGTGGCCTCGGCGCGAAGCAGCGCGAGATGCTCCTCGAGAAGTTCAAGAAGTAACGCTCCCTTGGCCGAGCGCCGAGGGCGTCTGATCGTCATCGCCGGCCCCTCCGGGGTCGGGAAGGGGAGCCTGGTGAAGGAGCTCCGTTCCCGAGACCCGGAGGGGTTAGCGCTTTCCATCTCCGCCACCACTCGGGCCCCTCGGGCGGGGGAGGTGCCGGGAACCGACTACTTCTTCGTGAGCGACCAGGCGTTCCGGCACATGATCGACGCCGGCGAGCTCCTCGAGTGGGCCGACGTCTTCGACCACCGCTACGGCACGCCGAAGGAGTACGTCGAATCGCACCTTGACGAGGGGACGGACGTGCTCCTTGAGATCGATGTGGTGGGTGCGACTGAGGTTCGAAAGGTCCACCCTGAGGCCCTTCTCGTCCTATTGGCCCCACCCTCGATGGACGAGCTGGCCCGGCGGTTGCGCGGCCGAGGAACGGAATCTGAGGACAGGATCGAGCGGCGCCTGGCCAAGGCCGCATGGGAGCTGGATCAGGCGCCCTGGTTCGATCACGTGGTGGTCAACGACGACCTGGTCCATGCGTCGTCGCAGGTCGCTGCTATCATCGATGCATCCCGCCACCAGCGGTTCTGACGCCTGACCAAAGGGAGTTCTCCCCATGATCGAACCCAAGATCGACGATCTGCTCGCAGCCGTCGACTCCAAGTACACCCTCGTGCTCCTGGCGGCCAAGCGCGCCCGTGAGATCAACTCCTACTACAACCAGCTCGGAGAGGGTCGCGGTGAGTTCGTTCCCCCGCTGCTCGAGACCGGCGGCCTGACGAACAAGCCGCTCTCGATCGCCCTTCAGGAGATCGCGGAAGGGAAGATCGACTACGAGCGAACCGAGGAGCCCGCAGCCGAGTAGCCCGCTGGAAGGTCGCCGCATCCTCCTGGGGGTGACCGGCGGCATCGCGGCCTACAAATCGGTGCATCTGGCCCGGCTGCTCAGCGCGGCCGGCGCAGAGGTCCAAACCGTGCTCACGGCCGCCGCCACCAGGTTCGTCGGCGCGGACACCTTCTCCGGCCTGACCGGCTTCCCCGCGCACGTCTCCCTGTGGGAGCAGCCGGGCGAGGTGCTCCACGTCCGGATGGCGCACGAAGCCGACATGGCCATCGTCGCCCCCGCCACGGCGAACATCATCGCGAAACTGGCGCACGGCATCGCCGACGATCTCTTGACCGCCACGCTGTTGGAGGCTCGGTGCCCGATCCTGATCGCGCCGGCCATGCACACCGGGATGTGGGAGCACCCGGCCACCCGCGGGAACGTCTCGATCCTTGCGAGCCGAGGCGTACGCTTCGTCGGCCCCGAGTCGGGGTCGCTCGCGCATGGCGACGAAGGGGTCGGGCGACTGGCCGAGCCCGAGGTCATCTTCGCCGCCGCGTCGGAGCTGGCCGGTGCGCGCCACGACCTGGCGGGGCGCCGCATCCTCATCACGGCAGGACCTACGTACGAACCGATCGATCCCGTTCGATTCCTCGGGAACCGCTCCAGCGGCAAGATGGGCGTAGCCCTGGCGACCGAGGCCGCCGCCCGCGGCGCCGACGTCATCCTCGTGCTCGGCCCCGGCACCGTCGCGCCGCCGGCGGGTGTGCAAACGGTGAACGTCACCACGACCCAGGAGATGCGCGACGCGGTCATCGAGGCCTTCGCCGAGGCGGACGCCGTGATCATGGCCGCCGCCGTCGCCGACTTCCGTCCGAAGACAGTGACCCCGGGCAAGATCAAGAAGGAGGAAGGCCCCCCTGAGCTCATCCTCGAGCCGACGCCCGACATCCTCAGCGAACTCGGCCGAACGCGAACCGGTCAGCTCCTGGTCGGGTTCGCCGCGGAGACGAGCGGTGTGGAGGCCGCCGGACGGGAGAAACTCCAGCGCAAGGGTCTGGATCTGGTGGTGGCCAACTTGGTAGGTCGAGAAGGCACCGGGTTCGGCGCCGACACCAACGAAGCGGCCATCCTGAGCGCGGACGGGCAGGATGAGCCGCTCCGTCCGTGGACGAAACGGGACCT
>JBBRTK010000254.1:0-2899 GCA_038244455.1 Actinomycetota bacterium
CACGCCGTGCTGCCCAGCGTGTTCAGCGCGGCCATCCTCCACGCACCCTCGCGCAGCAACCGGAAGGATTCGAACATCAGCGTGGAGAACGTGGTGTAGGCCCCGACGAACCCCACGTCCGCGCCGTACTTCAGCACCGCAGGCACGCTCGCGTGGCCGAGCAGGAATCCCGTGAGCAGTCCCAGCAGGAGCGCGCCGGACACGTTCACGGCGAACGTGCCGAGCGGGAAGCTGCGGCCCCAGCGTTCCTGCACCCAGCCGTCCACCAGGTAGCGCAGGACCGCGCCCAGCGCGCCAGCGACGAAGACGACGGCGATCACGCGCCCGCCCCCTTCCGCGCGCGGCCGGCGGACCACAGGCTGTCCGCCGTCAGTGCTCCCAGCCCCACCGCGACGAACCCGCCCACCAGGCTGATCCCGACGTACGCGGCCGCAACCCCCGGTAGCCGGGCCCCCAAGAGTCGGTCGGTCTCGACGACGAACGTTGAGAAGGTCGTGAACCCGCCGAGGATGCCGATCCCCACGAAGGGCCGGACGAACCGCGTGGGCGGCCAGTGCTCCAAGATCAGCATCATCAGGGCACCCAGGAGGAACGCGCCGGAGATGTTGATCGCGCACGTCACCGCCGGGAAGGCGGGTGGCGTCGCGGGCACGAGGCGAAGAGCGAGTTCGTAGCGGATCGACGCACCGATCCCGCCACCGACTGCGACGGCGGCCACCGACCTGATCTGCACCTACGCGCCCTCTGGGTCTTTCCCCCGGTAGGAGATGACGTGGACGCCCTCGACGGTGACCATCCCGTCGGTCACCATCTCGTCCAGGATCGGGAGGATGTGGTCGATTCGGTCCTCGGTGTCGACGATCTCGATGACGAGCGGCAGGTCCTCGCTGAGCCGCAGGATGCTGGCCGAGTGCAGATGCGAACTTGCGCCGAACCCCTCCACCGCACGGATCACGGTCGCCCCGGCCAGCCCTTCCTCGCGCACGCGCCGCACGATCGCCTGGTAGAGCGGCTTGCCGTGCCACGTGTCGCTCTCACCGATGAACACCCGCAGCAACTTGCCTTCGCCTTCGAGTCGCATATGCGTTCCCTCCCAGCCGGCGGAACTGGTCCCAGGTCCGCTGGCAACGATACCGTTCGCGGTCCCTAGACTGCGTTGGTGCCCGCCCTGAACCTTGCCGCTGTGGTCTTCGACCTCGACGGGACATTGCTCGATTCGCTCGGCGTCCAGCTGGAGAGCTACCGGAAGGCGATCATCGAGATGGGTGGGCGTCGCTACGCCGACGACGAGATTTTGGAGTCGTTCGCGCTCGGACCCGCGGCGAACATGCTGGCCGCCTTGATCGGGCGCCCCGTTGGCGATGAGGCGGTACGCCGGTACCTGGCGCACCTGCGCGAGGGCGCCTCGCGAGCCTCCGCCTACGAGGGGATCGCGGAGCTCCTCTCCGCGCTCGCGTCTCGGTTGCCGCTCGGGGTCTTCACGGCGGCGACCACGAGCGCCGCGGAGCTCCTCCTGGAAGGCGCGGGCATCCGAGCGTCGTTCGAGGTTGTGGTCGGCGCCGATCAGGTTCCGCAAACGAAACCGGCACCCGACGGGCTGATCCTGGCTTGCCGGACGCTGGGCGTCGATCCTCCCCATGCTGCCTACGTCGGCGATGGCCCTTCGGACATGACGATCGCGCGCGCCTGCGGGGCGCTCGGGATCGCTGCAGGATGGGGCCATCAGTACGCGGCGGGCCGCGGGGGCGATCTCACGGCGGCATCGCCCGGCCAGCTCGCGCGCATCCTCATGCCCGACCTCGCGTAGTCTCCCGATGAACGGCCGACGAAGGGGAGGTTCGATGGGCATCGAGGCACCGTCGATCAGCGACGAGATGCGCCGGGAGTCCGCCGCTATCTGGGACGGACTGCACGGCCACCCGTTCCTGCGCGAACTCGCCGCCGGGACGCTGCCTCTGGAGAAGTTCCGCTTCTTCCTGGAGCAGGACAACTTCTACCTGGTCGACTACGCGCGGTGTCTGGCGATGGGGGCCGCGAAGTCCCGCAGCGAGACCGAGCTCCGCTACTTCACGGTCGACCTGAACCAGGTCCTGGATGCGGAGCTTCCGAGCAACCGTGAGCTCCTGGCGAAAGTCACGGAGATGGGGGCGGCCGACCGTGGAGGATCGCTCACGATGGCACCTGCCAACGTGGCCTACACCAGCTTCATGCAATCGCTGGCGCTCCGGGGCGGCCCGCTCGAGATCATGGCCGCCCTGCTGCCCTGCGCATGGAGCTACGTGGAGATCGCGGCGGGGCTCGCGGACCTGGGCGCGTCCGGCAACCAGGTGTACGCGGACTGGGTCGAGTACTTCACCCTGGAGTCCAACGTCCAGATGGTGGCGGAGATGCGCCGGGACCTGGACGCGCTCGTCGTCGAAGAAGGGGTCGGCGCCGCCCGGCGCGCCGAGCTGAGCGGGATCTTCTCGACCAGTTCGCGGCTCGAGCGCGGATTCTGGGAGATGGCGTACACCCTGGAGCAGTGGCCGGACGTGACCCCGCCTTGACCGCCGCCCGGGTGCGGCGCTAGAGTCGCGCCTTCAGATTCGATACTTGGAATATCAGATACTTTCGGGGGGATTCCGGCTTGGGGCAGGGGTTGGTCACGGACTCGCCGGCAGGGCCCGGTCCCGCGGACGGGACCACAGGTATCTCCTTCCGGTCCATCCGTAAGGCCTTCGGCGAGGTCGTGGCGCTGGACGGCGTCACCTTCGAGGTCGAGCGGCATTCGCGCATCGGCATCGTTGGACCCAGCGGCGGCGGCAAGTCCACCCTGTTGCAGCTGGTGGCCGGGTTGCTCGAGCCCGACGGCGGGGTCATCAATGTCGAAGGAGCCACCGAGGCGAAGGATCGGCTCGCC
>JBBRTK010000255.1:0-2894 GCA_038244455.1 Actinomycetota bacterium
GAACCAGGAGGTGGCTGAGCTGGTCGTCGTCCCGCAGCCGGCCTTCCAGGTTGTAGGTTCCGGCGAAGTCCTCCAACGCCGCGCGTGTCGGCTGATCCAGGGTGCCGGACGGCTCCCCGTGGAAGCGGCCGAGCGCCGACAACCGCCGCTGGACATCCGTGAGGAGTTCCGCGGTGGCTTCGAGCAGCGGGTCGTTGCGCACGAGCATCGTCTCGTCCCACACCGAGAACAGGCGGACCATCTCGACGACGGCGTCGGGATGGTCGTCGACGCGGAGATCGATGTAGCGGTCGTTGCCGCCTTCGTATCCTCCACCCACGCGCACCACCAGAAGCGCCGCGCTCTGCCTGCCGCGCCGGTCACCGCCGGCTTGATCTCCGGCCACGAGCGCCGCCAGCAACCGGTCGCATAGGTCGCCTTCCGTGGAGGTGAACGCCGCCGCCATCTGGTCCACCACGGCGGCCCCGGCCAGGATGTTGCCCTGCGCGGCGAAGTTGGTGCCCGTCACGCCCCCGGCCCAGTCGCTGCAGCCCGTCCCAGTGAAAGTGGCCACCCGGCCGCGCGCGTCCACGAAGCCGGCCTGACGCTCCTGCTTCTGTTCGTCCGCATCGACCAGCCGATCCAAGGCGTCCTGCGCCGCGATCCCCGAGCCCATGAGCGCCAGGCCCTCCGGGCCGTAGGTGGTGTTCGCCCACGACTGCGTGGCTACCGCGCCCACCCCCGCACGCGCCCACGGAACCACCGCGCCCACCGCCGGGAACTTCGACGCTACGGCGACGCCCCAATCGCCCTTCTCCAGATCCGCGCCCACGATAGAGAACGTCACCGTTGCTGCCTCCTTCGCACAAGTTGGAACGCCGATTCGTAGTCGCTGAGGTGTTCGAGCATGTGGCCCGCTCCCATGACGACCGTGCGCGTCGGGTCCTGGACCAGATGAACGGGAACCTCGCACTCCTGTGCGAGCAGCATGTCCAGCCCGCGGAGCAGGCTCCCGCCGCCGGTCAGGAACATCCCGGTCTCCAGCACGTCATGGGTGAGTTCGGGCGGGGCTTCGGAGAGCGTGCGCCTTGCGGCGTCGACGATCCCCTTCACCGGACCGGACATGGCCTGGCGGATCTCGTCTTCGGTGAGCTTCACCTCAACGGTGTTCCCGGTGGCCAGTTCGCGGCCGATGACGATGGCGGCCTTGCCACTTGGCACAGGGAACGCCGAACCGATAGCGATCTTCAGTTCCTCGGCGGCCTTCTCGCCGATGGCAACCCCGTACTCGGTCCGGATGTGCTCCGCGATCGCCGCGTCGATGTCGAACCCGCCGAGCGCGACCGAGTTCCCGCTGACCACGCCCCCCATGGAGACGACCGCCATCTCCGAACGGCCGCCGCCGATGTCAACGACGAGGTTCCCGATGGGTTCGTGCACGGGCAGGCCTGCGCCGATGGCGGCGGCGAGCGGTTCCTCCACCAGGGTCACGCCTTTACCGCCGGCGAACCGAACGGCCTCCTCGATGGCCCGCTTCTCCACTTCTGAGGCCATGGAGGGCACGCACACCAGCACTCGAGGTTTCGGGAACCGTCCAAGACTGGACCTGCGAACCACCACCTCCAGCATGGCCTGGGTCATGTCGAACTCGGTCATGGTGCCATGGCGGAGCGGGCGGATGGCCAGCACGTTCCCGCTGTCGCCGCCGATGCGGGCCCACGCCGCTTCGCCCATGGCTTCCACCCGGCCGGTCCCGGCATGGACGGCGACGACGCTCGGCTCCTCGAACACCACCCCGTCGCCCTGGCGGTAGACCAGGATGGTGGCGGTGCCCAGGTCGATCGCGAGGTCACGACCCACGGTTCAACTCCCCATCACCCACTGCGCCTCGCCCGAGGTGAGCGCTTCCTTCTTCCAGATGGGGACGTCTTCCTTCAGGCGTTCGATCGCGTGGCGGCAGGCCTCGAAGGCCTCGGGACGATGGGGGGCGCTCACGGCGATGACGACGCTGGCCTCCCCGATCGAAAGGTCTCCCGTTCGGTGGAAGATCGCGACCTTGCGCAGATCCCAGCGCTCCGTGAGTTCGGCGGCCAGTTCGGCCAGGCGGCGTTCGGCCAGTTCGTCCCAGGCCTCGTAGCGAAGACCCGTGACATCGCCTGCGGCGGAATGATCGCGGACGGTTCCTACGAACACGCAGGTGCCCCCGGCGCCGGGATGGGCCACGAAGGCGAACGCTTCGTCAACGGAAAGAGCATCGGGGGTGACGCGGGTGAGCGTGTCGGACACGCGCGCCATCCTAACGCCGGGCCCGGTCGTAGCATGGCTGTGTGGATAGCCCCTTCCCGGCCGGCGGAGACCCGGACGCGTTCAAGGACGCGCCGCTCTTCCGTGAGCTCCAGCGGATCATGCAGTCATCCTCCGGCCCCGTGAACTGGGAACTGGCGCGCCAGGCCGGCGTTGCCGCCGTGGTCGAGGCGGGCCAAGACCCCGAGCCGGACCCGCAGGAACGCCACGGCCTGGAGGAGGCCGTGCGCGTGGCCGAACTCCACGTGGCGCGATTCACCGGCCTGGAACCGCCCGCCGACATCGCGGAGGTGCAACCGGTCCGCCGAACCACATGGGTGAACTTGAACACCGAGAGCCTGCGGGCCGTGATGGAACCCGCAGCGCAGCGGATGGCGGATGCGCTCGGCCGGGCCGGAGAACACGCGCTCGGCGGCGAAGAAGGGTCAGAGACGGCGGCGCTCGGCGGGATGCTCGCCCAGATTGGGCCCATCCTGCAGGGAACCCAGATCGGCTCGGTGCTCGGCTTCCTGGCACAGCATGTGATGGGCCAATACGACATCGCGGTCCCCCGCGGCGGCGACAAGGCGCTGCTGTTCGTCACCGCCAACATCGCGAAGTTCGAGAAGGAC
>JBBRTK010000256.1:0-2893 GCA_038244455.1 Actinomycetota bacterium
CGGGCTTCCTGACCACCTAGGCTGGAGGAACAGATGGGGTTCGTCGACGAATGCACCGTGTACGCGAAGGCCGGCCCGGGTGGGAGCGGCTCGGCGTCGCTGCACTCAGAGCCGTACAAGCCCCGCGGGGGACCCGACGGCGGGAGCGGCGGCGACGGTGGTTCGATCATCTTCGAGGTGACGCCGGGCACGCACGACCTCACGTGGCTGGCCGAGCACCCGCACCAGATGGCCAAACCGGGAACCGGCGGGCGCAGCGCGAACCGCGACGGGGCGCGAGGTGCCGACCTGATGATCCCGGTGCCCGACGGCACGGTGGTGTTCGATCAGGACGGCTTGGTGGCCGACCTGGTGGGAGCCGGTGCCCGGGCAACCGTTGCCCACGGGGGACGTGGCGGCCGAGGCAACACGGCCTTCGCCAGCCCGCGCAACCGCGTGCCCAGGGGGTCCGAGCCCGGCGAGCAAGGCGAGGAACGCCGGCTTCGGGTCGAGCTCCGCACGGTGGCCGACATCGGATTGGTGGGCCTGCCCAACGCGGGCAAGTCCACGCTCTTGTCCCGCCTGACCGCAGCCAAACCGAAGATCGCGAACTACCCGTTCACCACCCTCACGCCGAACCTCGGCGTAGCCGGCGAGGACGCCGACCGGTTCGTGGTGGCCGACATCCCCGGTCTGGTGGAAGGTGCATCGGAGGGCAAGGGGCTCGGCCATCGGTTCCTCCGTCACGTCGTGCGATGCCGGGCGCTGGTCCTCGTTGTGGACCTCTCGGCGCAGGACCCGGGCGCCGACCTCGTCACCCTCACGGATGAACTCGCCGCCTACGATCCCGAGCTGGCCGAACGCCCCTCGATCATCGTGGGCACGAAGGCCGATCTGGTGGATGCGCCGGCTGAGGCGGCGGCCGCGTTGGACCCCGTGACGCTCCCGGTGTCCGCCGTCACCGGCGAGGGCTTGGAACCGCTCCTGGAACGCCTCGGACTCCTGGCGAAGGAGGGGGAGGACCTGTCTCCCGAACGCGCCCCCTACGTGGTGCTTCGTCCGGGCCGGCCTCGCTTCAGCATCGAGCGCGAGGACGACGGTGGCTGGCGCGTGACCGGTCGCGGCGTGGAGCGATGGGTCATGGAAACCGACATGGACGACGATCGTCAGATCGAACGCCTCCAGCGCCGCCTCATCCGGGAGGGTGTCGAACGCCGCTTGGTGGCCTTGGGCGCCCGGAAGGGCCAAGAGGTTCGGATCCGCGATCTGGTGTTCGAGTTCCTTCCCGACCGCAAGCCCGGCGAGCCCGAGCCCGAGCCCGAGGCCGAGCCCGACTCCCAGGAGGGATAGCGCGGTGGACATTCAACGGCTGCTGGCAGAGGAAGCGGAGGGATGGCGGGGACTGCTGGGCGCCTTCGCAGACGTCCCTGCTGAACGATTCGAGGAGCCGACGCTCACGCCGGAAGGTTGGTCCGCGAAAGATGCGATGTTCCACGTGGGGTACTGGCTGGAGGATTGCGCGAGGGTCCTGACCAGCATCGGGGATGGGTCGTTCGATGCGGATGCCGAAGGAACGCTCGACATCGAGTCGATCAACGGCGAGGGTTTCGCGCGCTCGCGCGAGGTGGATGTGGGCACGGTTCGCTCGGCGCTCACAGCCGGCCGTGAGAGGGCTCGCGCGGCCTTCGGCGCTCTGAACCCGGTCACCCGAGAAGCCTGGGAGTGGTTCGAGGAGAGCGGGCCGATCCACTACCGCACGCACGCCCGGGACTTGGATGTGTGGCTCCGAGGTTGATCGGTCCGGGCGTAGGATGACCACGTGAGGGCGCGCCTGGGAGTGATGGGGGGAACCTTCGACCCCATCCACTATGGGCATCTGGTCGCGGCCGAGGAGGCGCTCCACCAGTTCGAATTGGATCAGGTGGTGTTCGTCCCCACCGGCGATCCCTGGATGAAGGAACACGCGGCGGTTTCACCTGCCGAAGACCGCTACCTGATGACCGTGATCGCCACGGCCAGCGACGCGAAGTTCCGCGTCTCGCGGATGGAGATCGATCGGGAGGGCCCCACCTACACGGTGGACACCCTCCGGGATCTGCGGGCCGAACTCGGCGAAACCACCGACCTCTTCTTCATCACCGGGGCCGACGCCATGCTCGAGATCTTCCAGTGGAAGGATCCGGCGGAGCTGTTCGAGCTGGCGCATCTCATCGCCGCCACGCGGCCCGGCTATGACCTGGACGCTTTCACCGCGAACACGCCGCACGGCCATCCAGACGTGACGGTGATGCAGGTCCCCGCCCTGGCGATCTCCTCCACGGACATCCGCGCCCGGGTGGCGGCGGGCCGGCCCATCCGCTATCTGCTGCCCGAGGGCGTGACCACCTACATCGAGAAGGCGGGCCTCTACCGGTGACGCAGGGGCGAGTCCCCGGCGTGACGCCGCCGTCGCGGACCAACCGAAACGAACGCCGCCGGCGGTCTCGCCGCATCGAGGCCATCGTGACGGCCGTGGTCGTGGTCCTCGCCGGGTTCTACGCGTGGACGCGGACAGGTGCCGGCCCGTCGGCGACTTCGACGCCGCCCGTCTCTGGCGTATCGGCCTCGCCGAGCCGCCCTGCCGACCTCGCCGTGTTGTCCATCACCGGGGGCTCGGGCCCCATGATCTTGATCGTTGGAACCGCGGGTAGTCCGGTCGCGATCTCCCTGCCAGAGCGGCTCATACAGGTCGTTCCCGGCATGGGCGAGACCACCCTGGACGCCTTGGGGCAGCTGAACGGACCAACGGTTCGTGTCGGCGTCTCGAACACGCTCGGAGTGTGGGTTCGTCACTACGGCGTCGCCTCGGTGCAGTCCATGGCGAAGGCGGTTGCGTCCGCGGGAGGTCTTCCCGTGGACCTGGGCCGCGCGTTCA
>JBBRTK010000257.1:0-2856 GCA_038244455.1 Actinomycetota bacterium
GTAGAGGTAGTCACGCAGCCACCGGCTCAGCGTCATGTGCCACCGTTGCCAGAAGTCCTGCAGGGTCCGTGCGCTGTAGGGCCGGTTGAAGTTCCTGGGGAACTCGAAGCCCAGGAGTTTCGCAACGCCGATCGCGATGTCGGTGTAGCCGCTGAAGTCGCTGTAGATGACCACTGCGTAGCCGACCACGGCGAAGAGCGCTTCCACGGCCGAGTGACGTGCCGGGTCCCCGAACACGGGGTTCACGATGGCGTCGGCCACGTAGCTCGAGATGACGACCTTCTTGAACAGGCCCCCGAAGATGAGCCACGCCGCGCCGGTCACGTCGACGTGCCGCTGATCGCGCCGAACGTCCAGCTGCGGGATCAGTTCGTTCGGCCGAACGATGGGGCCCGCCACCAGGTGCGGGAAGAACGAGAGATAGAGGAACGCATCGACGGCCGAGGCAACGGGAGCGTCGCCGCGAGCGACGTCAACCACGTAGCTGACGGCCATGAACGTGAAGAACGACACCCCGACGGGCAGGATCACATCGGCCAACGGGATCCCCAGGTGCAGCCCCAGCCCCTGGAACGCGTTCGTGAGGCTGACGGAGAAGAAGCCGTAGTACTTGAAGTAGGCGAGCGGGGCCAGCATGAGCACCACCGCGACGATGGTGGCGGTCCGCCGCCGGCCCGCCTCTTCTTGGCGCGCCACCAGCACGGCACCGGCCTGGGCTACGGCGCTCACGCCGGCGAGTAGCACCACGAACCGCCAGTCCCACCAGGAGTAGAAGACGTAGCTGGCGCCGATCATGAAGAGCTTCCACGCCACGGGCCTGTGGTTCAGAACCCAGTGCCCCGCGAACACCAGGCAGAAGAACAGCGCGAAGTCCGTGGTCGGGAAGAGCATCTGCGAACGGAATCTACGGCATGACGCCGACGCCCGTGAACCGGCCGAACGAGGGTGCGCCCGCTAAGTGGCCGACGGGTCCTTCGAGGAGGCCAGCCGCCGCTCCAGGAACGCCCGCTCCGCCGGATTGGTCGCCAGCTCGATCGCTCGCTCGAACGCCGCGGCGGCCTCCTGGGTCCGGCCCGATCGGCGAAGCAGTTCCGCGCGCGCGGAGTGGAAGAGGTGGTAGCCGGCCAGTTCATCGCCCAAGGGCTCCATGTGGAGGAGGCCGGCCGCCGATCCATCCGCCATCGCGATGGCGACGGCGTGGTTCAGGGCCACCACTGGGGTCGGCTGCAGCTCGAGGAGTCGCGCGTAGAGGGCGGCGATCTGCGGCCAATCGGTGTCTTCGGGACGTGGCGTGCCAGAGTGCAGCGCGGCGATCGCGGCCTGCACCTGATAGGGCCCGGGAGACCCCATCGCCATCGCCGCGTCCAGCGCCCTGATGCCTTCGTCGATCATGTCGTGGTCCCACGCGGACCGGTCCTGGTCTTCGAGGAGCACCAGGTCGCCGTGGATGTCGGTGCGCGCAGCGGTTCGGGCATGGTGCAGGAGCATGAGCGCGAGGAGCCCGGCCGCTTCCGGTTCGTTCGGCATGAGGGTCACCAGGGTGCGTCCGAGCCACACGGCTTCGTCGCAGAGTTCGGCGGTGATCAGCTCGCCTTCGAGCGAGGCGTAGCCTTCGTTGAAGATGAGGTAGACCACCGCGAGCACGCCGCCGAGGCGCTCGGGGAGGAGCTCCCTGGGGGGAACGCGGTAGGGGATGCCGGCGCCGCGGATCTTCCGCTTCGCGCGGACCAGCCGCTGCTGGATCGTGGGTTCGGACACCAGGAACGCCCGCGCGATCTGGCGGCTGGTGAGTCCGCCGACGGAGCGCAAGGTCAGCGCGACGCGCGATTCCGGCGCCAGTGCCGGATGACAGCAGGTGAAGATGAGCCGGAGCCGGTCATCGGCGATCTCGGGCATGGGGTCCTCCGGACGAAGGCGTTCCAGTCCGGCGAGTTGCTCGGCCTTGGCGCGGCCGGCCGTTTCTCGCCGGATGCGGTCGATCGCGCGGTTCCGCGCGGTGACGGTGATCCACGCACCGGGGTTCTCCGGGACACCGTCCCGTTGCCATCGCTGCAGCGCGATGACGAACGCCTCCTGCACCGCCTCTTCGGCAAGGTCGAAGTCGCCGGTGACGCGGATCAGGGTCGCGACCGCCCGGCTGGCCTCGCGGCGGAACAGGCGGTCGACGACGTCCCCGGGTGCCGGTGTCGTGCTCACATGTCGACGAGCGGCCGGATCTCGATCGAACCGGTGAGCGCCCCCGGGCACGCGGCGGCGGCCTCGATGGCCTCATCCAGGTTGGCGGTCTCGATGACGAAGAATCCGCCCAGTTGCTCTTTCGTCTCGGCGAACGGTCCGTCCATCGTTACCGTCGTACCCGCGGGCGCGCGCACCGTGGTGGCCTGCGAGCTGTCGTGGAGTTCCTCACCGCCACGCACCCAGCCCTTCTCACCCAGCCACGACATGTACTTGTTGTAGGCCTCGTCGATAGCCTGCTGCTGTTCGGCGGTTGCGTCCGAGCGGGCGGCTTCGTTGCCGTAGATCAACAGGGCGTACTTCATCGTCCCCTCCTTCGGGTGCGCGGCTCCAGAGGCCGCGGCTCACCATAACGACGATCGGTCATCCGGGTTATCGACAGGACGTCCAGGGCCCGGGGCTGATTCCCGGCGATATGGTGGTGCGCATGGCCGGGCTGAACCCGAACGACCCACTGCTGATCGACCACCTGCTCTCCGAAGAGGAGCGCGCGATCCAGGGCGCGGTCCGGCAGTTCGTCGGCGACAAGGTCCTGCCCGATATCGGCGAGTGGTTCGAACGCGGTGAGTTCCCCCGCGAGCTCATCAAGGAGATCGCCGATCTGGGGATGCTCGGGATGCA
>JBBRTK010000258.1:0-2848 GCA_038244455.1 Actinomycetota bacterium
CCCGGTCGGGACTCCGTCCACGCACTGGTGGCGGTACGCCTCGCGCGATCGCACGCATCGAAGTGCGCGCGATTGGCAGCGCTATGTGGTTGGTAAGGTGCCGCTATCGCCGCAGGCCACAAAGGATCCGGGCGCCGGCGCTGGTGGAGGCGCGACCATCAAGGTCGCGGGAGCTCGTGCCGGGGAGCTCGCTGCCGGTTCGACCATCGAACGTGGCGGGCGGCTGAAGGGTCTCGGTACGCATCCATCGCCTTCAGCCACCCAACGTGAGGGTGGGCGCCAGGCGGGACCTGGTCAATACCAGATGTGTACCAGATTGTGTACACTGCTCACCTCGGGTCCGGCCGTGCGTACTAGGGACTGCCGGGCGCCGAGCGATCGAGACTTGGACGACCCGGCGCATCGAAGCCGGCCCCGCCACGGCGGCGCTCGCCAATCCCGGTGCGAGAATTCCGATCGGCAGGCCTAGTGCATCAGAACCGGAGGTCCCGAATGACCGCAGAGAAGTCCGCTGAGGAAGTCCGCATCGAAGTCCAGAGGCACCTGCGGTTCACGATCTTCTCCGGGCTCTATGACCACATTGGCCAGCAGGCAAGGTCGCCAGGCTATAACTCAGCTGAGGCGTTCGTTGCTCACTATCGCGACGAGACCGGCGAGGAGCCTGTGTTCGGCGGAACGGACGACAGCGGAAACGGCAAGGTCACGCTCGACGAACTGAAGCGTCTGATAGCTTTCTACGCGCCGAGGGCCGAGATCTACGTCGTTCTCGGAAGAGATGAAGTGTCAGGCGGAGAGGGTTTCGTCAGGGGCGAAGATGGTGAGCCGCTCAGCGGGACACTCGACGAAGTCCGAGCGTTCTACCTCAAGTACTTCAGCGACATCGCGCGCGAGCCTCGAACATATGCGGTGACAGCGAGGCGCACGAGTGAAGAAGGTTCCGAGGAAGTGGAGCTAGGCAGGGGATCACGGTAGAGTTCGGCCTCCCGAATCGGACCTCAGCGAGCTCAGGAAGCTCCGGCGCTCCTACAACCTGGTCGCAGTGGCGCGGTGGTGGCGAGGACCCTATGCGGCGACCGTAGCCCTGACGGGGCCGCCTCGCCACAAGTACGGTGGATCAGTTGAACGGATCACTTGTCGGGCGATGGTGGTAGGCCACATCCATGTCGACCGGTCGCGGCCCAAGCATGTCGTCCAACGGCATCGTGTTCAGCCGAAGCTTCTCCACCGAAGTTCGTGCGGTTTCCTGCATCTGGGGTAGCCCTTTCGGGCGATGTTGCAACCGGACTGTCGTCTGCTTAGCTTGGGCCACGAATCGGGAGACCGCCTCCCGATCGAGCCTGAGGGGCGCGGACGACGTTGTTGATCCTGATCGGCTGGATGAGGCGCGCCACCCTGCTCGGCGCGAAGTTCGACGAATGCCGAGCCTGCCATCAACCCGGCCCGCACCTGCTCCTGCGCAAGACGCATTGGTTCACCGTCTTTCGTATTCCCATCGTGTTCCTGTGGATGAGCCACGGCATCCTGTGTCCGGAGTGCGGAGACTTCGAACCCGTCGGATTCCTCGCCATGCGGCGGGCGATGAAGACCGAAATGATGCCGCTCGGGCGTGCCCGGCCTCGGTTCGAAGCCGTCGTCCTCGAACAACTCGGCGGCACCGATCCTGCGGACTGGGCGGCCTTCGGCCTGAAGCCGGATGCATCACCGGACGACGTTCGAGCGCGCTGGCGAGACCTCGCCAAGACCCTGCACCCCGACCGCGGAGGAGACCCGGCCGCGTTCGTCCGCATGAATGCCATCTACCAGCGCCTGGTCGCCTCGCCGGACGTTCGGGTCTCCGCCCTTCCGGATACCCGCGAGGTGTTCGATCCGGTGGTCGTCAATCCGAAGCGCGGGTTCTTCGACGCCTATCTCAAGGCCTGGCCAGTGATGGTCGGCCTGCTCGTCGTGAGCTCCTACTTCTCGCATCCGTCGCCGTCGTCGTCGCCTGGATCGACCTCGGGCGGATCTGGGACCACGACTTCGTTCAATACCCCCCGCCCGGTCACCGGGACGGCGCACACGTGCTGGGCGGTGGGCGACACGGTCTATGGGTGCCGAGATGACACAACGAGCGCGATGCTCTTCGGCGAGGCCACCGGACAACAGGTGACGTGCTGGTTCGTCGAGCCCTGGCTCGATGGCCAGCGTGCATCCTGCACGTGAGGCCGTCGAAAACCCGGCGCTTCGCCTGCACCACACATGACCATGCCGGGTGGCCGGTGCCAGTAGCCGATGCCCCTGGAGGTTTCGCGTGAACAAGTCCTGGCACGAGTGGGAGCCGGATGGTCCCGATCAGGGATCCGTCCTGCGTGAGATCGCCAGGCATATGAAGAATGGCTGGGAGAATCGCGACAACCCTGGGAGCACCGCCTTCAAGGCCGGCCATCAGCTTGCCTACAAGGGCTGGAAGTTCGGCAGTGGTGTCGTCGACCTCGCCGACGGATCGGGCGTCTCGGGCATCAAGGCACTGCGCGCCCTCATCATCGCGGGCCGTTACGACTGGTTCGAACGTGCCGCGGCCCTGACCCACGGCGACAGGGTGACCCCGGCAGACGCCCCGAGAAGTGTCGACCGCGACTACCTTCTCCGACTGTGCGGTCCCGCGACACCGCTCAGCCGGTTCCACCTTCCGGATGCCGATATCTGGATGCTGGCCGAACCCGACGGGTGGCGCGTGGCATCGGTCTTCGTGCGCGACGCGTCGGCGAGCGGACTGAAGGACGCTCTCCTGCTCGCGACAGCGAAGGGCGGTGGCTGCCTGACTCTCGTCTTCGCGATTGCCGGTGTCATTGCTGCTCTGGCGGTCGCG
>JBBRTK010000259.1:0-2840 GCA_038244455.1 Actinomycetota bacterium
ACCGACCTGCATTTCGAAGACGAGGAGTGCTGGGTGACCGACTGCGTGGTCTGCATGACGCCGATGGTGGTGTGGCAGGTCCACGCGCTCCCGGACCCGGTTCTAAAGGCCCGTCTGCTGTCTCACCTGGAGCGGGTGGCCGGGGAACGCTATGGTTCGGACGGCTACTACATCGACCCGAAACGCCGGCGCATCCCCGATCACTGGCACGCACATGCGCGTCCCGCCGGTGGATTTTTCGATCCGAAGAGCAGCTTGTACGGAAGCACGCTAAAAGGTCTTCCCAGGGGGCGCCGCGAGACGTAGGCTGCTGAATGTGTCATCGACGGTCGCCGATCTTCAGATCGCGGCGTTCGGGATCGAGCGGATCGTCGAGGGGACGCAGACAGGGCGAGACGGCGCCACTCTCACGGTGTCGATCCCGCAGCTCGCGGTCGGAGCAGGGGAACCTGCACTGGCGGAGGCCACGGTCGAGGTCGTCCGCCCCGGCGAATCCGTTCGCGTCGCGAACGTCCTGGACGTCGTGCTGCCCTCCGTCAAGGCGGACGACCCTGAAGACACGTTCCCGGGCGTGATCGGCCGGGCCGGGTCGGCCGGAACGGGTCTGACGAACCGCCTCACCGGGGTTGCGGTGCTCAGCGCATGTGACTGGTTCACGGCGGGCTACGTCGGACCCGAGGAGTTCCCGGACTCGATCATCGACATGGCGGGTCCGGGGGCGAGCCGGAGTCCCTTCGGCGCAACGAGCAATGTCGTGCTGCGATTCACCCCAACCGCACGTGCTCCCGTGGCAGAGGTCGATGCCGCCATCCGGCGCGTCAGCCTCCGAGTTGCGCGCGATCTTGCCGCCACCACTATCGGAGCGACCCCGGACTCCGTCACGTCCTACAGCTGGCCGCCCCGGACGGCCGGGGACGCGCCCGAGGCCGTCGTCATCCTCCAGGTCGCCTCCGAGGGGCCGCTGCTCGATACGTATCTGCAAGGCCGGCGGCTGGGCGAGGCAGAGCCCCAGGTGCTCGACCCCCGATCGATCCTCGACGGGGCCCTTACCAACGGCGCCTACGATTGGGCGGCGGTCAGGAACGTGACGGCCGCCTATCAGGGGTCGGCGCTCCTGAACGAGCTGTTCGCTCGCCACGGCCGGGGACTGCGATTCGCCGGCGTGATCCTGTCACTCGGCTACCTGGACACGCCCGCCCAGAAGCTTCGCTCCGCCGAGGCGTCCGCAGGCCTGGCGAAGGCGCTCGGCGCGGACGGCGTCATCTGCACCACCTTCTCCTCGGGCAACTCCCACACCGACACCATGCTCACCATCCGCGCGTGCCAAGCGCTCGGTATCGCTACGACCGGGCTGATCTGCGAGACGAACGGGGGCCTCACCGACCACGTCCGCGAGGCGGACTGCCTGGTGAGCACCGGGAACGAGGACGAACCGGTCCCGGCATGGACGCCCGAACGCGTGAGCGGGAGCGCGGGCGCAGCGCGCGCCGGGGAGCCCGTTCCGATGTGGGCCTACGTCGGCGGCGGCTCGCAGATGGGCGAGACGAACTGGACGGTGGTGCCGGCGTGAAGGTCGCCCACTACCTGAACCAGTTCTTCGCCGGCATCGGCGGCGAAGAGGAGGCGGGCCACGAACCGGTACGGCTCGACGGTCCGCGCGGGCCCGGGCGGGCACTGGCCGCCGCCGGCGCTGTGCCGGGCGTCACCCTCGCCTGCGGCGACAACCACTTCGGCGAACATGAGGACGACGCCCTCGCGACGCTCTTGGGCTGGCTCGATGAACTCCGGCCCGACGTCCTTATCTGTGGGCCATCGTTCGGCTCGGGGCGATACGGTTACGCGTGCGGCGTGCTGGCGCGCGAGGCGGGCCGGCTCGGCATCCCGGTGGTGGCCGCGATGACGCCGGACTCGCCCGGGGTCATGGCCGCCGAGGGGGCGGCGTACATCGTCCCCACGGGCACCAACGTGGTCGCGATGAAGACCGTGATGCCGTTGATCGCGGGCCTCGCCCGGCGGCTCGGCGCCGGGGAAACCGTGGGCAGCGCGGAGGACGAAGGCTATCTCCCACGTGGTCGCCGCACGATGATCCAGGCGAGGGACAGGGGCGCGGCCAGGGCGGTGTCGCTGCTCCTGGCCAAACTCGAGGGCGACGTGCGAACGGAGATCGCGCCGACCCAAGATCGGGTGCCGCCTCCCCCGCCGGTGGCAGATCTCACGCGAGCCCGGGTCGCGCTGGTGACCGAGGCCGGATGCGTCCCCGCGGGCAACCCCGACCGGCTCCCAACCCGTCACGCGAACGTGTGGCTCTCCTACCCGATCGCCGCCCGCGAAAGCCTGTCGGCGGATGCCTACGAGTCCGTCCACGCCGGGATCGACACCGCCGCCGCGAACGCCGACCCGAACAGGCTTGTCCCTTTGGACGCGGCGCGCGCGCTGGAACGCGCGGGTGCCTTCGGCACGTTGCACGACACGCTCTACACGACGTCGGGCGTGGATACACCGGTCGCCACTGCGGTCAGGTTCGGACAGGAGATCGCGGCGGAGTTGCATGAGGCCGAGGTCGCCGCCGTGATCCTGACAGGCACCTGAGGGACAGGCACGCGTTGCGGGGCAACGCTGGCGAAGGAACTGGAACGAGAGGGGATCGTCACCGTGTTCGTGACCGCGCTGCCAACCATCGCGCAGATGGTCGGTGCGAACCGCGTCCTACGAGGCATCGCCATCACCCACCCGACGGGTGATCCGTCGCTCGGGCCGGAGGAAGAACGGTCCCTGCGGATCCGCATCGTTGAACGGGCGCTGGAGATGCTCGCCACCGACGTCGATCCGCTGACCGTCTG
>JBBRTK010000260.1:0-2837 GCA_038244455.1 Actinomycetota bacterium
ATCCCGTGATCGAACAGGGCCTTGCCGAGAACGACAAAGCCGATCGCCGCGAGCCCCTGGAGGAGCAGTCGCCTGCCCCGTGGGCTGATGGCTCCGAGTTGCGGGATCAGCGCGCCCTTCCCACGTCGCGACGGATGGTAGTGGGCCGGGAACCCACATGGACCCTGAACGCGGGCCCGTCCCGCGGTGAAGCCGGCGCCCAACCACGCCGGCGCGCTGAACTGCCGGCCCCATGAGGTGCGCCTCTGGGTAACCCGCGGATAAGGCCCTCAGGGTACCGTCGTAAACCCATTGACTGAACGACGAAACGTCGCGCACCATGGGTGTCCGAGGTCCTTTCGTGGGACCTTCGTGGCCCGTCGGACCGGCCGAGAGAGGGAGCGCGTGACCCAGCCGAAACCGATGATCGGGTATTCGGTTCCCCGCAAATCTTGGCGCGTTTCGCTCTTGTTCGGGCTCGCCAACATTGGTGATCTCTGGCTTCGTGCCTACCGATCCCTGAAACGCCCTCCAGCGCGTTCAGAGCGCCCGACGTTCGACGATCTCCGGGACATGAGTCCTGAGCGTCTGGCTCAGTGGCATCGCGAAACGGGTATCGAGGCCCGCGTAGTTGCTGCACTAGCCGAGGCGGACGGTCGTGGCGAGACTCAATCGGCGCGCGGAGTACAGGCGGTCGGCGAAGGACTTGAGCCGAAACGCGCGCCTGCGCGTGCGGCTCGCGGAAGTGGGGATCGCTGACAACCCACTCCATCGTGAACGTCGGATCGACGTTGAGCTCGGCGCTGACCGACGGTGAAGTCTCGCTGGACCCTGTCGTTGACCTCGAGGAACTGCGGGACTGGTTCGTGCACCCCGCTGGCACTTGCTTCGAGTCCTTAGTTCTCGATTAGCGGCACGCGGGCCGTTCCGCGCAGCGCCCTTCGTGTGCGCGGCGATGAAGCGGGGGAAGATCGCCTCCTCCACCTGGGCGTAGTGTCTCAGTTTGAAATCGATGCGCCCTTTTGAGCCGGGGACGTGGTGCGAACGGGCGAGAGCAGCGGGTAGAGGAGCACAACGGAGTAACTCGTGAGGCTAGGAACTGCCACGGCTGCCGCCAGCACGCCCGCTCGCGGTGACCGCCATACCGCGAGGATGACGAGTCCCACCGCGAGCCGGAGCGTGACCGGGATCGGGAAGCCGATCGAGAGCGCCGAGAGATACTGGAGCTCACGGAGCCAGTCGAACCACCATCCGGCGACGGGCAGCGTCACGGCAAGGCAGACCAGGAGCACCGCTAGCGGACGCCGCCATTCACGGATCGCAAGGACCGGCGAGAGCTTCGCCAGCGCTCCGACCACGGCAAGTCGTGAGTTCCCGCGCATCGCGGCCGCGAGTCCGGCCCCGATCACGAGGTTGAACTGGCCCGCCGCGAGCTCTCCCCCCGTGATCGGAATGAGTCCGAGATAGCCGACCCTCAGCCAGCTCCCGGCGATGTAGCGGAGACAGGCGAGTTCCAGGAGGAAGACGAGGACCGGGAACCCGGGTAACCATGAGGTTGCCCCGAATGCCAGCGCCCACGGCGGCGCGTAGGCGAAGTTCAGGACCAGCGCGGAGACCTGATGGTACGGACTGATCCCCTGCCGCACCTCGTCACCGACCCGAGTCCAGACGGCGAGGTCGGCGCCGAGCCCGCGGTTCGCCAGCACCCAGCCGATCGTGAATGCCGTCACCCCGTAGCCCATCAGGGATGCGAGGATGCGGACCCTCGGAGTCAGGCCCCGGGCGAGGGTGTTCCCCTTCCATCCGGAACGACCAGCCGCCGCGACCGGGGCGATGACGCCGCCCTCAAGGAAGCTGATCGGGGCCACGTCCGGACTCTAACAGCCCGTCAATCGAGCCGGGCGGCGATCTCCTCGCAGGTCCAGATATGGTCGGCAACCCCAGCGGCCATCGCCGGGGTCCGCGGATACGGGTTCGCCAGCGACTTGTGGGGTCGAGCGACGTTGACGTACATGTAGTGCAGCGCGACCGCCGCCGCGTGCTTCTCGGCCTTCTTTGAGAAGCCGTTGGTCAGGCGGGTGAACCGGCGCATGCTCATCCGCATCGTGAGGTTCTGGCGCTCGACGCCGCTGGTGCTGATCCGGCTCGGGTCGCGCATGCCGTTGATAACCCGGACCTCTTCGGCCAGTACGACCGGCGGGCTGAACTTCCGGGCCCGGTTGGGTCGGCGCCGTAGTACTTCACGAGCGTAATCCACATCTCGCCCGAACGCGGTCTCCACTGCCTCCAGGTAGATCCCGACGTGGCCGCCTGCCACGAACGGGTTGAGGGCGCCGAAGTCGAGATGGGTGTCGAGCTGCAGGTGGGAGACGACGACCATCGCGCGGGCGAACGCCAGGAGCGCGTCGAGGCCGGCGTTGCGCGAGCTCGATTCGAGGCTCGATCCGGTGGTGGTGGCTGTCGCGGCCTGAGGGTGCGACATCCGCCCGAAGATACCGCGAGCGTTCCGGGCGCCTACCGGCCAACCGGCCGGAGGCGGATGGTACGCTCGGCCACCGTGCGAATACCCGTCGCGCTGTATCTCCTCGCGCTGGCGGTCCGCGCCGCGTTCATCGTGGCGTTCCCGGATCCGGCCTACC
This sequence comes from Actinomycetota bacterium, assembly GCA_038244455.1. Taxonomy (GTDB): domain Bacteria; phylum Actinomycetota; class UBA4738; order UBA4738; family HRBIN12; genus JANXVR01. The sequence goes on from JBBRTK010000260.1 coordinate 2,619, forward strand.
CCGACTCGTACTACTACGTCGACGTCGCCCGCTCGCTGGCGGCCGGCCACGGCCTCAACGTCGACTTCGTCTGGATCTTCGCCGAGGTAGGCAACCACATCCCGAATCCGGCGGTCCTGCCGATCCCGTCGAACGCCCACTGGCTCCCGCTCGCGAGCTTCATCCAGGCGCCGTTCATCGCGCTCCTTGGCCCGACGCCGTTCGCGAGCGCCCTGCCGA
>JBBRTK010000261.1:0-2829 GCA_038244455.1 Actinomycetota bacterium
AACCCGACTCGGGGGGTGTCGTCGCTCACGGTTGTTCGGTGCACTGTCACGTCAATCATCCCGTCCGGTTGCATCCGAGATGCCGGCGCGTCGCCGGTACTCCTCGACGTACGCGACCCGATCGGCGCCTCGTGGTCGTCGGCCGGCGCGCACGTCGCAGGTGAATGCCTTGACCTCTTGAATGTGGACGTTCGGGTCCAGCGACAGGTGTGCGAGTTCGTTGGCGGCATCGCCCGTGGAATAGCCGTTCGGGCCCCAGTGGTAGGGGAGTCCGATCTGGTGGATCCGCCGGCCCTGGATCTTCATGCTCGGCATGCGCTCGGTGACGAGCACCCGTGCCTCGATGACGCCGCGAGCAGTCACGATCGTCGCCCACCCGAGATGGCTGAGGGCCCGCTCGGCGGCGAGTTCGGGAGAAACCTCACAGAACATCTCGGGCTGGAGCTCAGACAGATACGGCAGCCAGCGCGACATGCCACCGGCGGTGTGATGTTCGGTGAGTCGATACGTGGTGGCGATGTAGGGATAGGTATCGCTCGCGGGGTCGTCCTCGCCCGGATGGAACAGGTTCATCCCGCCGCTGGGTCCGATCATCTGGCGTGCCGGATTGCGTTCCCTGCCGTAGAGCGCATTGGAGAACGGGGATTCCTGCGGTTCGTAGTGGGTGGGCAACGGGCCATCGGTGAGCCCGGCGGGGGCGAAGAGCCAGGCCTTGCCGTCCGCTTGCATGACGAAGGCGTCCCGGCCCCCCAACGCGTCCGGTCCTTCCGCGTCCGGCGGCGGCTCATAGTCCGGCGCCTTCGTCGGCTCGAAGTCCGGCACGTCGTGACCGGTCCACCGCCGTTGCTCGGCGTCCCACCACACGTAGGCCTTACGCTCGCTCCACGGTTGACCGTCGGGGTCGGCCGAGGCGCGGTTGTAGAGGATCCGGCGGTTCGCCGGCCACGCCCATCCCCACTCCGGCGCGACCCAACTCTGCTCGGTCCCGGGCTTCCGACGGGAAGCCTGATTCACGCCGCCTGCGTACGAACCGCAGTAGATCCAGCAACCGCACGTGGTCGAACCGTCGTCCTTCAGTTCGGTGTACGCGGAGAGGGGCTCGCCGTTCGAGTTCCAGCCGTTGATCTCGGCGAGCACGGCTTCGGCCCGTGGCTCGTCGTGGGAGCCATGGGTCGGGTAGTCCCACACGAGGTCCTGGACCGGGCGGTCCATCGGATCGACCGACGCCGCCAACTTCTCCCGGATGCGCCGGCCGAGGTGATACATGAACCACAGCTCGCTCCGCGCGTCGCCGGCGGGTTCGACCGCCGCGTGGTGCCATTGCAACAGGCGTTGGGTATTGGTGAAGCTGCCTTCCTTCTCGGTGTGCGCAGCGGCGGGAAGGAAGAAGACCTCGGTGCCGATGTCCTCGGTCCGCAGCTCTCCGGTTTCGATCTCCGGCCCGTCTTTCCACCAGGTTGCGCTCTCGATCAACGAGAAGTCCCGGACGACGAGCCAGTCGAGGTTCGCCATGCCCATCCGCTGCATGCGCGCGTTCGCCGATCCGACCGCCGGATTCTCACCCATGAGGAAGTAGCCGGAACACGTGCCGTTCATCTGATTGACGACCGTTTCGTACGTGCTGTGACTCCCGGTGAGGCGCGGGAGATAGTCGAAGCAATAGTCGTTCTCCTCCGTGGCCGCCTCGCCGTAGTACGACTTCATCAGGCTCACCATGTAGGCCCGCATGTTGGCCCAGTAGCCCTTCTGCGCTCGCTCGGCCTCGATATAGGTATCGAGGTCCTCGTCCTGGTGGGCGTGGGGCATCGGCAGGTATCCGGGCAGAATGTTGAACAGCGTCGGGATGTCGGTGGAACCTTGGATTGACGCATGGCCGCGCAGGGCGAGAATCCCGCCCCCGGGCCGGCCGATGTTGCCGAGCAGGGTCTGGAGAATCGCGGCGGTGCGGATGTACTGCACGCCGACGGTGTGCTGGGTCCAGCCGACCGCGTACGCAAACGCGGTCGTGCGCTCACGACCGGAGTTCGCGGTCAGGAGGTCGCACACCTGCTGGAACAGCTCCGGCGGGATACCGCAGATTTCCTCCACCATCTCTGGGGTGTACCGCGAGAAGTGGCGCTTCAGGAGTTGGAACGCGCAATACGGATGCTCCATCGACTCGTCGCGCTGGGGTTCGCCTCCGCCGATGCTCGCCCCGCCCGATCCGTGGGCCTCACCCCGCCCGGCCTCCTTGACGTCGCTGTCCCCCCGCACACGCGTGTCGTACTCCGCGTCGCGGTCACCGGCCGAGGACTGGACCTCGACTCCCTCGTACTGCCACGACGAAGTGTCATAGGTCCGCCCGTCGGGATCGAAACCGGAGAAGAGGCCGTCGAGGTCTTCGGTGTCTCGGAACCGCTCGTCGATGATCGTGGGACCGTTCGTGTAGGCCACGACGTACTCACGGAAGTACTGCTCGGTCTGGAGGACATGGTTCACGAGCCCACCGAGAAACGCGATGTCGGTACCCGGGCGGATCGGGACGTGGACGTCGGCCAGCGCGCTCGTCCTCGTGAACCGCGGATCGACGTGGATCAGGGTCGCGCCGCGCGCCTTCGCCTCCATGACCCACTGGAACCCGACCGGATGGCACTCCGCCATGTTCGAGCCCTCGATGACGATGCAATCACTGTTCTGGAGGTCTTGCTGGAAGGTGGTCGCGCCACCTCTCCCGAACGATGTCCCCAGACCGGGGACGGTGGAGCTGTGTCATATTCGCGCCTGGTTCTCGATCTGGATTGCGCCGAGCGCCGTAAAGAGCTTCTTGATGAGGAAGTTCTCCTCGTTGTC
>JBBRTK010000262.1:0-2818 GCA_038244455.1 Actinomycetota bacterium
CTCCACCTGGCCATCGACGATTTCGGGACGGGGTACTCCTCGCTGTCCAGGCTCCGTCACATGCCGGTCGACGTCCTGAAGATCGACCGTTCGTTCGTACGGAACGTGGACGGGGATCGTGATGCGGCGAGCATGGTGAGCGCTATGATCGCGCTGGCTTCCAACCTCGGGATGACGGCGTTGGCCGAGGGCATCGAGACGGTCGGCGAATGGGACTTCCTGCGCGACCGCGGGTGCGAGCTGGGTCAAGGGTTCCATTTCGCGCGGCCCATGACGGGCGCGGATATCTTGGCGCTACACCGGCGGTCCAACCTTCGGGTCATCAGCGGCGAGGCGTCGTAGGGCGCTGCCGCCCAACTTACCGGCGGCGCTTGGGAGCCCGCAACCCGGAGCGTCGTCCACGGCTGGACCCGCTGAACACCGTTCGGGGTGGCGAAACCGTCATCCCCTCGGATTCGAACTCGCTGTGCAGATCCAGGCGCGCCGCCATCCGGCTGACGTCGCCCATCTGGTCGGGCTGCACGAACGTCATGCTGGTGCCGCTTCGGCCTGCGCGGGCCGTTCGCCCGACACGGTGGACGTAGCCCTTGTCGTCGAGCGGCGGATCGTAGTTGATGACCATCGTGATGTCGTCAAGATCCAGGCCGCGCGCGGCGACGTCCGTGGCGATCAAGACGCCGACATGCTTGTCCTCGAACCGCTGGAGCGCCTTCTCGCGAGCCTGCTGCGTCATGTCGCCGTGCATGGTCACCGTCGGAACGCCTGCCGTGCGCAACTGCCGGGCGAGCGACTCCACCTTGCGCTTCGTGTTAACGAACACCAGCGTGAGTCCGGGTTGGGCGTTCACCGTCTCCACAAGCTTTGTGAGCTTGTCCTGCGCTGCCACCGGAACGAATCGGTGGTCGGCTTCATCGACCATCTTGCTGTCGGAGTCGATGATGTGGCGAACGGCGTTCCGCGTGTACACCTCGGCGATATGGCCCACGGCACCGTCGAGCGTGGCCGAGAAGAACATGGTCTGCCGGTCCTTCGGCAGCATGCGCACGATGCGGTCCACCTGCGGTTGGAACCCCATGTCGAGCATCCGGTCTGCTTCATCCAGAACGAAGATGCGAACGCCGCCCAGATCCACCAGGTTGCGTTCGGCCAGGTCTTGGAGGCGACCTGGGGTCGCGATGAGGATGTGCGCCTTGTCGGCGCCGACCGCCTGTTCCCTCACGCTGGTGCCGCCGTAGACGACCTTCGTGCGAAGGCCTCGGGCCTTGGCGATGTCGTGGAACTCGTCGCGGACCTGCACGGCGAGTTCGCGGGTGGGCACCAGGACCAGCGCCGCCGGCAGTTTCGGCTCGTCGGGAGTCAGCTGATCGACGATGGGGATGGCGAACCCTAGCGTCTTGCCCGATCCCGTCTTGGACCTGGCCAAGGTGTCACGGCCGGACGTGGCGTCCTCGATGACCATGACCTGGATGGGGAACGGAGCGAGGATGCCGTTCTTGGCGAGCGTTTCGATCACTTCAGCGGACACGCCGAGGGACTCGAAGGAAGGGGGTCCGTCATTCATCTGTGGAGACAGCGTACCCGGTGCGACCTGCGGAGACCCCGCGGACGCCCTCGACGGCTACAGCTCGAACGCGCCGTCCAGGGCTCCGACCAGATGCGACACGATGAGGAGCTGCGCCAGGGCCAGCGCTTCGCTCCGGCGCTCGCCGCGCTCGGGGTGCCGGTACTTGCCGATCCGATCGCGCTGCAGCCGGTCGTCCGGGTGGAGGTAGGACCAGATGACGTCCTCGATCTCTCCGCCCACGTCCGGTGGGCAGTTCCCGTCGATGTCCAACACGCTCATCGGTCCTCGGCGATCCGTGGCGCTGGACCATCGGATGGGTTCCAGCCCCCGGCGGCTGAGAGAGCCGACGAACTCTCGAAGGCCCGGATACGGCAACGTGGGTCGAACGGTGAGCCGGGCTGAGAGGTTGCCGTCGTCCTCGTCACCCGGCTGACGATGGAACCGCACGATGATGTCGGCGAAATCACGCTGGGGCCGGATGTACTGCGCCGCGTCGGCCTCGCGGCGATGCAGTTCGCTCACAACGTCTTTCGGCGCGTAGCCACGTTCGAACACATCGCGCTCGAGCTTCCATCGGCGGCGCAGCTCCTCCTGTGGCTCCAGGTATACCGCCACGTCGATGGCGTCCCGGGTTCGCCGGTCGGCCAGGGGTAGCAGTCCTTCGACGATGATGATCTCGCCGGGCTCCACCGTCTCCCGCGGTCCGAACGTCCCCATGTGGTGATCGTAGGTTGGCTTCGAGACGGATCCGCCCGCGGCCAGCGTTCGCAGGTGTTCGGCCATGAGCCGCAGGTCGTTGGCCTCGGGGGCGAGCGGAGTCACGCCGAGTTCGGCCCGGGCCGCGCGGTCATAGCGGTGGTAGTCGTCGGTGCACACCCGGCCCACGCGTTCGAACCCAAGGATGTACTCGATGCCGCGAGAGAGCGTGGACTTGCCGGACGCGCTGTCTCCGGCCAGGCCGAGCAGGATGGGCCGGTTCCCGGTGGCCGCGGCCACGCGCAGTTCGATCGGGTCGATGGTGGTCATCCGGCCCCGAGGCTACCCCAGCCGTGGGCCGGCCCGATAGGCCGGGTAATCTGTACGCACCCGACGCGCGGAGGACCCATGGACAGCCAGACCCACGATCGGAATGAGCTGGCGGCGCAGATCGCGATCGACAGCATCCGGTGCACCACCGCCGCGGGCTCCGGCCACCCGACCTCTTGCATGTCGTGCGCCCACCTGTTGGCAGTCCTTTACCGCGACCACCTGCGC
>JBBRTK010000263.1:0-2796 GCA_038244455.1 Actinomycetota bacterium
GATCTCGCACGCGATCGCCGCGGGCGCTACTCGCGTCCAGGGTGTGACGTTCGGCGTGAGCGACTCCGCCGGCGCGCGCGAACAGGCGCTCGCAAGTGCGGTCGCCGGGGCTCGTCTCAAGGCCGACACGTTGGCCACGGCTGCCGGCTCGCACGTGACCGGGGTTGTGCGTATCCAGGAGGGCGACGTTCGCACCTATCCGTACCGGTCCACCGGCTCATTCGCCGGCTATGAGCCCGGTAGCGTCGCGGCTCCCTCGATCGTCGCCCCGCACGAGATCAAGACGCAGGTCACCGTCACCGTCACCTGGGCGATCAGCTAGCCCGGATAGCGGTTGGTGATGGGGAGGCGCCGGTCCTTGCCGAACGCCTTCGGGGTGATCTTCACCCCAGGGGCGGCCTGGCGGCGCTTGTACTCCGCGCGGTCGATGAGCGCGATCACCCGGGCAACGGTGGCGGCGTCGTGGCCGGCGGCGGCGATCTCCTCGGCGCTCAGATCGTCCTCCACGTACCCCTCGATGATGGGGTCCAGGATGTCGTAGGGCGGGAGCGAATCGGTGTCCTTCTGGTCGGGACGGAGTTCGGCGCTGGGGGGCTTGGTCAGGATGCGGGCGGGGATGGGGCCGTCGCCGGGGCCCTGCCCGTTCCGCCAGGCACACAGCTCGTAGACCAGCGTCTTCGGGACGTCCTTGATGGGAGCGAACCCGCCCGCCATGTCACCGTAGAGGGTGGAGTAGCCGACGGCGTATTCGGATTTGTTGCCAGTGGCCAGGACCATCGCTCCGGTGGCGTTCGACACGGCCATGAGGTTGGTCCCGCGGATCCTGGCCTGGAGGTTCTCGGCGGCCAGGCCGTCCGCGGCGCCCAGCGGGCGTAACGACGCGCTGTAAGCATCGACGACCCCGCCGATGGGCACCTGGTCCAATCGGATGCCCAGCCGCCGTGCGCAGTCTTCCGCGTCGGTCAGGCTCTCGGGGGAGGAATAGATCGACGGCATCGCCAGTACGCGCACCGCCCCGGAACCGAACGCGTCGGTCGCGATGACCGCGACCAGCGCCGAATCGACACCGCCGGACAGACCGATGACCACTTCCTCGAAGCCGTTCTTATGCACGTAGTCTCGCGTGCCCAGGACCAGGGCCTGGTACACCTCTTCGGCGTCTCCGGACCAGAGAGCGACGTGATCGGTAGTCGCCGTTCCGCCGCCGACGTCCACGATCAGCAGGTCCTCGTCGAACATGGCCGCCCGTCCCACGACGGTCCCGTCGGGCGCCATCACCATGGAGCCCCCGTCGAAGACCAGTTCGTCCTGACCGCCGACGGCGTTGACGTAGAGGATCCACGCGCCGGTCTCCCGTGCGCGCGCCCGGAGCACGTCCTCGCGTTCGCCGATCTTGCCGCGGTGGTACGGGGAGCCGTTGATGTTCACGATGAGCGGCACGCCGGCGTACTCGCTGAACGGCAGGCCTCCGTGCCAAGCGTCCTCGCAGATGGACAACCCCGCCTCCACGCTGCCGATGGTGACGCGGCTGCCCGAGGCCCCCGGCGTGAAGTACCGGCGTTCGTCGAACACGCCGTAGTTGGGGAGTTGGCACTTGTGATAGCGGGCGTGCACCTGCCCCCCACGCAGGAGCGCCGCCGCGTTGTACAGGCCGTGCTCGTCCCGGTCCACGAACCCGGTGATCACGTCGCAGGCCGCCGCCGTGGCCGCCGCCAGCGCTTCCAGCGCCGCCAGCCCGTCCCGAACGAACTCAGGTCGCAGCACCAGGTCCTCAGGCGGGTAGCCGGTGACCGCTAGCTCAGGGAAGCAGATGGCGTCGGCGCCGGCCTGGGCCGCGCGCAGCGTCCACTCGGTCATGCGCGCGACGTTCCCGTCAAGGTCACCGACGGTGGTGTTCAGCTGGCCGAGCGCGATACGGAGCATGGAGCAAGCCTAGACCAGATGGCGCCGGCTACTCCGTGCCGCCGATGTCCACGTTGTAGGCCTCCCAGACCAGGTCGGCACCACGTTGGCGGTGCTTCACCACGAGCCCGATGAACCGCTGGAGATCATCGCGCGCGGCGTCGACGGTCCACACCCCGTCCTCGGAGATCTCCGTGGATTCCAACCGGGTGACCATGGCCTCGACCCCGTCGCCGATGGAGGGATGCTCACCTTGGAGACGCTGGATGTTGCCGACCAAGCGCGGCGAACGGTCGGTGATCTCCTCGTAGAGGCCCCCGGGTTTCTCGGTGACGATCACGTGCTGCTCCCACGCGTCACGCACCCCGGTCATCTCCTTGAGCACCTGCTGGGTCCACTCGGGGATACGCCCGGCGGCTGGAGAGGAGATGGATTCCTCCAGGTGCACGATGGTGTCGTGAAGGGTTGCCCGGCGGCGCTTCGCAGCTTCGAGCGCAGGAGTGAGTTCGTCGTTGGGATCCATCCCAGCACCGTACCTTCCGGCTCAGGGGTTGCGCAAATGCGCGGCAATCCCGCCGCGTCGCTCCCCCGTACTACCCCCAACGAACCGGAGGAGGCACGGATGATCCAACGCGGTACTCGCGTCCTCGTCTCGCTGATGTTGGCTTCTGCGATGGTTGCAGGCTCAGCCGGCTTCGCGAACGCTGCTGTGGTGGTGAAGGCCACGTCGACTCGACACTGGAACCCTGCGAAGACCACGGTCGCCAAGGGTACGAAGGTCGTATGGAAGAACCCGACCACGGCTACCCATACGGTGACGGCGTATAGCAAGAACTGGTCGAAGAACGTGACGCTCAGCTCAGGGGCTACCACGAGCTTCGTGTTCAAGCACAC
>JBBRTK010000264.1:0-2780 GCA_038244455.1 Actinomycetota bacterium
CGGCGCCGGGACGGCGGTGGCCCAGATCGCGGAAACACCCGGCGCCACCCCCGTGAAGAACATGAGCCCCCTGGGGAACCTGGGTTCCCGGATCTCGATCGCCGAGATCTTCATGATCTTGGCACTGATCACCGTTGGGCTTCTTGCGCTCATGTACGTCAGGAAGGCTCCGCGGTTCGCCTCCGACGAGGACGGGCTGAAGGTGGTCAGGGCCGATCGGGTCGTGGCCGGACTCGCGCCGCGCCGGGCCGTAGATGTCTCGCAGGCCGTTGCCGTCGTGGTCGCCCCGCCAGCGCTCCCGTCGGCGATGGCGGTAGCCGCGCCGGTGGCCGCCGCGCCCGCGGCACCCGCCCCGGCCGCAGTGGCGGCACCGGCCGAAGCCCTCGCCACGCCCGCGGCACCCGCCCCGGCCGAAGTCCTCGCCGCGCCCGTTCCCGCACCAGCCGAAGCCCCCGCTCCGCCCGCCGCCCCGCCTAAGGAGCGGCCGGAGGTTGCGCTGGATCAGGCGACGTTCGACGCGAAGCTGGAGGAGCTGCTTGCCGCCGGCACCGACCGCCGGGTGGCCGAAGGACAAGCCCGGCGCGCCGCCATGATCGCCGCCCGCAAGAAGGCCGAAGCCGAAGGTCAGGGCTAGGCCTTTGCCGCCCACTGAGGCCACCGACGTCGATTGGTCCATGGGGTCCCAGGCCGCTCGTCTTGCCGACTGGGACACCGCTCACCAGGTCGGACGTAAGGTCGCCGGCCCCGGCGTGCCCGTACCCGCCGTCGAGCGAGCCCGCATGCGGGAGGACCTGGGAGAACTGGTCCCCCACGCCGAGGATCTCATCAAGGAGTTCACCGGCATGACCGTCGACGGGTTCCGTTCCAGGGCCTGGGCCATGTCCCGCAGCGAATGGACGAACGCGAACCTCGCCGGCCTTCAGCGCCTCATCGAACCGCTCGCGACCAGGATCCTGGAAGCCCGGCCCGGCCGCGCCGACTACCGCCGGAAGGCCATGGGCGCGCAGATCGGACTCCTCCTGGGCTACGTCAGCAAGAAGGTGCTTGGTCAGTACGACGTGTTCCTGCCGCCGGATGACGAGGGGCTGCTCTACTTCGTTGGGCCGAACATCATCGAGGCCGAACAAACCTTCAACCTGGTCCCGCGCGACTTCCGGTTGTGGATCGCGATCCACGAGGTCACCCACCGGGTGCAGTTCGGTTCGGCTCCGTGGCTCCGTGGGCACCTATCCGGCATGGTCGACGCGTATCTGGACTCGATCAGCCTGGACTCCCGCGAGCTGATGGAACAGCTTCGCCGCGCCGCAGAGCAGGTCCGTTCCGGCGCCGATTGGCGCGGTCAAGGCGCCGTGCAACTCCTCCTGAACGACACGCAGCGCGAACTCTTCACGCAGATGCAGGGATTGATGTCGCTGCTGGAGGGCCACGCGTCGTTCGTCATGAACGACGTGGCTCGCGCCAACGTGCCCGACGTCGACCGGATGCGACGCGCGCTGCACTCCCGGCGCAGGACGGGCGGGATCGAGAAGACCTTCCAACGCGTCATCGGCTTCGACCAGAAGATCGCGCAGTACGACGCCGGGGAGCGATTCGTTCGGCAGGTCTGGGAGCGCGCCGGTATGGAAGGGCTCAACCTGGTGTGGCGCAGCGCGGACGATCTGCCCTCGCTTGAGGACATCCGCCGACCCGAGCGCTGGCTCGCGAGGGTCGCGGGGCTGTAAGTGGCCGAGCCGGGCGGGCTCCCGAAGCCGCCGGCCCTGGCGCGCGTGCTGGAGCGCGTCACCGCGACGGTGCGTGCCCACCAGATGCTCCTGCCCGGCCAGACCGTCCTGGCCTGCGTCTCCGGCGGCCCAGATTCCGTGTGCCTCCTGGAAAGTCTGGTTCGGCTGCGGCGGCTGTTCAAGATCCGGGTCGAGGTGTTCCATCTGGACCATCAACTCCGCGAGGCGTCAGCGGCCGATGCCGCCTACGTCCAGCGCGTGGCTTCCCGGCACGAACTGCCGTTCCATCTCGTCGTCGCCACCGAGCGCCCGGAGCGAGGCGAGTCCGTGGAAGCCTGGGCCCGGACCCAGCGGATGGTCGCCTCCGGCCGGCTCGCCCACGAGATCGGGGCCGAACGGATCGCGGAAGGTCACACCGTGGACGACCAGGCGGAGACGCTCCTGATCGCGCTGGTTCGCGGCGGTGGGCTCGAGGCACTCTCGGGCATCGCGCCGGTGCTGGGCCGCCAGATCCAGCCGCTCCTCGACGTGACCAGGGCGGAGGTCGAAGCCGCGTGCCGCGCGCTCCGGCTGCGCCCCCGCACGGACCCGACCAACACGGACACCCGACTGCTCCGCAACGCGATCCGCCTGGAAGGTCTCCCCGCCCTGGAAGCCGCCACCGGTCGTGACCTGCGGGCCAGCATCGCGCGAACCGCCGACCATCTCCGCCGCGACGAGCGCGAACTCTCGGCGCAGGCGCATCTGGCCGCCGAGGCGCTCACCGAGGACATCGACGGTGGGTGCGCCCTTCCCGTCGACGCCATGCTCGGCCTTCCCGAGGCCATCCGAACCCGCGTGGTTCGCCTGGCGCTCTACCGGCTGGGGGTCGTCCCCTCGCACGCCGATATCGAGGCCGTGCTCGACCTCGCGGCCGGAAGGCCCGGCCGTCGGCGCGACCTCACCGCCTCGACAACGGCCCGTCGCACGAAGATCGCCGTCGAGCTGTTCCCGTCGGCCGGGTAGAGCTTTCTGGACGTCCCCACCACGCTGCCCGTACCCCTACACTGTGGCCTCTCA
>JBBRTK010000265.1:0-2773 GCA_038244455.1 Actinomycetota bacterium
CGCCACGTGGCCCCAGGCCGCCGGGTCGGCCAGGATCGCCTCGATCGTCGCCTCGAGCGCCCCGTGGCGCAGGCGCACGTTCAGGAACCCGGGTGCTGCGATCTCGGCCGTCGCGATCGGCGTCGACCCGGGCGCCGAGGCGGCAACGGCCGTGAGCTCCGCGGCAAGCGCACCGGCGATGGCCATCGGCGCCATGCGGTAGGGCCGAGCCAGCTTCATCGCCAGGTTGCTCGCGAAGTCGCCGTGGGCCGGATCGGCCGGACGGGCGACCTCGATCGCCGGTCGCGTGGCGTCGTCCGGCCCGGCGGGCAAAGCGCCGGCCGCCACGGCTCGCTCCCAGGCCGCGCCGATCGCATCGCGGACGTCGCTTCGCAGCGTTGACGGCGGGGTCGCGGATGGCGCCCCGTGGGCGGTCAGCGGCGGTGGCTCGATGGGCAGCGCTGGCATTCGGCGATGGTAACGGGCCGGCCGCTCGAGAGCGCACCGGCGTCTCGAGTCGACGAAGGTACCGGGTACTTGACTGCGCGCCGTTGACGAATCGCACCGGAGTTCCTACGCGCAAGGTGCGGTTTGTTATGTTGCCGAATGGTTTGCACGGGAAATAGGTCGCCATGCGTACTAGACAACGGCTGGTACCGAACCGCATCATTTGCCTTCCTCACGATCGAAGTCGGGCCAAGCCCTTCGGTCGCGTATCGACATCGGCATGCATAAGAACGATCGGGAGATCAAATCGATGAAACTCCGGAAACTGTCCGCCGTACTGGGCGCGTTCGCCCTGACGTTCGGCCTCGCCACCACCGCGTTGGCGACTGCGCCGACGGGCCACCAGGTGACGATCTGTCACGCCACGGATAGCGACACCAACCCGTACATCAAGGAAACGGTGGACATTGGGTCGTCGGGCTTCCTCCAGGGCGGCCACAACGGCCACACTGGTCCGCTCTGGAACGCGACCCTCAAGGACCAGCACATCGCCTGGGGCGACATCATCCCGGCCTACGACTACGAGACCGCCGACAACGGCACGTTCCACTTCGACGGCCTGAACACGTCGCCCGAGGGTCTGGCGATCCTCGCCCACGACTGCGCCATCGTCCCCGACATCCACGTCGAGAAGACGCCCTCGGTTGACAACCTCCCGGCGGGCGGCGGCCCCGTCACCTACACGTACGTCGTGACGAACCCGGGCTCGGAGCCCCTGACCAACGTCACCGTCACGGACGACAAGTGCGCGACGGTCACCTACGTCAGCGGCGACACGAACAGCAACGACAAGCTCGATATCGGCGAGACGTGGACCTTCAACTGCACGGCCACGCTCACCGAGACCACGACCAACGTTGCCACCGCGACCGGCCACGGCCATGATGCGACCGTCACGGACACGGACACCGCGACGGTCACTGTCGCGGCCAGCGCTCCCGCGATCCACGTCGTGAAGAGCCCCTCGGTCACGTCCCTTCCGGCCGGCGGCGGCGTGGTCACCTACACGTACACAGTCACCAACACCGGCAACATCGCCCTGACCAACGTCACGGCCTCCGACGACAAGTGCAGCCCGGTCACGTTCGTGAGCGGCGACACCGGCGCTGACGGCGTCCTCGGTCTCACGGAGACCTGGACCTACACCTGCACGACGACGCTGACCGCGACCACGACCAACATCGTGACCGCGACCGGCCACGACGGGCAGACCGAAGTCTCCGACACCGACACCGCGACGGTCACCGTTCTCGGTGGTGGCGTCGAGGGCGACGCGCCCGCCATCCACATCGTCAAGACCCCGTCGGTCACGACCCTTCCGGTCGGTGGCGGCTCGGTCACCTACACCTACGTCGTCACGAATACCGGTGATGTCGTCCTGACGGACGTCTCGGTCGCCGACAACAAGTGCACGCCGGTCGCGTACCAGAGCGGCGACGCGAACTCGGACGCGATGCTCGATCTCAGCGAGACCTGGACGTACTCCTGCACCGCCACCCTGACCGCCACGACGACCAACACGGCCGTCGCGACCGGACATGACGGCAATACCCCGATCACCGACACCGACCAGGCCACCGTCACCGTGACGGCCCCAGGTGGTGGCGTTCAGGGCGAGACCAGCCCCCCGACCGCTCCTCCGACCGATATCGAGACCAGCTCGACGACCGGTTCGAGCGGAAGCCTTCCGATCCTCCTCCTCGTCCTCGGTGTCATCGGCCTCGGCGCCCTGGCGCTGACCCCGGCGCGCTCGCGCCGCTAGGCAAGACCGGTCGGCACCGCCGACCTGACTACCCCGCGACACAGCAAGAGGCCCGGCTCCCGAAAGGGGGCCGGGCCTCTTCGATTCGTTGGGCGAGCGATCAGCGATCGCCGAGCCGGGCTTGTGGCTAGTTGCGGTCCCAGATGTATCGGCGCGGGTCGACCACGACGAGCGCAGTGACGGCGGTCGCCATGATCGGCGCGAAGACCGGACCGATGCCCAGCATCCAGCCGGTAGCCGAGCCGAGGTACCAGCCAACGAGGAACCAGAGCGGAACGGCGGCGATTCGTTTCATTGGACGATGCTCCAACCATCGGCCCCGCGGGGCAATAGCCCACTCGTCACGGTACGCCCCAAGCTCTGGGGGCAGGGAGTCAACAGCGAAAGCTTCCATGTAAGGTTCATCCCGCAGGATCGGTAGTACTTTCAACTGTCTCATCACGTTGCGGGGACATCAATGCTTCAACGATTTGGTTCAGCCAGATCTCGCCATCGATCGCGAGGCCAGAGCCTCGCCGAGTTCGC
>JBBRTK010000266.1:0-2771 GCA_038244455.1 Actinomycetota bacterium
ACCTCCGAGGCCGGGGCGACGGATGGCGGAGGAGTCGCGCTCGAGGGCGCCACGATCTCAACCGGGACCCAGAACAGGCGGGTGCCCTCGGGCCAGGTCGCGGTGATCGCGACCACGTAGCGGCCCGGATCGGCTTGGAGGGACACGCCGCCGATCAGATCCCCGTAATCCTGCAGGGTCGGCCACGGGTAGGCGCCGGTCCCGTCGAGCAAGGAGCCGGTCGCCGCCGTGAGATCACCTTCGAGGAGGAGACGCGTCCCCTGCGGAACGGAGAGGAAGTCCTTCGCCGAGGGGAACGAGGCCGTGACGATGTCGTAGGTCCCGGTTGGTCCGCCGTTCGGGCAGTTCCATGTGAACGAGTTTCCGTTGAGCTTCCACTCAGATCCGGCGAACGACGCGATCCCGTCCGGGATACCGGGGCACCCGGTCTTCGACGCCAGGGTCGTCTGCAACTTCACGACGAGCGTCCCTCCGGATCCACTCGGCGAAGGCCGCGGGGAGGGGCTCTCACCGCGAACCACCGTGACGGGGAAGGCGATATCACCCTTCCACGAGTTGTTGTTGGCAGAGACGGCGAACCAGTAGTCATCGGGAGTGAGATCGATCGTGCCGATCTCACCCTCCCCCTGCGATCCGCCGATCAGCTGTGCGACATCGGCGGACTTCGTGCGGGCGGTCAGAGCGTCGAACACCCTGGTGACGTTCGGGCTCACCCATGCCGAGGCCCCAGCGACGATCCGGGCTCGGAGCGCACCCTGATCTTGATACGGACCGCCCACGGCGGTGTTCTGGCCAGCTGACAGTCGACCATCGATCAGCATCTGGATATCCGGAACAACCGGGCCGGGGGCCACGACCTGGCCGGGCTTCAGGACCATGAAGTTCCCAGCCGGGGAAAAGATCTGCACGGTTCCAGAAGGAACGATGTCAACGGTGTACGCCCACTCAGCGGATCCAGGCTCGTTCGCCCACTTCGCATCGATGCCGAAGATGTAGCGCCCGGGCGACGGCAGGGTAGTGCCGTCCGTGATCCGGACTCCCGGCTGTTCGTCCGGACTTCCGAAACCAGCAGCAGGCGTCAGGTCCAAGCCAAACGTCGCCGCGTCCGAAGTCAGTGACACCGGCGCGCCGGCGGTCAGCGCGAGACCCAGCAGCGGGTAGTCCCGGGGAGCCGGCATGTCCCCGGCGATGGTCGGCGGCACCGATACGTGAGCCTCCCCGAACGTCACATCGAGGTTGAAGGCGTCCACGCCGCTCGGACCAGAACTCGGCGCGGCACTTACCCCGCCGACCCTGGTCACATCCAACGCCAGTGTCGGGAGCCCGCCCACGGCCGGTGGGTGACCGGAGCCCCCCAGCGGGCCGAGGATCCGATAGGCGAACACCCCAGCAGCAGCGAACACCGCGAACGCCACCACCCCGGCAACGATCCGCTGGCGGGGGGAGCGGCCGGGCTCGCCCCGCGCCGGTTCCTCGCTCGGTCCCTGCGCCATGCGCGCGTGGATGCGGCCGGTGGGCACGTCCACGCCGCCGAGCTTCTTCAGTTCGTTCTGCCAGCGTTCGGTCATCGGTCGGTCATCTCCTCGGTGCCGAGTAGTTCGCGGAGGCGAACGCGGGCGCGGTGGATGTGCACGCGAACAGTGGGTGCGCTCACGCCCATCCGTCGGGCGACCTCGTCGACGGGCAGGTCGGCCTCGAACCGCAGGACCACGGCGGCGCGCTGGTTGGGACTCAGCTTGCGGAGGGCGGCGACGAGTTCGCCGGTGTCGGCGGCGTCATCCGTGGCTGCGTCCCGGGGCGCTTCGCCGCGGCGGGCGTCGGCCTTGAGTTCGAGCGCGGCCAGGCGGAATGCGGTGCGGTAGATCCAGGCGAGCGGGTCGCGGATGGTTCGGGCGTGGGCCACCGCTCTCGCGAATGCTTCGGCGGTGGCGTCTTCGGCGATGTCGCGGCGGCCGGCGCTGAACGCGTAGATGGTCCGGTAGACGCCCGGGCCCGCCTCGCGGAACAGGGCGTCGAAATCGTGAGGGGCATCGGCGGAAGCTATGCGCCCGCGCGCGGGGTCTTCGTTCACGTCGGCCGGGGGTCCCTCCACCGCGGCCATCATCGTCGCTGCCGGCATCGCTCGCACCTCACGCAAGACAGAGCGCGTAGCGGCCCCGAACGTTTACGCACTATCCTCGCGATATGAGTGACGCCTACAGGATCGGTGAGGCCGCGAGGCTGCTGGGCGTGCGGGTCGAGACCCTCCGGCGCTGGGAGAAGGACGGGAAGCTCACGGTCACCCGCACCCAGGGCGGCCAGCGCGAGGTCGCCGCGTCGGAGGTCGCCCGGCTGCTCGCGGCCGGGAACCGCCGGGAACCGATCGAGGCGGGGAGCGCACGGAATCGCTTCCCCGGCGTGATCACGGAGGTGAAGCGCGACGGCCTCTCGGCCACCGTGGAGATCCAGGCCGGGCCCCACCGCGTGCTGGCGTTCATCACGCGAGAGGCCGCGGATCAGATGGGGTTGGAAGCGGGCATGCCCGCGGTGGCCACCGTCAAGGCCACGAGCGTGATGGTGAACCTCCCCACGAACCCGGGGTAGGGCACGTCATGCACCGCGCTATGCTCGCCGCATGACGACGCGCGTCCTCGTACTCGGCGCAGGCTTCGGTGGGCTCGAGCTGACGACACTGCTGTCCGAGGCGGTCGCCGATCAGGTCGAGGTCACCCTCATCGACAAGGCCGGCTCGTTCGTCTTCGGGTTCTCCAAGCTCGACGTGATGTTCGGCA
>JBBRTK010000267.1:0-2765 GCA_038244455.1 Actinomycetota bacterium
GCCCGACGGGCGCCGCTTGCAGCAAGAGCCCGCCGAGTGCAGCGGCCCACCAGTGGATACGCACGTGTTCGAACGAGCGGAGGCTCCCGCCCGCGACCAATCCGGCGAGCAACGCGAGAACGACGATGGGGATGACAACTGTCATAGGAAAAGCCCAGGTGAGAGGCACCGGGGAGCGGATGCTCCCACGCCTCTTGCTCCGTGTCCAGCAGCGGGGCGGGCGCGGCGCCGGCCTTCGAGCGTCCCGCCGCTAGCATGGGCTCGTGGCTCTTCCAGATGACACCGGCTATTTCGGCCCCGACAGCGTGAGCTGGCAGGTTCACAAGGAGGTCACTGTTCTGTTCGGTGGCGCTCGCGCGGTTCTGATGCAGGCGGCGCATCCGCTGGTCATCGCGGGCGCCCGCCACACAGGCTTCTACGAACGGAACCCGTGGAAACGGCTGCAGCGCACGCTGATCCTGACGTACACCGTCACGTTCGGGACCAAGGCCGAAGCCAACGCGGCCGCGGAGCGGATCAACGAGGTGCATGCCCGGATCCACGGCATCGACGAGATCACGGGGAAGCCCTACGACGCGCTTGACCCGGAGTTGCTGCTCTATGTGCACGCGTGTCTGGTGGACTGCGCGCTGCTGTTCGAGGAACTCACGGTTGGGAAACTGGATGATGCCGGACGGCAGCGGTTCCACGAAGAGCAGATGCTCGCGGCCGAGATGATGCTGGTACCGCGGGCCATGATCCCGCCCACCGTCCCCGCCCTGCGCGCCTACCTCGAAGACCTGGCCGATGCGGGCACCTTCCGCGTGACCGAGTCCGCGCGCCGGGTCGCCGACCTCTTCCTCTCCCCGCCTGCGGAGGCCGAGTGGCGGCCTGTGCTCAAGGGCGTGTCGAGGCTGGCGTTCGCCACGCTGCCGCCGTTGGTCCGCGATCTCTACGGCGTGCGAGTGGGCGCGGTCAAGGGTGCGGCGACCCGGGCGACACTTGCCGGGATCCGCGCGATCAGGCCCGCCCTCCCGCCGAAGTACCGCTACATCGCGCCGTACAACGAGTTCCGGATGCGAGCGAAGGGGATCGAACCGCCGGGCGAGGTCGAGCAGGCGCGCAAGCGGGCTGGCATCCGGCTGGACCTTGCGAAGAGCATCGGCGCGGGGGGATCCGAGGATCCGCGGGAGGGCCCGCAGGCCCACGGAGCGACCGCGCCGTGATCGACGGCCTGCTCCTGGATATCGACGGCGTGCTCACCGTCTCCTGGGAGCCGCTCCACGGCTCTGTCTTGGCCATCGAACGCTTCCGCGCGGAGCGCGTGCCATTCCGCTTGATCACGAACACCACGACACACACCCGCCTCGAGCTGGCGCAGATCCTTGTTGCGGCCGGGTTCGATGTGCAGGCGGACGACATCGTCACGGCCGTCGCGGCGACCGCGCGATACCTGCGCGATGCTCACCCCGGCGCGCGGGTGTTCGTCCTGTCGGACGGGCGACCGGGCGCGGATATGGAGGGCGTGACCCTGGTGGACGAACCTGAGGACGCGGATGTGATGGTCGTGGGCGGCGCGTCTTCGGCGTTCAGCTATGACACGATCAACCGGATCTTCCGGAAGGTCGCGGACGGCGCGCCGTTGGTGGCGATGCACCGCAACCACTACTGGCGAACCAGCCGGGGGCTCGAGCTGGACGGCGGGGCGTACGTCGCGGGGTTGGAGGCCGCCGCGGGTGTCACCGCGACGGTCTGCGGGAAGCCCGCATCGGCCTACTTCGATGCGGCGCTCGCGTTGCTGGGACTCCCGGCCGGGCGCGCGGCGATGGTGGGCGACGACATCACGAACGATGTGCTGGGTGCCCAGGCCGCCGGGCTCACCGGCATCCTGGTTCGATCGGGGAAGTTCAGGGAGTCGGATCTGTTGCAGGGCAAGGATAAGCCGGACCATATCGTGGATGGGCTCGCCGATGTTCTAGATCTGATCCGCGGGACATGATGGACGCGAGAGCCCGGCACGCCCACGCGCTGTTCGCGGGGATCGCCGCCGAATACGAGTGGATGGGCGCCGTCCTGTCGTTCGGGCAGGACGCCCGGTGGAGGCGCACGATGGTGGAGGCGCTCGCCCCCCGGCCCGGTCAGCTAGTGCTCGATGTCGCGAGTGGAACAGGGCTGGTGGCAAGGCGGATCGGGGCCCGCGGGGCGCGGGTGATCCAGCTTGATCCCAGCGAGGCGATGCTCAGCGCGGGGCAGCGCGCGACGCACACGGCCGGGCTCACCTCGGCGCTTCACCCTGTGCTGGGCCGCGCCGAGCGGCTCCCGTTCGACGACGCGACGTTCGACGCGGTCTCGTTCACGTATCTGTTGCGGTATGTGGACGACCCGGGCGCCACCATGAGGGAACTGGCGCGCGTGCTTCGCCCCGGCGGCCGGCTGGCGTGCCTGGAGTTCCATGAACCTCGTTCGCCCGCGCTGCGCGCGGGGTGGTTCGGCTACACGCGGTACGTGATGCCGCTGGTCGGCGCGCTGGCCTCGCCCGAGTGGCGGGCGACGGGCGCGTTCCTGGGGCCCAGCATCACGCGGTTCTACGCGGATCATCCGCTAGCCGAGCAGGCGCGGTGGTGGCAGGAGGCGGGGCTTCGCCACGTGCATTCTCGCGTGAGGTCGCTGGGGGCCGGCGTCGTGTGGTGGGGTGAGCTGGATGGGTAGCGACGGCCGGGGCACCCCGGCGTTCTACGCGCTCACCTCGGGCGGCTGGCGCGACTCCTGGACCCTCCTGCACCCGC
>JBBRTK010000268.1:0-2759 GCA_038244455.1 Actinomycetota bacterium
CTGAGATCACCTCAAGGCCACCGGCACCCTGTTCGCGACCGTTTCGGCGGTCGCACCCGCACCCGTTTCGGCGGGGGCACGCACTCGCTACGGCGGGGGCGAGACGATCGCTTCGGCGGTCGGCCCGGCTCCGTCCGGCGGACACGAGAGGACCGTTTCGGCGGCCCGACCGTGGACGCGGTGGCTGCGAGACGATCGCTTCGGCGGTCGAGCCGCAACTGCCCAGGCGAGGGCAAAGCGCACTCGCTTCGGCGGGCGCGACGCGACCGCTTCGGCGGACGCACCGCGACCGTTCCGGCGGGAGCGTCAAGGACGGGGTCGCGCCGACGGTCCGTATTCGGTGGCTTCGTTGCCGATGGCCGGCAGCCCGCAAGGGCTCGCCGCCTCGGGCGCCCGGTGGGACGTGACTGGCATCCCGGTGTCAGTACTCCCGCCGGGCGTCGAAGCTTAACGGGCACTCCGTCCCAGGTCGTGGACCGCCGGCGCCTGTGCCTCGGTGGCGGGGCTATCCTTCGCGGCCATGAGCATTCCCGACCCCGTCTCCCCGCTGGACCGCGACCGCCCGATCCATCCCGCCGCTCAGCCCGCCCGCCTGGCCGTCCTCGTCGCCGCCGTCCGGACCCGGACCGACCTGGCCCGCGCGTCGGCATCGTGCTCGGCTCGGCTCGGGACGCGGACGAGCTCGGGGAGCGCTTCACGGACCTCACCGACGTCAGCGACGAAGCAGAGCGGCGGACCCGGACGAACCCCGTCTTCGTCTCGGCGGGGTGGGTCGCGACTCGCCAGTGAGTCGCTGACGGCGCGGTCGAGCGTGGGCTGTCCGGCCAAACGGGATCACGAAGCCTGTCCTGTGCGTGGCGACCCGCGATCAGACTCACTGCCCGCGATCAGACTCACTGGTGGTTCGGGCGCGCAGGCCGAACCGGGCACGAGCCCCGGGCACTACGTGACCGGCAGGTCCCGGCCCGCGGCCTTCGCGGCGTCGCGCCGGGCCGCCCATGCCCCCAGCACCTCGTCCTTGTGCGGGCGGATGGGGCAGTGGCCGTCGCGGTTGTTGAACTCGTCGCAGTAGCCCAGCGGCACGCACTTCGGCGCCAGGAACGAGCCCAGGAACGGCGACACGCCGAAGATCTCGTGGCGCATCAGCTGGAACAGCCGCCGGATCTCCCACTGGGCCATCGTGCACAGGCGCAGGCCGCTCATGTGGATCAGCGCGCGCAGGTTCGTCGTCATCACCAGGTTCGTGCGCGTCGCGTTGGGGAACACGAACCGCGCGTCCTCGCCCGGCACGCCGGCCGCGACCATCTCGCCGTAGAGCTCCAGCGCGCCGTCGACCTGGGCCTCGTAGCGCCCGCGCAGGTCCGGGTCCGCGTCCGCGATCGTCGCCGGCAGCATCGTCGCCGCACCCTTGAACTTCACATAGCGCTGACTCTGCTGGTCGAACGCGACGCCCACGCGGTGCCGCACGAGCTGGTGCGAGAGCGTCCGCGACACGCCCGAAAGCGCGAACGTGAACACGATGTGCTCGATCGTGGAGCCGTGCCCGGACTCGATGACGTTGCCGATCAGCCGCTGCATCGCCGCCGGGTTGATCTCGCCGGCCACCGCGCGGCGGAAGATCTCCTGCGGCTCCAGCTCCGAGTAGCAGGTCCGGCAGGCCGTGTAGACGAGCGGCACGTAGAACCGCTCCACGATCTCCCTGTCGGGGAACAGGAGCGTCGCCTTCATCCCCAGCTCGTGACGGCCGGGGTTCCGGGGGATCCCGGTCCTGGCGCGGCCGGCGGCCGGCGCGGTGGGGGAGGCGGGGACCGGGCCGGAGGCGGGGACCGGGTCGAGGGCGGGGACGTCTGCCATGGCACGCAGTCTAGCGGCCGATCGCCAGGGTGCCCTTGCCGGCCCCCAGGCGACGGGCGTCCGTGTCGCCGAACCAGCGCCAGGTGAGCGCCGTGCCGACGGAGTAGAGCCCGATGATCGCAACGAAGTTGACCGTGTAGCCGGCGGCGAAGCCGACCGTCGCCTGGAGCACGCTGTAGAACAGGCCGCCGATCACCCAGCCCAGCTGCCACACGACGTTCATGGCCGCGGAGAAGGTGGCGCGCTCGGCCGGGTCCACGTGCTCCATCGCGAAGGCGGTGAAGATCGGGTTGCCGGCGTTCATCAGCGAGCTTCGGACCGCCATCGCGACCACGACCGTCCCCAGGATGGGCGAGAACCCGAGGACCACGAGGAACGGGATCGACGCGCCCTGGACGATGACGACCGACGTGATCTGGCCGAACCGGCGAGCGAGGCGGGGCTGGACCAGGATGGCCGCGATCGTCCCCAGCGCGGTGACCGCGAAGACGGCGTTGAGCTCCACGAGGTTGAGGCCGAACTTCCCGCGCACGAACAGGTTCAGGTACGGGATCACCTGGCCGGCGCCCAGCGAGATCAGGAAGCCTGGAAACAGGAGGCGCGCCAATCGTCCCCGGTCGCGGACGGTGATGCCCAGACGGCCGCGGCGCCGGCGCGGGTCCAAAGGGAAGGCGGCCGGCTCACCGAGGCGCCGGAGGCGCGGGCCGGCGGCGACCGCCGGGCTGTCGTCGGTGAGGAACCGGACGCTGGCGAGCCCGACCACGAGGAGGATCGCCATGATCACGAGGATCACGCGATAGGCACCGGGCCCCGCGGGGTCCAGCCCGATCCATCCGGCGATCAGGGTGGCCACGACGCCGCCCAGGATGGCCGCGACCACGTTGGTCACGTTCTGGATCGCGAAC
>JBBRTK010000269.1:0-2715 GCA_038244455.1 Actinomycetota bacterium
CCTTACAGCGCCTGTGGGCTTACAGCGCCTGTGGGCTTACAGCGCCTGTGGAATGTTCCGGAGGTTCGACTTGATCGTCTCGATCACCTCCGCCGAATCGCCGCTGAAGATGAGCTTCGTCATGGCCAGAGCCATGCCCCGGACCTGGCCCGCCTCGGTCCTGGGGGGCATCGCGAGGGCGCGTGGATCGGTCACGAAATCGATCAGGGCCGGTCCCTCGTGGGCGAGCGCGCGATCGATTGCCGGGACGATGTCCTCGGCGCGCTCCACGCGTTCCCCATGAAGACCCGCTGCCTGCGCCAATACGCCGAAATCCGGGTTGTGGACCTCTGTGCCGAAGGGCGGATAGCCGGCCACCTCCATCTCGGCCCGGACCATCCCGAGGGTGGAGTTGTTGAACACCAACAGCTTGACGGGGATATCCAGGCCGGCGGCCGTGAGCAGCTCGCCCATGAGCATCGTCAGGCCACCATCGCCGCACAGGGCGATCACCTGGCGGTTCGGCGCCGCAAGCTTCGCGCCGATCGCCTGAGCCCGTTGAGGAGGTGGAGGCTGCCCGGGCCCGAGGAACCCAGGACGGCCGTTGGGTGGCCGGAAATCTGGGCG
Organism: Actinomycetota bacterium; assembly: GCA_038244455.1. Lineage (GTDB taxonomy): Bacteria > Actinomycetota > UBA4738 > UBA4738 > HRBIN12 > JANXVR01. Next base: position 607 of record JBBRTK010000269.1, read on the forward strand.
TCGGCACCGGCGGCGAAGGCGCCCGCCTCCTCGTTGCGAACGTGGATGAAGCTCAACTTCCCGTCGGTCCGGCGGATCGCATCTGCGACAGGGTTCGCCGAGTCGCCGACGACCCCGTACACGTGCCGAACACCGGCCTCGAGCATGATGTCGATGAGGTAGTCGGCCACGGTTCGTGTCATCGGTTCTCCAAGAGGCCTTCCGACGCGACGGTTTCAGCACCGCACGTTCGCGGGATGGCGAGGCGGATCACGTTGTCTGGGCTCATGCGGGTCTGATCGGTCGCGGGACCATCGGGCTGGACGAGCGTAGGAGCCTCGCGATGGCCGTTCTGTCTGCCCGATGACCGAGGCCCAGCGGGCGCGGCCGTCACGGATGAGCCGCGCAAAGGTGACCTCGGGGGGCAGACCGCCGACATCGTCAGCGAGATGACCGACTCCAGATCGCGCGCGCCCTACTGTCGAGGCATCCAGGGTCTGCCCCGCGTCCCGGACCGGTGTCGCTGATACCGTCGACCGAAGAGCGGACATCGTCCCTGCCAGGAGGCCACGCACGTGGCGATCGAGAAGACCCGGGGCCAGAGCGATGTCACAGGGACGATGCCCACGCTCCAGAGGCTGAGCGACATCGACCGGACCGTTTCGTCCTCCGACGAGGACATCCGCGGACGGATGGTGAGAGACAGGGACGGGCAGGAGATCGGCAAGATCGACGCCCTCCTGGTCGATGACCCAGAGCGGAAGGTCCGTTTGATGGAGGTCGCGTCAGGCGGCTTCCTGGGCTTCGGCGAGAGCAAGTCCTTCATCCCGATCGAGGCGATCACGCGGATCACCGACGCGGACGTGTTCATCAGCCACACGCGCGAGCACGTCGCCGGTGCCCCACGCTACGACCCGGACCTCGTCGAGGTCGATCCGGGCTACATCGTCAGCCTCTACCCGTACTACGGATACCCGGGGTACATGGGAGTCGCCCCGTGGATCTCGACCTGGCCGGGAGGCGCCGGGACGAGGAGATCTGGTTCGTGACCGACTGATCCCGCCAAGTCCTTGTGCCGCGAGGGACGCGGATCCAGGAGATCACTCGGGAGGTCGTCTTGAACGAGGCGCGGGCACGGGAGTGATCGCCGCGGGCATGTTCGGCCGATCCATCGAGAGCGGAAACCTGATCCCCGACGGCCGTCTTGAGGTGGAACGACTCGCGGACCGCACGATGGAGGAGCAACGGGCGGTCGAAGGGTCGGGCGCGCACAGGTAACGAGCGCCCCGAGCCTTCAGGCAGCCGATTTGCTCCATGTGTGAGACGAACAGCGATGCCCGCGCGTCGACGCGCGATGTCGGTCTATTGCGCCATCGCCCGAGCAGCGGGGCATCGTCATACGAAGGTTGGATTCACTCATGACCGTCAGAGAATGCCAAGGTTCCCAGCGGCGACACGCCGAGGGCGCCGACGTTACCCGGACCGGGCGGACACGATCGGACGGTCTTGAGTCGAGGAGTGGGTCGTCTTCACGATGACAGTGCCGCGGCGCTTCAGGCGTGGCGATCACGTCAGCTGGAATTCGGAGGCCGGACATGTCTCCGGTCGGATCACCAGGGTCGTGACGTCCGAGATCGAGTTCAAGGGGTACACGGTCCATGCGAGGAAGGAGGATCCGCAGTACGAGATCAGGAGCGACACGACCGAGCACCTGGCGATGCACAAGGGTTCGGCGCTGACGCGGCTGCCGGATTGAGTCGGGCGATCTTCACGATCGGCCATTCGACGCGGACGATCGCCGACCTGGTCGCCTTGCTGCGGCAGGTCGACGTGGAGCTGGTCGGGGACGTTCGCTCGATCCCGCGCTCGCGTGCGAACCCGCAGTTCAACACCGACGCCCTCTCGGGGTTTCTCGCCGCCGAAGCCATCGGCTACCGGTGGCTGCCCGCGCTCGGCGGGCGGCGTCACCATCCCAAGGGTGCACCGCCGTCGGCCAACACGTTCTGGCGCGTGACTTCGTTTCGCAACTACGCGGACTACGCGGAGACCGATGCGTTCCGGACAGGGCTTGACGAGCTCCTCGCCCTTGCTCGCGATCATCGTTGCGCGATCATGTGCGCCGAGGCGGTC
>JBBRTK010000270.1:0-2710 GCA_038244455.1 Actinomycetota bacterium
ACCGGCACCTGCTGCGCCCAACCTCGCTTGACCCAGTACGCATGGAAGGACCCCAGCGTCGTCAGCTCCATGTCCACGATCCACTTGGTCGCCGATTCGTAGCCGTAGAGACCTGGGACCAGCATCCGGACCGGGAAGCCGTGCTCGAACGGGAGTGGCGTTCCGTTCATCGCGACGGCAAGCATCGAATCACGCCCGTCCATCGCGATCTGGGTTGGCGTTCCGATCGTCATCCCGTCGACCGAGCGCGTCACGATCTGCGTTGCTCCCGCCTGCACGCCCGCTTCTTCCAGGATGGGTTTCAGGGCGGCCCCGATCCACCGCGCGTTCCCGATGTAACGGCCGCCGATCTCGTTCGACACGCAGTTGAGCGTGATGTCGCGCTCGATCAGAGGCCGGGCGATGAGATCAGCGAAGGTGAGCGTGATCGGGTGATCTACCATGCCGTGGATCTGCAGCTTCCACTCCTTGAGCTGGATCTGCGGCACCAGCAGCGCCGTATCGACCCGGTAGAAGTCGCTGCTAGGCGTGGTGAACGGGCTGATGCCGGGAACAGCGAGCTCGGTGCCTGCGGGCAGCGGTCCCGCGGGGCTCGAAGGCGCAGGGATCTTGAGCGAGGCGCGACCGGCTTGCGCCAGGCGACGCTGTTCCCAGTAGCGGGCGAAACCGCCCGAGAGCGCGGCCGTCGCCCCGAGCGCGGCGGCCGACTTCAGGAACCGACGGCGGTCGAACCCGTTCGGTGCTTCGGCTTCTCGCGTGCCTCTGGCGGCGCTAGGCGCGCGGGTGAGCCTGAGGAACGCCGCGACCCCGCCGAGTCCCGCGGCCACCGATGGGATCGCCCACCAGAGGGTGGCGGTTGGCCGGGTGAGGGCGGTGATGACCCCGATGGCGGTGAGCACGCCGAGGCCGGCGAAGCCGACCCGCCGCCTGCGCCGGGACGCGATCCCGACGATGGCGGCCAGGATGGCCAGGACGCTGAAGATCCCCGCAAGGAGCGCGTTCTTGTCGTTCGCACCGAAGGTTCGGATCGCGAAGGACTTCAGCCACTCCGGCGTGGCATCGATGAAGGTCTGGCCCACCGTGAGGATCGGAGAGGCCGCGCCGGTGGTGAACGCAGCGGCAAGATGCCCGGCAGCCAGGGCTACCGCGGTCGTGATCAGGCCCGTGATGGCGCCGGCCAAGCGCCCGGGCGCGCCCCGTTCCCCGCTGGCGATCTCGTTATCGCGTGCTCTGGCTGGTGACATGTGTTCTCCCTTGACTCCATTAGACGCCAGAGGGACGTGGCTGATTCCGATGTCAGGAGAAGGAATCAACGATACGTGAACGGCGTCTACTCTGATGAGACGTGGAACACGAGGAGTTCTTACACGTGACCCTGCCGGCCATGGACATGGTGCATGCCATCGCGCGCCGCGCGGTCGGAAGCACCCAAGACGCCGAAGATCTGGTGCAGGACACCTACCTGGCCGCCTTCCGTGCGTGGACCGACGAACGCCGTCCTCGAAAGGTCGAGCCGTGGCTCGCCACGATCTGCCTGAACCTGGCTCGTTCTCGCTACCGGGCCAGGGCTCGCCGGCCCATCGAGGTCTCGATCACCGAGCTTGGGTCGCTGCCCGGAGACGGCGAGGGGCCGGAGGAGTTGGCGCTCGCAGCGATGGATCGAAGCGCCCTGGATCGTGCCCTGGGCTCACTCCCCGAGGAACAGCGCATCGCGATCACGCTGGTCGATCTTGCCGATCTGTCCATCCTGGACGCCGCGCGCGTGATGGAGACACCGAAGGGAACGGTTCTGTCGCGGCTTCACCGCGGACGCCGCGCGCTGGCGATCCTACTGGCGCCCGAGACTCGGGAGGCGGGCGGATGAGCGATCTTCACCAGCCGGAGCTCGACGCCGCCGCCTACGTGACCGGCGTGATGGGTCGCCGTCAGCGCCAGCGGTTCGAGCGCCACCTGTTGGAGTGCGAGGTGTGCTGGGAGGAAGTGCGTCTTGACCGGGAGGGGCGGAGATTGGCGGAAACAGGGCGAGGGATCGCACCACCTGAGCTCCGAGAAGCGGTCCGTGCGGCAGTCGCGGGCGCCGCGGTTGAAGGTCTCGATCGAGCGGTGCGGTCGCGCCAGCAGGGACGCCGCTCGGCCGCGCTTGTCCCTGCGGTCGCCGCGGCGCTGGCGGTGCTCGTCCTGGCGGTCTCGATCCTGACCTTGGGTACACCGACGTCCGAACCTCCTTCGATCAGGGCAGCCCTTCTGGCCTATGAACATTCGGCGGCAGAGGGTGTGCACGCAGACATGCCTATCCCAGACCTCTCCATGCTGGGTCTGCATCCGATGGGGGCGGAGCACATGGCGCTGGCCGCGACACCGGTCGATGCGTTCGCCTATCGAACTGACACCGGGAGCAGGCTGGTCCTATTCATGGCGCATGTTCCGTTCCCCCGGGCGGTTGAGGTGGCCACGCCGAGCGGGACCTGGCGAGCGGAACGTGAGGGCATGGCCATGTTGTCTGCGTCTGCGCCTACGTCCTACCTCGCGGTGACGAGCGATCCGTCATTGATGGATCGACTGGCGGGCGGGCTCGCCAGCGGACAGGTCGTCATCACCGCATAGATCCGGGGCGTCAGGGAATCGAACCGGCCGCCGGGCGTCCCTACCTGGTGAAGCTCGACCTACGGGCGGATCGGGAGGTTTCAGATGAAGGGGATCACGACGTTGC
>JBBRTK010000271.1:0-2702 GCA_038244455.1 Actinomycetota bacterium
ATCCTCCCACACGGTTCCAACGCCCGCCTATTCCCGGATACGGGAACGCTAGCTGAAGGCACTGCTGGAACCGCTTGTGGTGCAGGTGGTACCGTCCACGATCCGCGCGACAACACCGATCGGTGCCCCGGCTGTGCCGGCATACCGGTAGTAGAAGGCGAACAAGGACGTCTTCCCGTCGAATCGGGCAAGGATGAGCTTGAACGGTGTGCCTTCGCTGACCGGGACGGCCTTCCCGACACACGCCAGCGCCGTCTGCAGCTCGGCGCTGGAACCGATGCGTTCCTTGGGGGCCGCGTTCGTGGTCAGGGCTCCCGTTGGTGCCATCGCGGTTGCGGTCGAAGATCCTTGCAGCGCTCCGGCAGTCAGCGAATCGAGCGTGGCCCGGTCGTAGTTGGTCTGCTGAACCGTGAGTTGCAGAGGGATGATCGCGCCCGCGATCCGTGGCGCGGACCCATCCGATATGCCGGGGGAGCTTTCCGCCTGCCCCGAGCCCCCAGGGGTCGACCGGAGGTGGGGGAGGCCGACTAGGACGAGCGCTACGACGGCCGCCGCGGCCGCGGCTCCCACCCACCGGTACCAAGAGGGAGGGCCCGCGTTGGTGGGGGTCTCGAGCGCCTTTGCGGCGATGTCATCGGGGGGTGCCACCTGCGGCAGGGTTCGCAGTGCCGACCGTGCCGCGAGCGCCAGGGACACCTCAGCCGAGCAACGGGCGCACGTGGCCAGATGTGCGTCGACCACCGCACGGTCTGCCGGGGCGAGGGAGCCGCTGACGTGGTCGGCGAGAAGATCTTCGGGGTGCGTCATGGCGCGTCCTTCGACGTGGCGGGCCCGTCCTGGGGTTCCCGCGCGCGCGTCACCTGATCGAGGCCCATCGCTTTGGCGAGGGCGATGCGGCCCCTGTGTGCGCGGGACTTCACCGTGCCCACGGGGATGTCCAAGATCTCGGAGATCTGCTGGAACGGGAGATCGTGGATGTCGGCCAGGACCAGGACGGCGCGGAATCCGTCCGGGATCCGGCCGAGGGCCTCTTGCGCGTCCAGGCTGCCGGTGACCTCGTCGGCGTGGTCGGGTGCAGGTGGCCCTGGCTCGCGGCCGGGCGCGTCCGGGTCGTCGGGCAGGAGGTGGAGCATCGGCTGGCGCCGCCGTTTGCGGAGGATGTCGTAGCAGGCGTTTACGGTGACCCGGTGCATCCAGGTGGTGAAGGCGGCATCGCCCCGGAAGCCCGAGAGCTTGCGAAGCGCCTGGATGAAGGCGTCCTGGGTGGCGTCCGCCGCGTCCTCGGGGTTCCCCATCATCCGCAAGGAAAGGTTGTAGACGCGGGTCTGATGCCGTTGAACGAGAACCGCGAAGGCATCCCGGTCGCCGCGCTGGTAGCGGGCGACGAGTTCGTCGTCGGACTCGGGACGGCTCACCCCAGCGACGCTACAACGTCGAGGGGCCGATGGTCTCAGTGTCGATGACCTTCGTGTATTTCTGGAGGAATCCGATGTGAGCGGCCGCGTACGTGTGTGCGGTCTTGCGGACGGTGATGGTGAGCTCACCGTTCGTGGGGTCCATCATGCAGTTGGTCATCCTGATCGCGGAGTCGGCGGTGGCGAGCGAGGTGGCCGCGGCGGCGCAGGCCGCCTTCTCCGAATGCGCGGGCCCGGCGTCGCGGTAGACGTTGGCTCCGCTCTGCGCAGCCTGCGAGGCCAGGTCGGCGATATGGAAGCGCGTCGTGGTGATGCTCACGAAGTCGATGATGCTGACCACGACGATGGCTAGGATCAGGAGCCAGATGACCAGTGCTTTTCCGATCAGGCCCCGCTCGTCTCTGAGATTCATCTGCCGAGCCTCCTGAGGAGGGCGCTCTTCAGTTCGTTGGCCTCCTCGATCTGCAAGATAAGCGACCCACCCAGGAACACAAGCAGGCCGGTCGCGACGCCCGTTCCCAGTCCGGCCAGGCGCTGCGCGAACGTGGCTGTGCCGACCAGATGTACGACCTCCCACGCCGCCGCCCCGGTCACCGCGGCCAACGGGACGACCCGTAGCAGTGTCTGACCGATGCGGCGGCCGTCCAACCCCGCCAGTCGCCGGCGCAGGATGACCAGGCAGGCAGCGGTGGAGATGATGTAAGAGATCGCGTGTCCCAGGGCCAGTCCTTGGACGCCCCATCCGAACCCCTTCGTGAACAGCAGGTCGGCGCCGATATTCACGGCGGCGGCGCCGATGTTGATGAGGGCGGGCGTTCGCGTGTCCTGCATGGCGTAGAACGCACGCGAGAGCAGTTGGAACAGCGCGAAGAACACCAGCCCCAGACTGAACGCCTGCAATGTCCGTCCCAGGAGGACCGCTTCCGCGAAACTCGTGTTGCCGTGTCTGAACACGACGACGGCGATGGGGACGGCGAGCGCCAGGTAACCGGCCGCCGCCGGGAGGAGGATCAGGGCGGTAGTCCGCAGCCCTTTCGATTGGAGCGCCCTGACGCCGTCGCGGTCGCCCGCCGCCCAGCGTCCCGACATGCCTGGCACCAACGCCGTGAAGATCGACACACCGAAGATCGCGTACGGAAGCTGGAACAGCACGAAGGCGTACTGGTAGGTCGTGAGGCCCCCGCTGATCTTCGCGGCCAGGATGATGACGATGAGGTAGGCAGCCTGGTTCGCTACGACGTAGACCACGACCCACATCGCGAGCTTCCCCAGGCGCCTCACCGCCGG
>JBBRTK010000272.1:0-2693 GCA_038244455.1 Actinomycetota bacterium
CTGGCTGTATCCGGCGAAGTCCACCATCGACGCGTTCGGGATGGGCTTCAGCGCCGCGGCGACGAGCGCGTTCAGTTGATCGATGCGCTTCGGATCGTTCTCGACGAAGGGCGGCGTCCCGGTCCCGCCCGCGTTGTACGGGATGTTCACGTGGGGGAACGTCGCCCACTCCAGCCGCGCGCCTGTCGCGGTCAAGGTGCGCGCCATGGCCCGGACCTTCGCGGTCAGCCGCGCATCGAACCTGCGGTCCCCGATGCTGCGGAACTTGCCGTCGGGAAAGCGGCGGGGCGCGATGTCGGCCAGGCCCACCACCACCAACGCGACGTTCGGTTTGAAGTCCTTCACCGCGGTGCCCATGAGCCGTTGCCAGTCCGCACAGTCCGGGAAGGTCGCGCGCACCAGCCCGAGGTAGTTGAGCGTTCCCGGCCCACCGACGCCGCAGCCGAGTGCGGTGTACCGACCGACCTGCAGGTGGTGTTGCCGGCCCCAGTCGGACAGTCCGACGGAGACGGACCATCCCATCGAGTCCCCCACCAGCAACGCGCGAGTGTCGCCCGCGATCGTCGGCGTCTTCCCGAGCGCGTCGAGTTGACCGGCGACCGGACCGGCATCCGAGAGATCGATGGACTGCGCGCCCGAATCCGGCATCGCCATCGCGAGCCCGAGCACCGCGACGCTCCCGACCGTGACGGCGACGAAGAAGCTCCTGCCCTTCAGGAGCCGGCTCGTGCGTACCGGGTTCTCGATGAAGATATAGAGGAGGGCGGAGATGCCGATGGTGGCGGCGAGCCGGACCACGAACGTGGGCAGCAGACTCAGCCCGAGCCGGTTCGGGTTGAGGATGACGAAGATCGGCCAATGCAGCAGGTACACGCCGTAGCTGATGGATCCGAGGCGACGCCACGGCGCCAACGACAGGAACCGCGCAATGACGCCGCGCTGGATCCCGGCCACGATGATCGCGGCGGTGAAGATCCCGTTCAGCAGGGTCGCGCCGCGGAACAGGAACGTGTCGTGCAGATCGACGCGCAACCAGAGCGTGAGCAGGCCGACGAGCCCGACGACCGCGAGCACGTCGATCGTCGTGCGGGTGGATCGGGAGCGTTCGGCGCGGTCGAAGCGCGCGACCGCGTAGGCCAGGAGCACACCGAACAGGATCTCCGCGGCGCGCGTGTCGGTGCCGTAGTACGTGCGGGTGAGGTCCGACGACAACCATGCAGCGACTGCAAGGCTGCCGACGGTCATGGCAACGAGCGCACCGAACACGAGGGCGGGTGTGCGCAGGACGCGGTACAGACCCCAGAACAGGAGCGGGAACACCACGTAGTACTGCTCTTCGATCGCGAGCGACCAGAAGTGCTGGACCGGTGAGCCGGTGGCGAAGATCGCGCCGTAGGCCTGATCGGTGTGGATCAGCCACCAGTTCTCGCCGTACGCGAGGCCGGCCACGACATCGCCCCGGAGCCGCTCGGGCGAGATTGCACCGAACTTGGTGCGGAACACGAGGATGAACCCGAGCGTCAGGATGGCGGCCGGCAGCAGGCGGCGGGCCCGCCGGAGATAGAAGGCCCCGATCGCGAGCCGGCCCTTCCTCTGCATCTCCTGGAGCATCAGCCCGGTGATGAGAAACCCCGAGAGCGTGAAGAACGTCGAGACGCTGAGGAATCCGCCCTTCAGCCAGCTGTAGCCGCCGTGGTACAGCAACACCGCGAAGAGGGCGAAACCCCGCAAGCCGTCGAAGGCGGGGATGTAGGTGCGCGGGTTGTGCGCCGGGGCGGGTGCCGCGACCGAGATCGCGGAATCGGAGTCCACCTGCATGCGCCGGTCATCGTCTCATACCCACGGGGCGGTCCCGGGCCGGGCCGTCGTCGGATGACCCCCCGGGTTGGGGTTGATCGACAGCCGAGGAGGGGTAGGCGAGACTCGCCGCCGTTCGACGAAGAGGGAGATTCGATGAAGTTCCGAGACGACGCTGGGCTCGATACCGGCCAGATCGACGACGAGCGGGGCGCGGGCGGAAGTCTCGGTGGGATGGGCGGTGGTCTCGGCGGACTCGGGGGTGTCCTGGGGGGCGTGCTCGCCGGTGGGGGCGGCGGTCGTGGCCGCGGTCGCGCCATGGGGGGCGGCGGAATCCTCGGGGTGCTGGTCCTCGTCGCGGTGTTGTTCTTTGCCAACCGCGGGGGCGGAACCGGCGGCGGTGCGGCATTGACCCCGCGGAGCGCGGGCGATAACACCGACCTTTCGCAGTCGTGCCGGACGGGCGCCGATGCCAACCAACGTCAGGACTGCCGGTTGGTGGCGGTGGTGAACTCGGTACAGAAGTTCTGGCAAACCCAGGTGCAGGGGTATCAGGACACCCAGACCGTGTTGTTCAGCGGCCAGACCCAGAGTGGGTGCGGTCCCGCGAGCGCAGACACCGGACCGTTCTTCTGTCCGGCCGACAAGAAGGTGTTCATCGACCTGGGCTTCTACGACGAGCTGACCAGCCGGTTCGGCGCCAAGGGCGGCCCCTTCGCCGAGGCGTACGTGATCGCGCACGAGTACGGCCACCACGTGCAGGACCTGCTCGGCACGAACGCCAAGGTCGGCAACGATCGTGAGGGGCCGAAGTCCGCATCCGTGCGGCTCGAGCTCCAAGCGGACTGTTTCGCCGGCGTGTGGGCCGCGCATGCCGTCGACACCGGCTTCGTCGA
>JBBRTK010000273.1:0-2691 GCA_038244455.1 Actinomycetota bacterium
CCGTGGTAGAGCCCCTTGATCGGCGTGCGGAAGTCCGCGTAGCCGGGGGCCGGCCGCATGTGGAACAGCTGGTCCACCGAGAGTTCACCGTGGAAGATGTTGCCGCCGATGAGCCCGAGGTCCTGCTCCATGTCGTAGGGCCCGATCACCTGACGGTCGATGACGGCGCTCTTGAAGTTCGGCGCCAGCTCGGTGTACCCGTCGATGATCCGGTCCGCGTAGGCCTCGAGCTCCTCGCGGTGCGGCTCCTTGTTCCAATCGTCGGGAACCCATTGCGTGAACATCGAGAAGACGTGCACCCCTTCCGGTGCCAGCTTCTTGTCCAGCGTGGTCGGGATGGTCCCATCGACGAACGGCCGCGTAGCGGCCTTGCGATCCATGTGCGCGTCCTGGAACGCGCGCTCGGCATACTCCGGGCTGAAACACAGCTCCACCGAACCGGTGTGGTGCGGCTGCTGCTCCTTGCCGGGCTGCGCGGTGAAGTCGGGAAGCTCGGAGAGCGCAACGTTCACCTTCACCACGCCCGAGCGCGTCTTCCACCGCTCGATGTCCCACACGAAGTCCGCGGGCAGCTCGTGACGGTCCAGAAGTTCCAGGAACGCGATCTTCGGGTGGATCGTGGTGACGACGACCGGCGCGTGAAGCTCCTCACCACTCGCAAGCGCAACGCCCACTGTCCGACCGTTGCGAACCAGGATCTTCTTCACGCGGGCGTTCGTGCGGATCTCGGCGCCGAAACTCTCGGCGGACTTGCGGATGGAGTCCGAGACGGCGCCCATCCCGCCCTGCTGAAACCCCCACGATCCAAGATGCCCGTCGCCGACGTCGCCGATCGAGTGGTGGAGCATCACGTAGGCGGTGCCGGGTTCATCCGGCCCGGCCCACGTGCCGATGACGCCGTTCACCGCGAGCATGCCTTTGATGGCGTCGGACTCGAACCAGTCGTTGAGCAGGTCCGTGACGCTCATCGTGAACAAGCGGGTGATATCGCCGACCCCGCGCACCCCGAGCTTGCGCATCTTCCACGCGGTCTGCGCGCTGGCGAGCAGGTCCCCCACCGCCATCGAACCCGCTTTCGGCGGTACGGCCAGCAGGAGCGGGCCCAGGACGTCGGAAACGCCCTTCATCCATTTCTCCCACTCTTCTAGCGCGTCGGCGTCCTTCTTGGAGAACTGGGCGATCGAGTCGTAGGACTTCTTCGCGTCGTCCGCGTAGACCGTGATGGCGCGCCCGTCCGGGAATGCCTGGAAGTACGGCCCGAACGGCGTGACGTCGTAGCCGTGTGCCTTGAGGTTCAGTTCTTTGATGATGGTCGGCGGCATGAGCGACATGACGTAGGAGTACGTCGTGACGTTGATCTCCGGGTGATCGGGGAACGGAGCGCTGGTGTCGGCCGCGCCGCCCGTCTTGTGCCGCGACTCCAGGACCACGGTTTTCGCGCCCTCCCGCGCGATGTAGGCGCCGCTGGTCAAACCGTTGTGACCGCCGCCGATCACGATGGCGTCATAGGTGTTCGCCATGTTCGTTTCGTCCTTTCCTCGGGCGTGGAGCCAAGCCGGTGCCGCTGCGGACAGGTCCGGGCGGCGGCGGGTATCATGCCCAGGATTTGAATCGCCAGTCAACTTAGCCCGGAGCCGCCAGGGTTTTGACTTCGCAGGTCAAGCCGGTAGAGTTGCGCCGCATCCGGCCAGCATCCGGTCAGGTTCGGGACGGGTTCGCCCGCTCTTTGTACGCCGTTCAGTTCTTGGAGGTCCCATGGCTTCGAAGACCAGGCAGCAGAAGGACCGCCACCAGGAGATCTTGGAGGCGGCGGCGCGGGTCATCACCGAGCGGGGACTCGCCGAGACCCGGATCAGCGACATCGCCGACCGATGCGGTGTCTCCCCCGGTCTGATCCTCTACTACTTCGAATCGAAGGACCGGCTGCTCGTCGAGGCCCTGACGTTCGCCAACGACCAGTTCTACCTTCGCTTTTCCCGCGAGATGCGCCGCATGAAGACGGCGCGCGAACAGCTGGACCGCCTGATCGAACTCTCCGTCCCCGGCCTCCTGCCGGAGTACGAACGCCTGGACGAGTGGGCGCTCTGGATCGAGATCTGGGTGCGGGCGCTCCGGGACCCCATGATGGCGAAGGAACGTGAGGTCCTGGACCGGCGCTGGCGTCAGTCCATCGCCGACATCATCCGGTTCGGCCGGGAGACGGGCGAGTTCCCCGCCGGGTGGGATGCGGAGGAACTCGGCCTTCAGATCGGCGCGACCATCGACGGCCTTGCCATCCAGGTATTGATGAACGACACCGTCTTCTCGCCGACCCGCATGCAGCGCGTCAGCCTGGAGGTCGCCTCTCGCCTGATCGGTTTCGAGCTGGAGCCCGCCGAGGCTTGAGCTTAGGCGTCCCAGCGGACCTGCAACGTCGTCGGTCCCCGGTACTCCCATCCCGAGAAGACCGGCGGGTTGGTGGGGTCCAGGCGCAGGCCCGGGAGCCGTTCGAGCGATCGCCGCAGCCCGGTCCGCATCTGCACCCGGGCCAGCTGGTGCCCCACGCAGAAATGACGGCCGAACCCGAAGGCGGCGTTCGCGTGCTTGGGGCGGAGGAAGTCGAAGACGTCGGCGGTCCGGCCCCAGATCTCTTCGTCGCGGTTGGCCGAGGGGACCATGAGTCCGACGTTCGCTCCTTCGGGTATCGGGATC
>JBBRTK010000274.1:0-2624 GCA_038244455.1 Actinomycetota bacterium
GTGGTCATGGGTCCTGCACCGCATCACCGGTGTGGCGATCTTCTTCTTTCTGCTGGTCCACATTCTGGACACCGCGCTCGTGCGCGTCAGCCCGGAGGCCTACAACGGGGTGATCTCCAGCTACCAGACCCCGATCATGGGCCTCGGTGAGACCGCGCTCGTCGCGGCGATCGTGTTCCACGCGTTCAACGGGATCCGGATCATCCTGATCGACTTCTGGAACGCGAAGTACCAGAAGGTCATGTTCTACGTCGTGATCGGCCTCTGGGCCGTCACGATGCTGGGCTTCGTACCTCGCCACCTCTACAACGTGTTCAACAAATAGGCGGGAGACTCTCATGACATCCACCATCGACGCTCCCCGCAGCCCGTACTCCCGTTCGCCGAAGAAACGCGGCGTCAACTGGGAGAAGTGGGGCTGGATCTACATGCGCGTCTCCGGCGTCGTGCTGGTCGTGCTCATCTTCGGCCATCTCTTCGTCAACCTGATGATCGGCAAGGGCGTCGACGCCCTCAACTTCGCCTTCGTCGCCGGAAAGCTCGCGAACCCGTTCTGGCAGACCTGGGACGTGCTGATGCTCTGGCTCGCCCTGATCCACGGCGGCAACGGCATGCGTACCCTGGTCAACGACTATGCGACGACGCGGCTGACCCGCGGCATCCTCAAGTCGTCGATCCTCGCCGCCGTGGTCATCCTGATCGTGCTCGGCACGCTCGTCATCTATACCTTCGACGCTTGCCCGGCCGGATCACCTGCCAACCTTCTCCCCTCGTTCTGCTCGGCCAACTAGGAGCTGCACACACACACCATGACGGATGCACCCACAACAGCACCCACGGAGTCCACCATCGTTGATGGCGTTCACTACCACCAGTTCGACATCGTGATCGTGGGAGCAGGTGGAGCAGGCATGCGCGCCGCCATCGAGGCCGGTCCCGGCGCCAGCACCGCCGTGATCTCCAAGCTCTACCCGACCCGCTCCCACACGGGCGCGGCACAGGGCGGGATGGCCGCGGCCCTCGCCAACGTCGAAGAAGACAACTGGGAATGGCACACGTTCGACACCGTCAAGGGCGGTGACTACCTCGTCGACCAGGATGCGGCAGAGATCCTTGCCAAGGAAGCCATCGACGCGGTCATCGACCTGGAGAACATGGGCCTGCCCTTCAACCGCACCCCGGAGGGCAAGATCGACCAGCGCCGTTTCGGCGGCCACACCAGCGACCACGGCAAGGCGCCCGTTCGCCGGGCCTGCTACGCCGCCGACCGCACCGGCCACATGATCCTGCAGACCCTGTACCAGAACTGTGTCAAGCGGGGCATCAACTTCTTCAACGAGTTCTACGTGCTCGACCTTGTGATGACCGAGGTGGACGGCGTCGACCAGCCCTCCGGCGTCGTCGCCTACGATCTCTCCAGCGGCGAGCTGCACGTCTTCCAGGCGAAGGCGTTCATCTTCGCCACCGGCGGGTTCGGCAAGATCTACAAGACCACCTCGAACGCCCACACCCTCACCGGTGACGGCGTCGGCATCATCTGGCGCAAGGGCCTGCCGCTCGAGGACATGGAGTTCTTCCAGTTCCACCCGACCGGCCTCGCCGGGCTCGGCATCCTCCTCACCGAGGGTGCCCGCGGTGAGGGAGCGATCCTCCGCAACGCCGCCGGCGAACGGTTCATGGAACGCTACGCCCCCACGATCAAGGACCTCGCCCCGCGCGACATCATCGCCCGCTGCATGGTCAAGGAGGTCGCGGAGGGCCGCGGCGCCGGACCGAACAAGGACTACCTGTACCTCGACTGCACCCACCTGGGCGCGGAGGTGCTGGAGACCAAGCTGCCCGACATCACCGAGTTCGCCCGCACCTACCTCGGCGTCGACCCGGTCACCGAGCCGGTTCCGGTCATGCCGACCGCGCACTACGCGATGGGCGGCATCCCGACCAACGTCAACGCCGAGGTGCTGCGCAACAACACCACCGTCGTGCCCGGCCTCTACGCGGCCGGCGAATGCGCCTGCGTGTCCGTGCACGGCTCGAACCGGCTCGGCACCAACTCGCTGCTGGACATCAACGTGTTCGGAAAGCGCGCCGGGAACAACGCTGTCGAGTACGTCAAAACGGCCGAGTTCGTGCCGCTGCCCGCGGACCCGGCGAAGGCCGTGCGCGGACTGCTCGAGGGCATCCGTTCGTCGACCGGAACCGAACGCATCGCGGTGCTCCGCAAGGAACTGCAGGAGACCATGGACGCGAAGGCGCAGGTCTTCCGTACCGACGAGTCCCTCTCCGACGTCACCAACGTCATCCACGGCCTGCGCGAGCGGTACAAGAACATCGGCGTGCAGGACAAGGGCCGCCGGTTCAACACAGACCTGCTCGAGGCCGTCGAACTCGGCTTCCTGCTCGACCTGGCCGAGGTGGTCGTCTACTCGGCCCGCAACCGCAAGGAGAGCCGCGGCGGCCACATGCGCGACGACTTCCCGTTGCGCGACGACGAGAACTACCTGGTGCACACCATGGCATACCTCACCGGTGACCCCCTCTCGGCCGACGCGGCCGACCACATCGCGCTCGACTGGAAGCCCGTCACCATTACGCGCTACCAGCCGATGGAAAGGAAGTACTGA
>JBBRTK010000275.1:0-2612 GCA_038244455.1 Actinomycetota bacterium
GATCCCGATACCCGAAGGAGCGAACGTCGGACTCATGGTCCCCTCGGCCAACCGCGACGAAGAGATCTGGGGCCGGACCGCCGACGTCTTCGACTTCCTCCGCCCCAAGCACGCGAACGCCGCCTTCGGGTTCGGCCGTCACTTCTGCGTGGGGCACCAGCTGGCCCGGGTGCAGATGCGCACGGGACTGCGGCGCTTGCTCGAACGGCTCCCGGGCCTGCGCCTGGACCCCGAGCGTCCGCCGGTCTTCTCAGGATGGGAGTACCGGGGGCCGACGACGTTGCAGGTTCGCTGGGACGCCTGAGCTCAGGCCTCGGCGGGTTCCAGTTCGAAGCCGATCAGACGGGAGGCGACTTCCAGGCTCACGCGCTGCATGCGGGTGGGCGAGAACACGGTGTCGTTCATCAATACCTGGATGGCCAGCCCGTCGATGGTCGCGCCGATCTGCAGGCCGAGCTCCTCGGCGTCCCACCCGGCAGGGAACTCGCCCGTCTCCCGGCCGAACCGGATGATGTCGGCGATGGACTGACGCCAGCGCCTGTCCAGGACCTCACGTTCCTTCGCCATCATCGGGTCCCGGAGCGCCCGTACCCAGATCTCGATCCAGAGCGCCCACTCGTCCAGGCGTTCGTATTCAGGCAGGAGCCCGGGGACGGAGAGTTCGATCAGGCGGTCCAGCTGTTCACGCGCCGTCTTTATGCGGCGCATCTCGCGGGAGAAGCGAAGGTAGAACTGGTCGTTGGCGAACGTCAGTGCCTCGACGAGCAGCCGGTCCTTCGATTCGAAGTAGTAGAGGATCAGACCGGGGGAGACACCGCATCGGTCGGCGATGTCGCTGATCCGGGTCTCGGCGAGTCCGCGCTCGGTGATGACCCGCGCCGCCGCCTCCAAGATCTCCTGGTGGCGGTCCTTCTGCTGCCTGGTCTTCGAAGCCATCGACCCTCCAAGAACTGAACGGCGTACAAAGAGCGGGCGAACCCGTCCCGAACCTGACCCCCGGATGGCGCCCGGATGCGGCGCAACTGTACCGGCTTGACCTGCGAAGTCAAAACCCCTGGACGACTTCGGGCCAAGTTGACTGGCGATTCAAATCCTGGGCATGATACCTGCCGCCGCCCGGACCTGTCCGCAGCGGCACCGGCTTGGCTCCACGCCCGAGGAAAGGACGAAACGAACATGGCGAACACCTACGACGCCATCGTGATCGGCGGCGGTCACAACGGTTTGACCAGCGGCGCCTACTTCGCGCGGGAAGGCGCGAAGACCGTGGTCCTGGAGTCGCGGCACAAGACCGGCGGCGCGGCCGACACCAGCGCACCGTTCCCCGATCACCCCGAGATCAACGTCACGACGTACTCCTACGTTATGTCGCTCATGCCACCGACCATCATCAAGGAACTCAACCTCAAGGCGCACGGCTACGACGTCACGCCGTCCGGCCCCTACTTCCAGGCGTTCCCGGACGGGCGGGCCATCACGGTGTACCCGGATAACGCGAAGAAGTCCTATGACTCGATCGCCCAGTTCTCCAAGAAGGACGCCGA
Organism: Actinomycetota bacterium; assembly: GCA_038244455.1. Classification (GTDB taxonomy): domain Bacteria; phylum Actinomycetota; class UBA4738; order UBA4738; family HRBIN12; genus JANXVR01. The sequence goes on from JBBRTK010000275.1 coordinate 1,545, forward strand.
CGCGCTCGAAGAGTGGGAGAAGTGGATGAAGGGCGTCTCCGACGTCCTGGGACCGCTCCTGTTGGCCGTCCCGCCGAAAGCCGGCTCGATGGCGGTGGGGGACCTGCTCGCCAGCGCGCAGACGGCGTGGAAGATGCGCAAGCTCGGTGTGCGCGGCGTCGGTGACGTCACCCGCCTCTTCACGATGAGCGTCACGGACCTGTTGAACGACTGGTTCGAATCCGATGCCATCAAGGGCATGCTCGCGGTGAACGGCGTGATCGGCACGTGGGCCGGTCCGGACGAACCCGGCACCGCCTACGTGATGCTTCACCACTCGATCGGCGACGTCGGCGACGGCCATCTGGGATCGTGGGGATTCCAGCAGGGCGGGATGGGAGCCGTCTCGGACTCCATCCGCAAGTCCGCCGAGAGCTTCGGCGCCGAGATCCGCACGAACGCCCGCGTGAAGAAGATCCTGGTTCGCAACGGACGCACGGTGGGCGTGGCCCTGGAGAACGGCGATGAACTCCACGCGCCGGTCGTGGTCACCACGATCCACCCGAAGATCGCGTTCCTGGAACTGCTGGACCGCCACGAGCTCCCCGCGGACTTCGTCTGGGACATCGAGCGGTGGAAGACGCGCTCGGGTGTTGTGAAGGTGAACGTGGCGCTCTCCGAGCTCCCCGACTTCACCGCGCAGCCCGGCAAGGATCAGCAGCCGCACCACACCGGTTCGGTGGAGCTGTGCTTCAGCCCGGAGTACGCCGAGCGGGCGTTCCAGGACGCGCACATGGATCGCAAGGCCGCCACTCGGCCGTTCGTCGACGGGACCATCCCGACCACGCTGGACAAGAAGCTGGCACCCGAGGGGGTGCACGTCTTCTCGATGTTCACGCAGTGGGTTCCCGACGATTGGAACAAGGAGCCCCATCGCGAGGAGCTCGAGGCCTACGCGGACCGCATCATCGACGGCTACACGGAGCTCGCACCGAACTTCAAGAGCGCCATCATCGACCGTCAGGTGATCGGGCCCTACGACATGGAGCAGGACCTCGGGCTCATCGGCGGCAACATCTTCCACGGTGA
>JBBRTK010000276.1:0-2603 GCA_038244455.1 Actinomycetota bacterium
GGCCACATCCTCGACCTCCGCTGGAACGCCCTCCTCAACGATTTCCGCCGGAGCGGCCTGACCCACGCCGAATTCTGCCACCGACGCGGAATCTCCATCCATTCCTTCCGAAAACGCCTCTACCAGGCACCCACCCCGAAGCCCACCCCCGCGAACCCGCTCCCCTCCGACGCCGCCATCCGTCACTTCCTCCCCGTCACCCTCCTCCCCGATCCCATCCCCGCCATCCCCGCCGCCTCGAATCCCCTCGAACTGATCCTGCCCAACGGCCGGCGGATCGCCGTCGCTCCGGGCTTCGATCCCCAGACCCTCCGCCGACTCATCGCCACTGTCGAGGAGCGACCATGTTCGGATTGAGCGCCGCCGTCCGCGTCTACTTCGCCAAAGCACCCGCCGACATGCGCAAAAGCTTCGACGGACTCTCGGCGCTGGTCGCGGGTGTCCTTGAGCTCGATCCCCTCTCCGGCCACCTCTTCGTCTTCCTCAACAAGCGACGCGATCGCATCAAGATACTCTATTGGGACCGCGACGGTCTGGCCGTCTGGGCCAAGCGGCTCGAGAGTGGCACCTTCCGCGTCCCCAACGCCACGGACGGTCGCATCGAGATGACCACCGCCGAGCTCGCCGCGCTCCTGGCCGGCATCGACCTGAACACCGCCCGACGGCGGCACCGATACGCGCGGCCCGTTACACCACTCCAAAATTCGGAGAAAATTGCGCCAACAAACGAGCACACCTCTACGTAGTTAGAGGTATGATCACTCCGGCCGACCCGCTCCCCGACGACATCGAGACCGCCCATCAGCTCATCCGCGAGTTGTTGGAGACGCTCGGCCAGCAGATCCACCTCAACGCCAAACTCCAACATCAGCTCGAACAACTCCTCCGCCACCGCTATGGCAGGAAGAGCGAGCGGGTCGACCCCGCTCAACTCTTGCTCTTCGCTCTGGAAATCCTGGCGCAGGCCGAGCCCGAGCCCGAGCCCACCCCACAACCCGACCCGGTCTCCGAGGCCCCGCTTCCTCCGGGTGCGCAAAAGCCCAAGAAGAAGGGCCACGGCCGAAAGCCGCTCCCCGCGAGCCTGCCCCGCAAGCCCGTCCTGCACGATGTCCCCCCCGAACAACTCGCCTGCCCCGATTGCGGCACCGTGCGGCGCCGCATCGGCGAGGAAGTCCGCGAGCAGCTCGAATACGTCCCCGCGTCGCTGATCGTGCTCCAGCACGTGCGGCCGAAATATGCCTGCCCCGAATGCATCGCCCACGTCGTGATCGCCGAGCGGCTCCCCGAGCCGATCGAGAAGGGGCTCCCCGGCCCTGGACTGATGGCTCACGTGATTACCAACAAGTATGCCGATCACTTGCCGCTCTATCGCCAGGAAGGCATCCTGCTTCGCCATGGAGTCGAGATCTCCCGGTCGACGATGTGCGACTGGATGGCCATCGCCGCCGATTTGCTCAAGCCGATCGCGACGTTCATGATGACCAGGATCCTCGAGTCCCGGGTCGTCCAGAATGACGAAACGCCGGTGAAAGTGCAGGATCACGCGGGCAAGGGGATCAAGACCGGACGGCTCTGGGACTTCATCGGCGACCACGACCATCCCTACGTCGTTTATCGTTACACAGAGGACCGCAGTGGCGCCGGCCCGGCGGAGTTCTTCAAGGACTACCAAGGCTATCTCCAGGCCGATGCCGCTTCGGTTTTCGACCGACTGTACTCCTCGGGAAAGATCATCGAGGTCGGGTGCATGATGCACGCGCGGCGAAAGTTCTACGAGGCCCGGACCAGCGACCCGCCACGGGCGCACCAGGCGCTGGCGTGGATCAAATTGCTCTACGACGTGGAGCGCGATGCGAAAGAGAAGCACGAGGCCGAGGACTACGAGGCGTTCGTCGCCGCACGGCATACGCTGCGTGACGAGCGATCGCGTCCGATCTTCAAGAAGTTCCATGACTGGCTCGAAGCCGAGGCGTCGAAGGTGCTGCCCAAGAGCCCGATCGGCGAGGCGATCCGGTATGCGTTGAATCACTGGGTCGCGCTGGAGCGTCCTCTGGAGGCGGGCTTCCTCGAACTCGACAACGGTGCCTGTGAACGCGCCTTTAAACCGGTTGCCCTGGGACGAAAAAACTGGCTGTTCGTCGGGAGCGACAAAGGGGGCGAAACTGCGGCCGTGCTGATGAGCCTGTGCACGACGTGCAAGAACCTGGGCATCGACCCTCAGGCGTACCTCCGCGACGTGCTCGACCGGATCAGCACCCATCCGGCGCGTCGGATCGAAGAACTGCTGCCTAACCGCTGGCAGGCGCTGCGCCAGGCGGGAGAAACCGCGAAAGAGTGACCAGTCCCAAGCCCCGGGTTCGTCTCTGGCCCAGACGAGCTCGGGGCGGTTGCGTGCGCCGCGCCCACAAAAGACATGGAAGCCGCGGTTCACCGGATGCTTTCTCCGACCGCGCTTCTTCGGGACCGTCGGTCGTCCCCCGAGGGGACGGCTGCAACGTCGCCAGCGGAATCTCGCAACGCCGAGACTCTCACGGGTTGAGCAGTCGCTCATCGCCACCCCCAACGTGTGGCCCTGGTGACATGCAACGCTGAGCGCGTCTCCC
>JBBRTK010000277.1:0-2600 GCA_038244455.1 Actinomycetota bacterium
GGACTCCGCCACGGCCACCCGACGCCGAACCGGCGGCTGCGGCGAACGGTTTGTGGTAACATAGAGTCAGGTGATCGGCGACGGCGGCCGCCCGATCTTGGGTGTTCGTCGGCACTTCAGCACACCGAACCATCGAATTGCAGTCGTTCTCTCGTTTGGGGGTGGTCTTGCCTGAGGTCAGCCGCTTTTTCGGCATCATCATCGCCCTCTATTACAACCTACTTTCCGCACATCTCGCCCGCATTATCTCTGAATTATCCTTGAGCTGATCGAAGGCTGGATCGTCTTCTCCCGGGGGGGGGAAGCGAGCGTCGAGCCCGGTCCTATCACCGGATGCGCCGCGCCCTTGCCTCGACAGGGATTCTTCGCCTTGTCCCACGCACAGGCAATGTCCAGGTCGCCGGGCGACTCCGCCGCTCCTCGACTTACGGCGACACGCCTCGACGTAAATCGAGAACCGCTCGACTTGCGTCAAGGCGTATTGACGTAAGAATTTCGTGAAAATTTCCCCCCTTGACCTCCCCCACTCCCGGACAACCATGTCGGTGGAGGTCGCGGCGCGTCGGGTGCCCGGCTCCAAGGCCGACAGGGGCGTTCAGGGGAGATCGCCGTGGGGAACAAGTCGAGGCAGCCGAACGACAATCCTGATCCCAAACACGACCACGGCGGAACCGCACGCGCCGCCGCCGGAACCTTGACCTCCTGCCGCATCGCCGCCCTGCCGGTCCTTGAGGGCGTCCTCGGCCGGCTCCGCCTCGGCGCGTTCCTCCGCGATCACCTCCCGCGCGAAGATCGGCGATCCCGCGTCTCCACCGCGACCGGGCTGATGATCCTGCTCAAGAACCTCTTGATCTCGCGCGAGCCCCTCTACGGCATCGGCGAGTGGGCCGCTCGCCACGACCCCGAGTGGTTGGGGCTGACCCCGCCGCAACTCTCCTCGCTCAACGACGACCGCGTCGGCCGCTGCCTCGACCGCCTCTTCGACGCCGACGTCCCCTCGCTCTCCCTCGCCGTCGTGGCGCACGCGGTCCGCGAGTTCGGCGTCAACCTCGACGAGTTGCACAACGACTCGACCACGATCACCTTCCACGGCGATTACGAGGCCGCCGACCAGCAGCGGACCCTGCGGGGGAAGCTCCGCCTGGCCGTCACCCACGGCCACAACAAGGACCACCGCCCCGACCTCAAGCAGCTCCTTTATATCCTCACTATCTCACGCGATGGCGCCGTCCCGGTGCACTTCCGCGTCGACAACGGCAACGCCACCGATGATCGCTCACATCTCCAGACCTGGAAGACACTCTGCGAGCTGACCGGCCGCCGCGACTTCCTCTACGTCGCCGACTGCAAGCTCGCCACCGCTGAGAACATGGCTCACATCCATCAACATGGAGGCCGGTTCCTCACCATTCTGCCCCGCACCCGGGGCGAGGATGCGACCTTCCGCGTGGCGGTCCGGGCGGGCTTGAACCGCTGGAAACCGATCCACGACAAGCTCGACGACGATGGCGAGTTGATCGACCGATATCGCATCCACGAGCCCGAGGCGACCACCGCCGAGGGCTACCGATTGGTCTGGTATCACAGCGTCCGCAAGGCTGAACTCGATGCCTTGACGCGGCACAAACGCCTGGAACGGGCCACCGCGGCGTTGACCGAACTGCAGGCGAAGCTCGCGTCCACACGGACCCGATACCGCGATCAAGCCAAGGTGGCCCAGGCCGTCGACACCATTCTCAGTGATGGCGATGTCGAGCGCTGGCTGGTCGTGGAGATCCAGCCACGTACGACCGAATCATTCCGCCAGGACCGCCGCGGTCGCCCGGGTCCCGAGACGCGGTACGTCCGCAGCGAGGCCACGCGGTTCGACCTGGCCTGGCGGATCGACCACGATCGGCTGGCCGAAGAGGCGCGGTGCGACGGGATCTTCCCGCTGGTGACCAACGAGACGTCCGTGTCGTCGGTGGATTTGCTGCTGGCCTACAAGCAGCAGCCGATGATCGAGAAGCGGTTCTCGCAGTTGAAGACGGACTTCGTGGTGGCCCCGGTCTTTCTCAAGGAGGTGAGCCGGATCCAGGCATTGCTCTGCGTGTACTTCTTGGCGCTGCTGACCGAGTCGCTGCTGGAGCGTGAACTGCGAGGCGCCATGGCGCGCGAAGGTGTCGAGAGCCTCCCCCTGTACCCCGAAGGCCGAGCCTGCCGCCGCCCGACGGCCCGTCGCGTGATCGACCTGTTCGAGGACATTCAGCGGCACGAATTGACGACCGAGGACCAAGCCGCCGTCGTGTTCCTGACCGAACTGACCGGCCTGCAACGCAAGATCCTCCACCTCCTGGGGATGCCCATGGCCTACCGCAGTTGAACTCGAAGGCCTTGGGTAATTCGGAGATATTCAGCAGGAGATGTGCGGAAAGTCGGTTGTACCACTTCCCCGCATGCATTTTTTGCCATCTCTTCTTCGTCGCATCCCAGGTCATAAAGGCACGTTCGTGAACACCCATAGAAAGCCTCGATACCACGGGGGGATAATTCTGGGGGATAAATCGTCCGGTTTCTTGTCCGATTGTCCCCCATGAACCCCCGAAAATCCAGGGAAATCC
>JBBRTK010000278.1:0-2594 GCA_038244455.1 Actinomycetota bacterium
CCCAGAACCTGGCTAGCGGTGCCTCGTCGCGGCAGTCGAACACGATTTCATCGATGCGCACGTGCTCAGAGTGAACCCCGAGGCCCGAACGCGCAACCCGCGGAGCGTAAGGAGATGCGCATCTGGAACGCCGTTTGCCCCTCGCGAAGCAGCTGCTCAGCGCGTCCGCGCACGGCGGTGACCTCATCCACCAAGGCAGCCCTTGCGACGTCGTCCTTGATGGCTGCGGCGTTGATCTCGACGTTCGCCATGGCGCAGACCACGGCGGCGTAGGCGCACGCCGCCCCCGAGAACCCGTCAGAAGCCGCCGCGGGGTTGCCGGTCGCTGTGGCTTCCAGCGCGAGTTCCATCAACGCCACGGCCTTGCGCGCGATCTCCATCGGCACGGAGGCCGCGTCGAGGTACCCCGCCTGGATCGCCGCGCTTCTCGCGCGCTTCTCCTGGTCGGTCTCCTTGGGCATCTTGAACGCGGCCATGACACCGTCGAACGCATGGGCATCTCGGTCTGCCAGGTCCAGGAAGGCCCCCCGCGCCGCGTCGCCTTCCACGATGAGGACCCGCATACGGTCCGCAACGCCGGCGAACTCATCCTTACCGGCTGTCAGACGCCCGACCATCGCGATCAATGCTCCCGCGGCCGCGGCGACGACGCCGGCCACCGCTCCCCCACCCGGGGTCGGCGAATCGGACCCGAGCACTTCCAGGTAGCCGCCGATCGTCTGTTCCGCCGTGGTCGCTGCGTCCTGGGTCACTGATCCTCCTCAACGAGGCGTTCGAGTATCTGAGTATCCGGGTGGAACCCGGTCAGCCGAAGCCGATCGACGTCCCCGTCCCCGAGTGCCGCGGCAGGAACCAGGCCGACGATCTCGGAATCGAGCACATCCATCCGGGCTGCCCGGGCCCTGGAGGCGACGGCATCGTACGCCGCTCGAAGCCCGGTCACCTCGTGGTCGACCAGGTTCATCGAGACCGTGACGATCCCGCCACGCTCCGGAACCGCGAACCCGATCGCGCGCAGGGCGGGCAGCCCGCCCGAGGATTCCCGGATGTCGCGGGCGATGTCCTTGGCCACCGTTTCGTCCGTACCGTTGAGGTAGATGTTGAATGCCACGAGCGGCTTCCGCGCGCCCACGGCGGTTGCTCCCGCCCGCCCGAGCAGGTGGGGCCCGAAGTCCGGAAGGCGCTCCCCCGCGGCCACCGCCGCGCGGAGCCCCTCGAACTCGCCCTTGCGCACCATGGCCAACGAGGATCGCTCCGGAACCAACGCCGCTCGGTCGTAAAGGTAGACGGGGATGTCGGCGACTTCGGCCAGCGTCTCGCCGAACGCTCGCGCAAGCGTCACCGCTTGATCCATGGTGACCCCGCGAACAGGCATGAACGGGATGACGTCGGCGGCTCCCATCCGGGGATGGCCACCGTGATGCTGGTCCATGTCGATGAGCTCGATGGCCTGCATCGCGCCCGCAAGGGCGCTCGCGGCCACGGCCTCACCGCTCCCCATCACGGTCGTGTCCAGCCGGTTGTGATCGGCATCGGCCTCCGCGTAGACGACGCGCGCCCCGGGCACATGCAGCGCCGCGACGATCGCGTCGATCACATCACGCTGGCGCCCCTCGCTGAAGTTAGGCACCACGCCATAGAGTTCGCCCGTCATGCGCCCGAGGATACGGCCTGTCTCAGCTCCGAGGCTTCTTCTTCTCCGGGTCGTAGACCGACAGCACGTCCACCGTGGCGGGAACAGTACTGTCGCCGACGGCGACATCCACTTTCTCTCCGTCAACCGCGGCGTCGGTGTTCAGGATGGCCAGGGCGATCGTGCCCACGCGAGGGCTGGACGCAGGCGACGTCACCACTCCGACCTCCTTGCCGTCCTTCGTCACCTTCGCACCGTAGTCCGGCACCTGTTCACCTTCGACGCGCAGTGTCTTGAACCGCTTGGGTGGGTTGGCCCCGTACGCGGTGAGCGCCGCAGCGCCGACGCATTCGGTGTCGGTCTTGATGAACCGGTCCATCGAGAGGTCGTAGGGAGACGTCTCGTTCGGGGTGTAGTCGAGGCCCAAGAAGAGCAGACCGACCTCCGTGCGCGCGAGATCGATCGCCGTGATGCCGAACGGGGCGCCGCCTCCAGCGATGAGCGCTTCCCAGATGGCATGGGCATGCTCGGGGGCGGACATGACTTCATAGCCCTTCTCGCCGCTGAATCCGGTCCGAAGCACCCAGGCCGGGGCCCCGGCCACCTTCGTGGGCTCGGGCCAGAACCTGAAGTACCCGAGGTCCGAGAGGTCGCGTTCGGTGATGCCCTGGAGTGTCGCCTGCGCGGTCGGGCCCTGGGCCGCGATCAGCGAGTAGTCCAACGTCGTGTGCTTGACCGTGGCGTCCAGGTCGGAGGCGCTCTCGCGGAACCAGTCCTCGATGCCGGGCGAGTTGATGGTGAGCCAGAAGTGATCGGGGGCCAGGCGGTAGACGTTGCCCTCGTCGATCATCGTGCCGTCGACGTTCATCCAGGCGCCGTAGCGGACCGAGCCGTCGGTCATGCCCTCCAGCGTGTTCGAGAAGCGGCGCTGGATCATCCGGCCGGCGTCGGGGCCGGAGAC
>JBBRTK010000279.1:0-2593 GCA_038244455.1 Actinomycetota bacterium
CCGAACACCGAGACGTGCTCCCCCGACGCCGGGACGGGTAGATGTTGGCCTGGCATGATCTCGATCACCAGGCCCCCGTGCTGCTGCGAGTAGTTGTCCGCATCCAGGAACCGGGCGAACCCGGCGTCGGGCTTCACCACGACGTGGTAGTCGCCGTCGTCCTCGCTGCGAACGTAGAGCACCGTCCCCCGGTACCAGCGGCACGTCCCGAGCACGTGGAGTCGGTACGGGTGGTACACGCCGCGCAGCGAGGCGCCGGGACAGGCCGGTCCCGCCGCAGCGGGGCCGGGGGTGTGCGACGGCTTGGGCGGACGACTGGGCTTGGGAGGGCGGCTCGGCTTCGGTGGCCTGGTGTGCGAGGCAACCGGCGAGGCCGGCCCGGACGAGGCCGTTCTCACCGGAGCCGCGGCACCCAGGTCGGTCGAGGTGCAGCCCGCCAGCATCGCGACGGCCAGCGCAAGCACGCCCGCGAGGCGGGCGGAGCGCCTCAGCAGTGGATCGTGACCCACTGCGGCTTCGGCCCGATGGGCACACCCGCCGCCTTCGCCTTCTGACGAACGAGCGCGCGGTAGGTCTGCATGTCCTTGCGGATGAAGTCGCCGTGGGTCTGACACCGCCAGCTGGGGTACAGCTCGTGGTGGTACAGGCTGTTGCGGCTCTCGTTGTGCCCGATCACGTTGCGAACCTGGATGTGGTACTTGGCCATCAGCCAGAGCGTGAGCTGAAGCGACGAATGCATCTCCGCCGCGTTGTTCAGTACCTGCTGGTCGCTGGTGCCGACGTTCTCGATGCCGAACGCGGTGTAGTTGAGCCCCACGGCATGCCGGCACCGGATCCCCAGCGGCACGGTCTGGTAGATGGTCCCGTCCGTGCCGACGATGAACTGCGCGCACACGCCGGGGAGCTCGCCCAGGTCGGGGACGTTCGCGGCGAAGTAGTTCCAGGCGCTCGACCATGTGGTGCCGGCCGTGTAGTGCTCGACGATGACGTGGGGATCGGTCAAGCGATAGGTGGCGATGCCGTAGTGGCGCTTGGAGTAGGCCGCCATCTGGTCCTTCCGCTTCTGCCCGAACGGGATGAACTTCTGCACGATGTGCGGTTTGAGGTCGGCTGCGGTGACGCGCGGCCGGGAGGCGGAGCCCCCTTGGTCTCGCGCGATGGCGTTGGTGGGGAGACCGACCGACCCGGCGCCGACCAAGCCAACGAGGCACAGGCGGAGAAGCTTCGACATGGGTTCAGCCTACCCGCGGCCGGCCGGAAAGCTGAGGGCTAGGCCGGGCGGAGCCGGGCGAGCGTCCGTTCCTTGCCCAGCAGTTCCAACGACTCGGGAAGCGGGGGGGAGACGTTCGAACCAGTGACCGCGGCTCGGACGGGCTGGAAGGCCTTCGTTCGGTTGAGGCCTTCGGCTTCGGCCAGCGTGTCGAGCGCCGTCTGGATGGCCTGGGCGGACCACGGGTCCACGCGGGCCAGCGCGTCGGCGACGCGGCCAAGGTATCCCTCGGGCGCCTTCGCGATGAGGCCGGCGGCCTTCTCGTTCGCCGCGATGTCGTCGGTGAAGAGGAACCGCAGGAGTTCGGGGGCCTCGGTCAGGGTCTTCATCCGCTCGCGGACCATCGGCATGGCGCTCGCGAGCAGCACCGGGTCGACCGAGAGTCCCGACGCGGTGAGGAAGTGCACGCAGCGCGCGGCCAGATCGTCGGGCTCCAGCTGCTGGATGTAGTGGTTGTTCATGAAGCTGAGCTTGTCGGTGTCGAATGCCGCCGGGTGGGATGAGACCCGCGACAGGTCGAACTTCTGGATCAAATCCTCACGGGAGAAGAACGTGGTCTCCGCGTCCGCCGACCAACCCAGGAGCGCGAGGTAGTTGATGAGCGCCTCGGGCAAGTAGCCCTGCTCGCGGAACGCCTCCACGCTGGTGGACCCGTGACGTTTGGACAGCGGCTTGCGATCGGGGCCGAGCACCTGAGGCATATGCGCGTAGGTGGGAGCGGTGCCGCCCAGCGCCTCGATGACTGCGATGTTCCGCGGGGCGGCCGTGAGCAGGTCATCTCCGCGCACCACGTGGGTGATCCCCATGAGCATGTCGTCGACCGCCACGGCAAGCAGGAACACGGGCGAACCGTCGGACCGGACAAGCACGAAGTCCTTGAGCTGGCCCGGCGGCCAGCGAACCTCACCTTTCACCAGGTCCTGGAGGACCCACTCCCGTTCGGGCATGTGGAAGCGGATCACGCTGGTCCGTCCCGCTGCTTCGAACGCGGCGCGCTCGTCCGCTGTCAGCGCGCGGCAGTGGCCGTCGTACCCAGGAGCTTCGCCGCGGGCCATCTGGGTCTGCTTGCGTTCTTCGAGTTCCTCGGGCGTGCAGTAGCAGTGGTAGGCGTGCCCGGTCGCGATGAGGCCGGCGGCCTTCTCGGCGTAGATCTCGAGCCGCTCCGACTGGCGGTAGGGGCCCTGCGGTCCTCCGGCTTCCGGTCCCTCGTCCCAATCCAGACCGAGCCACCGCAGATCGGCCAGCACACCCTGGAACGCCTCCTCGGTGACCCGGCTGGCATCCGTGTCCTCCACCCTGAGCACGAACGTCCCGCCGTTCCGC
>JBBRTK010000280.1:0-2585 GCA_038244455.1 Actinomycetota bacterium
GCCTGATGCCCGGCGAACACGTCCAGGGATGGGGCGCCGGCCGGGAGGCGATAGAGGTCCGGGTTGTGGGGCTGCCACTGCTGCGTCTGACTCAGCGCCAGGTCCTCGTCCCAGAAGACCCCGACGGGCTTGTCGGCCGATCCTGGGTTGGGGCGACCCCGGCCGAGCATGCCGAGGTGCCACACCTGGTAGCCCAGCTGGCCCACCCACGCGCGGTTCGCGGTGGTGTCGCTCCACAGGTCGGCGAGCGTGGGGATGAGGATGTCGGCGGGATCGGCGTTGCCCGGAACGCCGTAGGTCTTGCGAACGGCGCCGGTGGTGTCGCGGATGTTGTGACCGGTGATGCCGTGCCCGGCGGGGAATGCGCCGGTGCCGATGGTGGCATGGGCGCACGCGGTGACCGCGGGGAACGATCCGTGGATGGCGTTCGTGTAGTTCGTTGACGTGTCCATGAGGCGGCGAAGGTTCGGGGTGGCGTTGGGCCAGGTCTTCAGCGTGTTCCACCCGCCTCCGTCGAAGACGAACGTCACGATGACCTTCGGCGGGGTGGCCGGCTTCTGGACGCCCGGCAGCGGCGCGCCGTCGCGGCCCAGGTCGAGGAAGGTCTGGAAGCCCATGAGCGCCGCCGCGGACGGGGCGATGTCGGCGAGCGTGACGCGTTCGTCGTGGGTGCCGGCGCCGACGCGCCCTGGCGCGTGAACCACCAGAGGGATGGCTTCCAGGTACATCCACACGCTGGCGTGCGACGTGGCCGGGTAGAACTTCACCAGATCCTGAGACTCGTTCGTGTAGTTGGAGCTGTTGAAGGGGGCCAGGACCAGCTGGAGCTCGCCGGAGCGGCCGTCTCGGTAGGTGCGGCGGATGATCTCGGTGTACTCGGCGCCAAGCGCGTGGGCCATATCCTCCTGCAGCGCCTGCGCGTCCGGCCGGGCGAGCTGCTTGATGGTCCGGCCAAGCACCGGACCCCCCACGGCGACGGCCGTCCCCACGGCGGTGGTGGTGAGGAGGAACCGGCGGCGAGCCGGATCGTGCCGGTCAACGCCCGCGCGGGTCTTCGATGCCGCGACCAGCATCACGGTGCCCAGGATGATGAACCCGGTGACCCACCCCAGCGATGGCGATCCCAACAAGCCGAGCCCGGATCCAAGTGCCGCGCCAAAGACGGCGAACACGATCAAAGCGCGCGGGAACCGGGTGGAACGCATCGGGACCCGATTCTCTCAGAGCCGGGGTGGCTAGGTGCGCTTGCGCGCCAGATCCAGGAACGGCATCGGGACCACGGTGGCGCCGACCTTGCCGCGTTCGCCCTCGACGGTCCACTCGACGCTCACGCGTGTCCCGACCTTCTCGAGTGCCTTGTCCAGGGACCCGAACCCGATCATCTTCTTGATGGTCGGGCCCCACGTGTAGGAGGTACAGCGCCCAACCTGCTTGTTCTCCTTGTAGACCGGGATGGCCTCGCGCGTCACCATCGGCGAGACGCCGGGGGCCAGCCCGTGCTTGGAGAACATGGCCTCGATGCCGCTCCAGTCGATGTCCAGGCCTACCAGGCGCCGCGCCGGTCCGCCGGCCTTCTGTTCGGCTAGGAGGGCGCGTTTGCCAACGAAGTCGCTCGCCTTGCCGAACTGCACCAGCTTGCCCATGCCGAGTTCGAAGGGGGAGTAGTGCTGCTCGGGGCTCACCGCGTGGCGCGCGGAGGTGTACTCGGCCTCGATCAGGATGAGGCCGGCTTCCACCCGCGCGACGTCCATCGCGCGGATCCCGACGGGGTAGATGCCGTAGTCGCGACCGACGTCGAAGATCCGGTCCCAGACTGCGAGCGCGCCGTCGGTGGGCATCCACAGCTCGTACCCGCGGTCGCCGGTGTAGCCGGTACGGGTGACGTCGACATCGACGCCGGCGATCTGGGTCATCCGCCGGCCGAAGTACTTCAGGTCCTTCCAATCGCGCTCGGTGGCCGCCTCCAGCACCTCTCGGGAGAGCTGACCCTGCAGGGCGAGCGCCGCGGTTTGGTCGGAGATGTCCTGGACCTGCACGTCCAGATGCGTCGCATTCATGGTGAACCAGCGCAAGCAGGGGTCCGCGGCGGTGATCCGGAAGGAGCTCTCCCCGATGCGCGCAACCGTGCCGTCATCGACCAGCTTTCCGGCCTCGTCGCACCAAGGGGAGTAGACGACGCGGTCCAGCTGCAGCGTCGAGATATCGCGGGTCATCACGCGGTCCAGGAGCTTCGCGGCGTCCTTGCCGCTCACGATGTACTTATAGAGGGGACTGGCGTCGATGACCGCTGCCGCTTCGCGGATCGCGTTGTACTCGATGTCGTGGAAGTCCGCGTAGACGACGGCCGAGTGGTACCCGGCCCATTCGCCCCATGCGAGCTTCCTGTTCAGCTCCTGCTGACGGGGGAAGAACGCGGTGCCGACGCTCACGGTAGTGCCTCCTTCAAGGACTGGATCGAGTGCGAGAGGCCGCTCTGGAGCAGTAGCGTAGACGAGGAGGCGGGTCCTCTGCAGGGGTAGTTTGACTTCAGGTCAATGCGGCGCTGGCCGCCGTCCGTGGCCGTCGCTAGCATTGGCGACCGGAGC
>JBBRTK010000281.1:0-2565 GCA_038244455.1 Actinomycetota bacterium
CGCCCTGACCCAGACCATCCCGGGCAACGTCACGCCGAACGAGATGTAGGCGGCAAAGATCACCACGTCGCGGATCGGTGTCCCGTGGACGGTCAGGGTCACCGCCGAGGCCACGGCGAGGATCGAGGCAGGGAGCCAGCCCGAGGACCAGAACGTGCGCGCCGGCAGGTGCATGTTCGACTCCAAGGGAGGAACTTGTTCCGTACCGCGTGGTCCCACCCGGCGGCGCGCGAACGATACGCTCAGCGCGTCGTGTGCGTCCTGGCCCGCCGCCTTCGAACGGTGACGAGCACGACGGGGATCGCTCACGGCGAAACCGGTTCCGGTCGAGCGATCAGCGGGAAGGCAACAACCCAAGAAGCCGCGTCGCCAGCGGACGATCGACGACGGCACCGATCCCGGCCACCGTCGCTAGGTGGACGAAACCCGAGATGATGAGGCCGACGAGCGTCGGCGCGGCGCGTCATGTGCATTCTTGGCGCTATCCTGCCGAGATGACATCGACCCGATCCGGAGTTCCACGCGAGTGACCAGACGTGCCCTCATCACCGGTATCACCGGGCAGGACGGCTCCTACCTTGCCGAGCTGCTCCTCTCCAAAGGTTACGAGGTCCACGGACTCATCCGCCGTTCGAGTTCCTTTTCGACCGGGCGTATCGATCATCTCTACCGCGATGTGCACCAACCTGATGTCCCGCTGCACCTGTACTACGGCGACCTGGCCGACTCGTCATCACTCATCAACTCCGTCAACCGGATCAAGCCGGACGAGGTCTACAACCTGGGTGCGCAAAGCCACGTCAAGGTGAGCTTCGAGATGCCCGAGTTCACCGCCGACACGACCGGGATGGGAACCCTCCGGCTCCTAGAGGCCGTCCGGCATGCGGACCGGCCGATCCGCTTCTACCAGGCCGGCAGCAGCGAGATGTTCGGTCTGGTGGCGGAATCGCCCCAGACCGAGGCGACCCCGTTCCATCCCCGAAGCCCCTACGCCGTCAGCAAGGTGTTCGCGCACTGGATGACGGTCCAGTACCGCGAGGCGTACGGGATGTTCGCGGCGAACGGGATCCTTTTCAACCACGAATCGCCTCGCCGCGGCGCCACGTTCGTCACCCGGAAGGTGACCCGCGGGATCGCCGCGATCCTGGCCGGCAAGGAGCAGAAGATCTATCTCGGCAATCTGGATGCGCGCCGCGACTGGGGGTACGCGCCCGAGTACGTCGAGGCGATGTGGCTGATGCTCCAGCAACCCGCGCCGGACGATTACGTGGTGGCAACCGGAGAGATGCGCTCAGTGCGAGAATTCGTCGCTCTTGCCTTCGCCTTGGTGGGTCGCGATTGGCAGGAATTCATCGAGATCGATCCCCGCTACTTCCGCCCAACCGAGGTCGATGAGCTTCGTGGCGACGCGTCCAAGGCGCGAGAACAGCTCGGCTGGCAGCCGCGAACAAGCTTCACGGAGCTCGTCCGATTGATGGTGGAGGGCGACCTTCGCGAGGCCGGGCTCGACCCGGATCACCACATGGTCGCGGTGCCGGCGAGTTCAGGATCCCCGGGATGACCTCGCCGACCTTCTGGGCCGACCGTCGAGTCATGGTGACCGGTGGTGGCGGCTTCCTGGGGAAGGCGGTCGTGCGTCGCCTAGAGTCCGGCGGGGCGACGGACGTGTTCGTCCCGCGCAGTCGCGAATACGACCTGCGAACCCGGGAGGGCATCGCCGCAGCCCTGAGTGACGGGCGGCCGGATCTCGTGATCCACCTCGCCGCGGTGGTCGGCGGGATCGGCGCGAACCGGGAGAATCCGGGCCGCTTCTTCTACGAGAACGCGATCATGGGCATCCAGCTCATGGAGCAAGCGCGCCTCGCCGGCGTCACGAAGTTCGTGCAGATCGGTACGGTCTGCTCATACCCGAAGTTCACCCCCCTCCCCTTCCGCGAGGACGACCTGTGGAACGGCTACCCGGAGGAGACGAACGCTCCCTACGGACTGGCCAAGAAGATGCTCCTCGTCCAGGGCCAGGCGTACCGCCAGCAGTACGGCTTCAACGTGATCCACCTCATCCCGGTGAATCTCTATGGACCCGGTGACAACTTCGATCCGGCCAGCTCGCACGTCATCCCGGCGCTCATCAAGAAATGCGTGGACGCTCGCGACGCGGGGGCCGATCACATCGAGGTCTGGGGTACCGGATCGGCGTCCCGCGAGTTCCTCTACGTCGAGGATGCAGCCGAAGGCATCGTCCTGGGCGCCGATCGCTACAACGGCGCGGACCCTGTCAACCTGGGCGTCGGCCGCGAGATCACGATTCGCGAGCTCGTGGAGCTCATCCTCCGCCTCACTGGCTTCGGAGGCGAGCTTCGCTGGGACGCGTCGAAGCCGGATGGACAGCCGCGGCGAGCTCTCGACACCAGCCGCGCGCGAGATGAGTTCGGGTTCGAGGCACGGATCGGATTCGAGGATGGGCTCCGGCAAACCATCGAGTGGTACCGCGCGTCCGCCGGATGACCGCCGCGAGGGACACACCAGCCCACGCGGGAACCGCGATCGTCACCGGTGCCACGGGGC
>JBBRTK010000282.1:0-2532 GCA_038244455.1 Actinomycetota bacterium
GAGGTCCCCGCGGTCCCGGTCTACATCCAGGAGACCATCGACCCGCTGGCGCTCGTGGAAGAGCTGCGCGCCGAGAGCGAGGGCCGCCAGGCGGAGCAGCAGCTGGGCTTCTTCGCGCCGTACACGGACCTCACCTTCGAGGAAAAGGTGGACTTCTACCGGCACCCCGGGAAGTGGTCCAACCGGATGATCCTGGGAGACTCGCTGCTGGTGATGACCAGCCTCGCCGAGAAGGAAGGCCTCAAGGGCCAGGTCCAGACCATCTACATCGATCCGCCCTACGGGATCAAGTTCGGCTCGAACTGGCAGGTGTCAACGCGGAAGCGCGACGTGAAGGACGGGAAGGACACCGATCTCACGCGCCAGCCCGAACAGGTGCGGGCGTATCGCGACACGTGGGAGCTGGGGATCCACTCCTACCTGGCGTACCTGAGGGACCGCCTGGTCGCGGCGCGCGAACTGCTGACGGAGTCGGGGTCCGTCTTCGTCCAGATCGGGGACGAGAACGTCCATCTCGTGAGGACTCTTCTCGACGAAGTGTTCGGGGTTGAGAACTTCGTCAGCCAGATCACCGTCGTGAAGACAACCGGAGCCACGGCAGCGTACTTACCAGGAACCGTCGACTACGTGCTTTGGTATGCGCGCCAGTCAAGCTCGCTTCGATATCGGCCGATCTTCAAGGAGAAGACACCGGGCGAAGCTGGTGGAGGCCAATACACGTGGGTCGAAACAGCGACCGGCAGCCGAAGATCGGTCTCCGGCGGACACGAATTGGCGTCTGCAGAGCGATGGTTCGCCCATGGCGACATGCGTTCGCAAACTGTTCGAGTCAATGCGACGACAGTGTTCCCGGTCGCCCTCGAGGACCGGGTATATATGCCGGGCACCGGCGGCTGGAAGACAAACCCGGAGGGGATGAGCCGCCTCAGGGCTGCTCGACGGTTGATGCCGCTTGGGCAAACGCTGCGATATGTGCGGTACCTGGACGACTTCCCCGCCTTTCCCATTTCAAACCTCTGGACCGACACGGGTACCTCCGGGTTCGCAGAGTCGAAGGTCTACGTTGTTCAGACGAACACACGGGTCATCGAGAGGTGTGTCCTCATGACCACCGATCCCGGCGACCTCGTCCTCGACCCGACCTGCGGCTCCGGCACCACGGCCTACGTCGCCGAGCAGTGGGGCCGTCGCTGGATCACCATCGACACCAGCCGCGTCGCGCTCGCCCTCGCGCGCTCGCGCCTGATGGCCGCCAAGTTCCCGTACTACCTGCTCGCCGACTCGGATGCCGGCATCCGCAAGGAGGCCGCTGTCACCGGCCAGGCCCGCGCAATGTCGATCGACCGCCCCACCAACGACATCCGCCGCGGCTTCGTGTACGAGCGCGTCCCGCACGTGACCCTCAAGTCGATCGCCCAGAACCCGGACATCCGCGAGGGCATGACCCGCGCCGAGATCGACGCCGCCATCGCCCGCCACGCCGAGAGCGAGACCCTGTTCGATCGCCCGTACCAGGACAACAAGGTCGTCCGGGTGTCCGGCCCGTTCACCGTGGAGAGCCTGTCACCCCATCGCGTGATGATCGACGGCCCCGAGGACCTGCCGGCCGCCGAGGCGACCCTGTCCGTCGATGCCGGCCGCTTCGTCACCACCATCCTCGACAACCTCCGTCGAGCCGGCGTCCAGAACACCAAGCGCGGCGAACGTCTCGAGTTCGCCCGCCTCGACCCCTACCCCGGCGTCTTCGTCCAGGGAGTAGGGGAGTACCTCGAGGCCGGCACGTCCAGGACCGTCGCGATCGCCATCGGCCCCGAGTTCGGCACCGTCGGCCCCGAGCTCGTCCGCGACGCCGCCAAGGAGGCCGTCAGGTTCGCGGACCTCCTCGTCGTGTGCGGCTTCGCCTTCGACCCGCTGGCGGGGGAGGAGGCCTCGCAGCTGGGCCGCCTCACGATCCTCCAGGCGCGCATGAACCCGGACCTCGCGATGGGGGACGAGCTGCTCAAGAAGACCGGCACCGGCAACCTGTTCATGGTCTTCGGCGAGCCCGACATCGACGTCCGCCCGGCGGGGGAGGGCCAGCTCCAGGTCGAGATCCGCGGCCTGGACGTCTACGACCCCACCACCGGCGAGCTCCGCTCATCCTCGGTCGACGACATCGCCGCCTGGTTCCTGGACACGGCGTACGACGGCGACGCCTTCTTCGTCCGCCACGCCTACTTCACCGGCGCCGACGACCCCTACGACAAGCTCCGCCGGGCCCTCAAGGCCGACATCAGCGACGAGGCGTGGGCTACCGTCAACTCCACGATCTCGCGCCCGTTCCCGAAGCCCGCGACCGGCAAGATCGCGGTGAAGGTGATCAACCACTACGGCGACGAGGTCATGAAGGTGCTGGGGGTCTAGACTCCTGCCATGGTCACTGCCGACGGCGCGCGCATACGCCCACAGACCGCCCCTGACGTCCGCGGGCGCATCAGGCGGGTTCAGGTGCGGAACTACCGCAGCCTGGACGAGGTGGTCGTCGAGTTGGGC
>JBBRTK010000283.1:0-2512 GCA_038244455.1 Actinomycetota bacterium
CCCGGCGTGCCGTCTGCCCTCCGCGATACCGTCTTCGGCGCGTTCGAGCGAGGTCCGTCGACCCCTTCGCATGCTCCCGTCTCGGGCGTCGGGCTCACGCTGGTGGCCCGGTTCGCGGAACTGCACGGCGGCAGGGCGCGGGTCGAGGAGCGCGAAGGGGGCGGCGCCAGCTTCAAGGTGCTCTTGCCCGGCTAGGAGCGCCGGGCTCCGGTGCCACGCTCCCTCGGTAGACTTCCCCCCATGTCTGAGCACCCTGAAGAGCTTCGCGACCGCGAACCCCGCCCCGCGGGCCAGAAGCCGAGCGCCAACCTGACGGTGGATGCCTATCAACGGCTGAAGGCCGAGGTGGAGGAACTGGAGACGAACGGCCGCCAGCGTGTGGCGGAGCGCCTCCTTGCGGCCCGGGAGCTGGGAGACCTGAAGGAGAACGGCGAATACGACGCCGCCAAGAACGATCAGGGCCTGATGGAGTCGAAGATCCGCAAGATCCGGGCGATGCTCCGTGACCCGGAGATCGTGGGAGCCCCCATCCATGCAACTGAGGTTGGTCCCGGGATGCTCGTGACCGTGCACCCGCTGGATGAAGACGACCCCGAGGACGAGACGTATCTGTTGGCCGAGCACGCGGAGGAGCGTGCGAAGGGAGCCAGGACCGTGACCACTACCTCGCCGCTCGGTTCAGCCCTCATGGGAGCGGTCGTCGGCACGGAGGTGCTCTACGAGGCGCCCGGCGGTAGCTTCCGATACCGAGTGGTCGCCTTCGAACCGCACACAGGTTAGCCCGATGGCCAAGGCACGGGACCTGCGCGAGCGCGAAGCTCCGAAGGTTCGCGATATGCCGGCACCTCGCAAGAGCGAGGGCGCGGCGGGCGGCGCGATGCGCCAGATCTTCAAATGGCCGTTCCGGGCCGCGTTGGCGTTCCTCCTGTGGACGGGCATCCGACCCTGGCAGCTCACCCTCCTCTCGTTGATCCTCAACGTGGTGGTCGGGTGGCTGATCCTGGGCGGGCGCTGGGCCCTCGCCGGCGTCCTCCTGACGGTCGCCGGGTTGTGCGACGTGTTCGACGGATCGGTGGCGCGTCACCGCGGGGAGGTCAGGCGTTCGGGGGCGTTCCTGGATTCGGTGATCGACCGCATCTCCGACATGATCTTGTTCTCGGCATTGTTCTGGCTGATGGCCGCTCGCCACCAGCCAGTTGAGGCCGCGCTGGCATTGACCACCCTAGTGGTGAGCCTCTCCGTCAGTCAGGTCCGAGCCGAAGCCGAAGCGGTGGGCCTCACCCTCACCGAAGGGTTCTTCCAGCGCCTCGAACGGTTCCTTGCGCTGATGATCGGGCTGATGGTTCCGCACACGATGTTCACGGTGCTGGTAGTGCTT
Source organism: Actinomycetota bacterium (assembly GCA_038244455.1). Classification (GTDB taxonomy): domain Bacteria; phylum Actinomycetota; class UBA4738; order UBA4738; family HRBIN12; genus JANXVR01. The sequence goes on from JBBRTK010000283.1 coordinate 1,379, forward strand.
ACCGCGCTAGGGTCGCTCACGCTGCTGCAGCGCAGCTTCTTGGCGCTGCGGGGCACGAGGCTGTAGGAGGCGAGGTGGACTTCATCCGCGTGGGAACGCTGGTCGAGATCCCCGATGGGGAGCTACGCGGGTATGACCTCCCCGGCGGCCGGGTAGCCGTGGCGCACGTCGATCATCGTCTCCATGCCGTCGGGGACACATGCACGGTCGATGGGGGCTCCTTGAGCGAGGGCGTGCTGCGGCTCGAGCGTGAGCCCGAGGTGGAATGTGCGTGCGGGAACCGGTTCGACCTGGAGTCGGGGGAGCCTTCCGACGGTGGGGGAAGCGATCCCGTGCCCACGTTCGCCGTTCGCGAGGTGGACGGGTGGATCGAAGTCGCGCCGTTCCCCGGGGCGGCGTCATGACGTCGCGCCGGGTTCGGACCAGCGCCCCGCCGCAGGCCATCGTCATCTTCGGCGCGTCGGGCGACCTCACCCGCCGGAAGTTGCTGCCTGCCTTCTACCACCTCTATCTGGAGGGCCTCCTCCCGGAGCGGTTCGCGATCGTCGGCTACGCGCGGACGGAGTTCACGGATGAGGAGTTCCGGGAGCACGCGCTCGCCTCCATCCGTGAGTTCGGCAAGCATGTTCCCGAGGGGCAGGTGTGGGCCGACTTCGCCGGGCATCTCCGATACGTGGCGGGGGAGTTCACCGACCGAGGAGCCATGGACCAGGTGGCCGCGGACCTAGAGGAGGTCGACCGAACCCACGGCACGGAAGGGAACCGATTCTTCTACGCCGCCACGCCGTCGAGCGCGTACGCCGACGTCGTCGAGCGGATCGGGGAAGCCGGAATGGCACCGGGTTCCAAGATCATCATCGAGAAGCCGTTCGGGCACGACCTGATCACGGCGAGGGACCTCAACGCGTGTCTGCACAAGGTCTTCGATGAGTCGCAGATCTTCCGGATCGACCATTACCTGGGCAAGGAGACCGTGCAGAACATCTTGGCGTTCCGGTTCGCCAACGGGATGTTCGAACCCATCTGGAACCGTCGGTACATCGAGCACGTGCAGGTCACCGTGGCCGAGGAGATCGGCATCGAAGGCCGGGGCGCCTTCTACGAGCAGACCGGCGCGATCCGCGACATGGTGAG
>JBBRTK010000284.1:0-2490 GCA_038244455.1 Actinomycetota bacterium
ACCCGGGACCAAGGCGAGAACTGATGTCGCCAAGGGTGCGGACGCGCCCGCTCGCCGAAGACGAGTACCCGGCGTGGATGCAGCGGCAGGTGGCCGACTACGCGGAGGAGATTGCACGCAACATCGGCGTGGCGGCTGCGGCGCTGATGGAGCGCAGCCGCCGGGAACACGACGAACTGCTCCCGCAAGGGCTGGGCACTCCGGGGCACCGCATCGTGATCGCCGAGGATGCCGAGACGGGCGAGGGGGTCGGATGGCTGTGGATCGCCGAGCGGGATTCCGACTCCGGGAAGGTCGCGTGGATCTACGACATCGTTGTTGAGGAGGCGCTCCGCGGGAAGGGGTACGGGCGGGCGCTGATGGGCGAGGTCGAGTCGATCGCAAAGGGGATGGGACTCTCACGGGTGGCACTCAACGTATTCGGTGACAACGATGTGGCGAGATCCCTCTACGAATCGTCGGGATATCGCGAAACCGCGCGCCAGATGGCGAAGGACCTGTGAACCGGGGCTACATGACGCCTTGCTACACTCTGCCAGCCGCCAGCACCAGGCGCGGTCCCATCGTCTAGAGGCCTAGGACATCACCCTCTCAAGGTGGAGGCACGGGTTCGAATCCCGTTGGGACTACCACGGTTCTACCTGCGGAAACACGCCTTTAGGGTCGTATGCTTGGCCGGCGAGGGCTCCTCCTTCCGCCCGTTCTGTTCACCCCGCGCGGCGGCTACCGTCCGCTGCTCAACAGAGATTCCGGCTGCTCTCCTGACAGAGGAGATCCAGAGCGGGCGCCATGCACTCGCGCCGGGCAGTGTCTTCGTGTTTGCTGGATGTATCAAGAGCGGGAGGGCCGATGCCGAGCGCCGATGAGATCCGGGACGCACAACGAGCGACGTGGGCAGGGCTCTCTGGCGGGTGGGAGAAGTGGGACCTGGTCATCATGGATCAGTTGAGCCCGGTCGGCGCAGCGATGATCGAGCATCTCGATATCGCTGAGGATCAGCAGCATCTGGACATCGCCGCGGGTACGGGTGAGCCGGGTCTGAGTATCGCTCGACTCTCGCCGAAGGGTCGGGTTGTGCTGACAGACCTCGTACCGGAGATGTTGGATGTTGCTGCGCGACGAGCCGACGCGCAGGGGGCCACCAACATCGAGACGAAGGTGTGCAGCGCCGATGATCTGCCCTTCGGCGACGCCATATTCGACAGCGTGTCCGTGCGCTTCGGGTACATGTTCTTCCCAGACGCGGCCAAAGCGACGGCTGAGTTCGCCCGTGTGCTCAAGCCGGGCGGACGCATCTGCTCGTCGGTATGGGTCAAGCCCGAGGAAAACCCGTGGACGACGATCCTCATGCGGGCAATCATGACTGAGGCGGTGTTGGCTCCACCCGACCCGGACGGGCCGAATATGTTCCGGTGCGCGTCCCCGGGTTATGCCAGCGCCTTGTACGAGGCCGCGGGGCTGCGCGACGCGGCCGAGTGGGATGTCGACGTCGAGCTGGTGACGTCGTCGCCCGCGGAGTACTGGGAGATGATGAGCGAGCACGTCTCGCTCGCAGCTGCGGCGCTTCAACAGGTCGACGAACCAGCGCGGGAGCGGATGCGGGCGACGGTCATGGCGAACGTGCGCGCGTATGACAGGGACGGCAAGGTCCGGGTCCCGGGCATGGCGCGCTGCATCGTGGGAATGAAATAGGACCGAGCGACGCGCGCGCGACCTCCACGCGGGGGAGGCCGACCGCGGTATCGGATGGGGCGAGGTCGAAGCCGCGACCGAACTGCCGTTCCGCGCCCGCTTACTGATGCGCCGCCCGCGCCAGAACGCACGCCCTTGCCCTCGAAACCAGGTCACTCTGCATCCCCGGAGGCTCGCGGAGCCCCAAACCGGCGTGCAACCGTGTAACCGCCCACTACCCTCCTAGGGACGCGAAGTCTCGTTATGAGAAGGGGTAGCCAGCGGTTGTCACCCCCAGCGGGGGTTCGGGATCAACCATCGGGCTGAGCCATTCCGACGACCAAGGGTCTACGTGGATCCCCCCAGTGCTGGTGTCGTCACCGATTCCTTGAGGCCGGTCCGTCGCGAAACCCCGGGACCACATCCGGGGCGGCGCCGTTCCGCTCGTCGCGTCCTCCGGCCGCCTCGTCGTGATCTTCACGTCGTTCCTCAGCTGGCCATCCAGGCGTCGATCCGTTGCTGCACCTCGCGGAGGCGGCTGATCGACGCCTTCAGCATCGCGAGCGCCACGCTCGGGTGCGCCAGTAGGAACGACTGGAAGTCCTCCGCCGGGATCTTCAGCGCGCGGACGGCCTCCTGGGCCTTCACAGTGGCCATCCGGCGGCTTTCGGTGATCAACGCCATCTCGCCGAAGAAGCCGCCGGGCTTGAGGTCGTGGAAACGCCCGCCGACCTCCACGCGCGCCAGACCCTCAAGCACGATGTACATCCCGTCGCCCACGTCGCCCTCTTCGACGATCGCGGCGCCGGGCTCGAACGA
>JBBRTK010000285.1:0-2476 GCA_038244455.1 Actinomycetota bacterium
CACGGGCGCGCTGGCGGGGAACACGAGCTTGCGCGACGCCTGGCTCCGCGGTCACGGCGTTGTGCTGGTCGAAGATCCGGTGTCGATGTTCGAGGCGGCGGTGCTGCTGAGCCACCACAAGAAGCTGCGGACGAACGGCGTAGCGGCGGCGCTGCAGTCTGGCGGCGCGTGCACGCTATTCGCTGAGGCGGCGGGTGCGCAGGGGCTTGACCTGCCCGAGTTCGGCGGGAAGACCAAGACGAAGCTGAAGAAGGCGCTGCCGCACTTCGCGAGCCAGAACAATCCGCTCGACGTGACCGGACAGGCGGCGGTCGAGACGACCATGTTCTGCGGCGCGCTGGAGGCGCTCGCGGCCGACCCCGGCGTCGGGCTCATCGCCTTCGACGCGTTCCCCCCGCGGCTCGCCGGCGAGACCCCGTGGGCCGATCCGGTTCTGGCGAAGGCCGTCGCGCTCCAGAAGGAGACGGGCGTGGTGTTCGCGAGTGTTGCGATGGCGCCGCTCGCCTACATCCCCGAGGCGGTCGCGTTCACCAAGCGGTGGAAGCAGCTGCCGTTCCTGCAGGGTCACCGCGCCGGGGCGGGGGCGATCCGGGCGCTCGTGGACTTCCAGGGCGCGAAGGCGCGGAGTCTGCCCGACCTGCCTGCCCACCCCAAGCGGGCTGCGGCGCTTCGGCTGCTGAAGGGACTCCGGGGGCCGCTGGACGAGGCGCAGGGGGCGAAGCTGCTGGAGCTCTACGGCGTTCGCCGGCCGAAGGAGGCCACCGTTCGAACGCCTGCGGCGGCAGCGGCGGCCTCCAAGGAGATCGGGTTCCCCGTGGCGGTGAAGGCGCTGGCTGCGGAGATCCCCCACAAGGCCAAGCTGGGTGGAGTCAAGCTCGGGTTGCGGAACGCCTCCGAGGTAGAACGCGCGGCGGCCGAGGTTCTGGCGGCGGCGAGCCGGGCCGGCGCATCGGCGCCCAAGGTGCTCGTCCAGGAGATGGTGAGCGGGCACGAAGTGCTGGTCGGGGCCATCGTCGACGATCAGTTTGGCGCGTGCATCACGATGCGGCCGGGCGGCGCGCTGGCGGAGGAAGGTGAGGCCGTATTCGTCGCGGCGCCGCTCACGCCGGCGCAGGCGCTCGCGTTCGTCACCTCGCAGGCGGAGCGATGCGGCCTGGACGCCCGGCGGCACGATCTGCCGGAGACCGCGAAGGCCGTCGCGGCGATCGCGCGGGCTGCGCACGACCTGCGCGGCCGCCTAACGTCCCTGGAGGCGAACCCGCTCCTGGTCGGACCGCGCGGCGCGATCGCCGTGGACGCGCTGGCGGAGGCCAGACCCCCCGCGTGATCTTCGGTCTGATCGCCGCGGTCGGATGGGGTCTGACCGACTTCTTCGCGGCGACGGCGGGCAGGCGCGTCGGCAGCATCGCCACGGTGGTCCTGGGCCAAACCATGTCCTGGACCTTCATCACGACGGTCCTGCTCATCAGCGGCACGTCGCTTCAGCCACTTCACGCCATCGTGTGGCTCATCCTGTTGAACGGTGTGTTCACGGCTTCTTCGTACTTCACGCACTTCCGCGCGCTGGAACTGGGGCCGGTCGCCGTCGTCTCACCGATCGGCGCCGCGTACGCGGTGGTCGGTGTCGCGCTGACGGTCATCTTCATCCACGAACACCCGAGCGCCCTCGAGCTGGTCGGGGCGGGCGTCACGATCACGGGCGTCATGCTGGTCTCCACCGACATCCGGGCGCTGCGAGCGGGGATCCGCGGCCACGCGCCAGGTCTGCCGTGGGCGCTCGCGTCGATGGTGGGGTTCGGCGTGGCCGCGTTCCTGTTGGCCACCGCGTCCCGGCATGCCGGCTGGGTCGCGGCCATGTGGGGCTCGCGGATGGCGCAGCTGGTCTGCTACCTCCCGCTGGTCCTGCTGCGCCCGGCGGAGCTGCGCAGATACCGCGGCGCCGGTGGTGCGGCCATCGCTCTCGCGATGGCCGCCGGGTTCGCCGACATCCTAGGTGTTGCGGTCTTCTCCTACGGGACGCAGAAGGGCAGCGTGTCGCTGGTCCTGGCGGCGAGCGCGGTGTTCCCGCTGATCGCGGTCGCTCTGTCCTACGTCTATCTCAAGGAGCGGCTGGTCCCGAACCAGTACGTGGGGATCGCGGTGGTTGTGACCGGGCTGATGCTCCTAGGGCTCAGCAGCAGTTAGCCACCCTTGGCCCGGTAGAAGCCGACGTGTTCGGGCGCCAGCGGTGTGTTCCCAAGGATCAGGTCGGCGGCCTTCTCCGCGACCATCATCACCGGGGCGTAGATGTTGCCGTTCGTGACGTAGGGCATGGCGGAGGCGTCGACCACGCGCAGGCCCCCGATCCCGTGCACCCCCATAGTGAGCGGGTCGATGACCGACATGCCGTCGGTTCCCATGCGTGCTGTGCACGAGGGATGCAGCGCCGTCTCCCCATCCTTGGCGACCCAGTCCAGGATCTCCTGGTCGGTCGTCA
>JBBRTK010000286.1:0-2474 GCA_038244455.1 Actinomycetota bacterium
CGCCCCGCCGAACGGAGCCCGGACTCGGCGGCGCTGCCGAGATCGCGGTTCCGCCCGGTGATGACCACGCGGGCCCCCTCACGGCAGAAGGCATCGGCCATGGCGAGTCCCAACCCGGAGGTTCCCCCGGTGATGAGCGCCAGCTTGCCGTCCAGTTCGGGCATCGTCAATCCTCTCGCTCCACCTGGGCGCCGGAGGTTCGCACGGGAAGGCGCAAGACGCGCCACCCCTTGCCGGGATCGGGCACCTGCACCCCCGGCAACTCGAACGCCAGGAGGGTGGGGCCGGCTCCGCTCACGCAGACCGGGATCTGCGCGGCCCGGAGTTCGTCGAAGACGGCCTTCACGGGGGGAACGAGCGACAGCCTGGCGTCCTGATGGAGGCGGTCTCCGAGGACCTCGGCCAGCATCTCGGGCTGGGAGGTGAGCGCAACGACCGCCGCGGCCGCGTGCGAAGCGTTGAACACGGCGTCGGCCAGGGAGACCGTCTGCGGCAGCGCGGCGCGAGCCTGCACCGTGGAGAGCCGCAGATCGGGGATGAGCGCAACCGGATGGAGTTCGGCGGCCGCATCGAGCCGCAGGACCCCGTCGCCGAACGCCAACGTGAAGCCACCCACGATGGCGGCGGCGGCGTTGTCCGGGTGACCCTCCAATTCGATGGCCAGGTCCAAGATGTCGTCGGGCTCGAAGTCGAGCGCCAGCACGCGGTCCGCGAGCATGATCCCCGCGACACACGCAGCGGCAGAGGACCCGAGGCCGCGTTCCAAGGGGATGCGATTGACGCCATGGAGCGCGAACGCCGGGACCGCCGCGCCCGCTGCACGCGCGACGTGCGTGAAGGACCGGCTGATCATGTCCGACCCGTCCGTCGGCAGCTCCGCCGCACCCTCTCCTTCGAAGGTGACCCCGGGAGCGGCGTCGGTGTCCAGGACGACCTCGTTACAGAGCTCCAGCGCCAATCCGAAACAGTCGAACCCGGGGCCTAGGTTCGCCGAGGTGGCCGGGACGGTGGTGCGGAACCTCACAGGCCGAGTTCCCCGGCGACGACAGCGGCGTCGGGCGGGACCGTGATCGGATGGGCGGCGCCGCTGATGGCCCACTCCGGATCCTTCAGGCCGTGGCCGGTGAGGATGCAGACCACGGTGGAGCCCTTGCGCAGGGTTCCTGCCTGATGCAGTTGCAGGAGTCCGGCCACCGACGCGGCTGAGGCCGGCTCGACGAAGAGGCCTTCACGGGCCACGCGGCGGTACGCAGAGAGGATCTCGCGGTCCGTGACGGCTTGGATGCCTCCCTCCGACTGGGTCGCGGCCGCCACCGCCTTGTCCCAGGACGCGGGGTTGCCGATCCGGATGGCCGTCGCGATGGTTTGCGGGTCCTTCACCGGCGCGCCGTTCACGATCGGCGCGGCGCCGCTGGCCTGGAACCCGAAGAGTTGCGGTGGCTCGGCGATCATCCCGTCGGCCAGGTACTCCGAGTAGCCCATCCAATGGCTGGAGATGTTGCCGGCGTTGCCGACCGGCACGCAGTGGACGTCGGGAGCCCGGCCCAATGCGTCGCAGATCTCGAACGCTGCGGTCTTCTGGCCCTGCAGACGATAGGGGTTCACCGAGTTCACCAGGGTCACCGGGTAGTGCTCGCTCAGGTCCTTCGCCAGCTCCAGGGACTCGTCGAAATTGCCCAGGACCTCGAGCATCCTGGCGCCGTGGACCAGGGTGGCGGCCATCTTCCCCAGGGCGACCTTCCCCTTGGGCAGGAGCACGGCGCACGTGATGCCCGCCTTGGCCGCATAAGCCGCCGCCGACGCGGAGGTGTTCCCCGTGGAGGCGCACACGACCGCCTTCGAGCCGTCCTCGATGGCCTTGCTGATGGCCAAGGTCATCCCGCGGTCCTTGAACGAACCGGTGGGATTGGCGCCTTCGTACTTGAGCCACACCTGGCAGCCCGTCTCCTCGGAGAGGGACTGCGACAACACCAACGGGGTACCTCCTTCGCAGAGGGTGATCAGCGGGGTGCCCTCGCTGACGGGGAGACGGCCGCGATACTCCTCGATGATGCCGCGCCACTGGTGAGCGCCGGGCGGATGGGCGCCGGTCGCGTGCCCTGTGGGCCTCCTGGCGGACGGGTCGCTCATTCCTCGCCCTCCACGCGGATGACGCTGGCGACCGCGCGGATGCTCGGAAGCTCGCGCAGCTGATCCACCGTCTTCTGGAAGGCCCCCTCCTGCGCGCGGTGGGTGATGAACACCAGGGTGGCTTCGTCTAGGCGGCCTTCCTGCCAGACGCGCTCGATGCTCACCCCGTTGCGACCGAAGTGGTCGGCAACCTCGGCCAGCACGCCGGGTCGATCTTCCACGTGCAGGTTCAAGTAGTACTGGCCGTGCGTGTTGCCCATGGCGCGGATGGGCCGATCCAGGACGCACGTACAACCGAGGCCGCGCCCACCGTGGAGCAGGTGTCGCGCCACGCCGATCAGGTC
>JBBRTK010000287.1:0-2407 GCA_038244455.1 Actinomycetota bacterium
GAGTTCGAGAACGCCATGGCGCTCGCTGGATGTCGCACCGTGAGCGAGATCACGCGTGACCTGGTGACTCCGTCACCGCGCTGAACCGCGTTTGAATTCGGTTCGGGCTGGTTGTGGGGCCCGGTAGGGATCGGCTCGCCCGGTTAGCCTGGAGGGGTGCGCGAACGACTCGAACTGCTGGTTCTCCCGGATCCCGCGGACCCGAAGGAGCGCGCGACCCCCGCGCGTGTGCCGTCGCGCAGGCCGCTGCTCGCGCTGATGCGGCCGAAGCAGTGGGCCAAGAACCTGCTCGTGTTCGCTGCTCCCGGCGCGGCCGGGCTGCTGAGCACGCCGTCCGTGGCCGCGCGCGCCGGAGTGGCCTTCGCGTCGATGTGTTTGGTGGCCAGCGGCACGTATATCTTCAACGACGTCCTTGACGCGGCCGCGGACCGGATCCATCCGCACAAGCGACACCGCCCGGTAGCGGCCGGCCACGTCACGGCCGGGACCGCGCTGGTCCTGTCGGCCGCACTCTTGGTCGGTGGCGCGTTGCTCGCGGCCGTTTTGGGCTGGGGGTTCGCGGCCGTTGTCGCGACCTACGTCGGTCTGTCGGTCGCCTACAGCGTCGCCCTCAAGCGTTTCGAAGTCATCGACATCGCGATCATCGCGGCGTGTTTCGTTCTCCGGGCTGTCGGCGGCGCGGCGGCGACCGACGTCACGTTGTCGTCGTGGTTCCTCATCCTGGTCTCGGCCGGCGCGCTCCTGGTGGTCGCCGGCAAGCGGATGGCCGACCTTCGGTACGCGCGGGCGGCGGGGCTCGACGCATTCGACGAAGGACGGGCCGTCTATCCGGAGCCGTTCCTGCGCGGCGTATGGATCTTGTCCGCGGGGGTGGCGATCACCGCCTACTGCCTCTGGTCGCAGGCGTTCCCGCACGACATCGACGGGATCGCGTGGAGCCAGGTCTCGGTGGTGCCGTTCGTCATCGCGCTGCTGCGCTACGCCCTGGTCATCGAACGGGGGGAGGCGAGCGCGCCCGAGGACGTCTTCCTGCGCGACCGCGTGCTCCAGGTGCTCGTGGTGACCTGGGCGCTCACCTACGCCGCCGGGATCTACCTATGACGGGCGCCGGGGACACGCAGCTCCTGTCGGGATGGGGGCGGACGGCGCCCTCTAGCGCTGAGGTTCTCCGGCCCGGATCGGTATCGGCTGTGGCGGACGCCATGGCGGCCGCCGGCCCCCGCGGGACGCTGCCGCGCGGCCTGGGTGCCAGCTACGGCGACGCCGCTCAGAACGCTGGGGGAACCGTGCTGGACATGACCGCGATGGGCGGGCTGGTCCGGCTGGACCCCGATGCGGGAACCCTCACCGCGATGGCCGGGGAATCGCTGGATCGGATCCTGAAGGCGATCGTCTCGCGCGGCTGGTTCCTCCCTGTCACGCCGGGCACGCGGTTCGTCACGCTTGGCGGCGCCATCGCGAACGACATCCACGGCAAGAACCATCACCTTTACGGCTCGATCGGCCACCACCTGCTGGCGTTCGACCTGGTGCTGCCGGACGGCTCCGAGCGGACGGTGACGCCGGACGACGAGCCCGACCTGTTCGCCGCTACGCTTGGGGGGATGGGCCTGACCGGCGTGATCACCCGTGCGACCATGCGCCTCCTGCCCATCACCACCTCGCGCATGCGCCAGGACACGGATCGATGCCCCGACATCGACGACCTGATGGCCAGGATGGCATCGGGCGACGGGGACTACCGCTACTCCGTGGCCTGGATCGACTGTCTGGCGAAGGGAAGCTCGCTGGGCCGCGGCGTCCTCACGCGCGGCGACCACGCCGAGCCCGATGCGCTCCCGCACGCCCAGCGCCTGGCCCCGCTCCGGTACGCGCCACGGATGCTCCCATCTGTGCCCCCCGGCATTCCCGGCGTCATCAACACCCTCACCGCCCGCGCCTTCAACGAACTCTGGTTCCGCAAGGCTCCCGCACACGAGCGCGACCGCATCGTGCCCATCGCACCGTTCTTCCACCCGCTCGACGCCGTCGGGGACTGGAACCGCGTCTACGGACGGCGCGGGTTCGTGCAGTATCAGTTCGTGGTGCCGTTCGGCGAAGAGGCCATGCTGCGGCGAACGCTCGAACGACTCTCAGCGGCCGGATGCGCCAGCTTCCTGGCCGTGCTGAAACGGTTCGGAGCCGGCCGCGGGATGCTCTCTTTCCCCATGGAGGGCTGGACGCTGGCGCTGGACGTGCCCGCCGCGCAGCGCGGCCTTGAAGACCTCCTGGACGGGTTGGACCGCGAGGTGGCCGAGGCCGGCGGCCGCGTCTACCTGGCGAAGGATTCACGGCTGGACCCTGGGATGCTGGGTGCGATGTACCCCGAACTCGACCGCTGGTTGGATGTGCGCGAACAGGTGGATCC
>JBBRTK010000288.1:0-2397 GCA_038244455.1 Actinomycetota bacterium
CCCACGTTGTCCTCGTGACCGAAGAGCCCCTCCACGACGTAGGTGAGGCCCTCGACATCGTGATGGGGATGCATCGGCCACACGGCGCCGGGGATCAGTCGGTCGTCGTTGAAGACACGGAGCGTGCCGAACCCCATGTAGTCGGGGTCGCGGTAGGAGTCGAACGAGTAGTGCCAGCGCGCCCTGAACCAACCACCGCTCACGTCGCTGATCTCCGCGTCGCGGCGGATGCGGACGGTCATGCCGCCATCAGAACGAGATGACGGGACAGGTGAGCGTGCGGGTGATGCCCTCGAGGTCCTGCATCGGCATAACGACCTTCTTCGCAAGTTCGTCCAGGTCGGCGGCATCTGCACGCGCGATGACGTCGTAGGGGCCGGTCACCCCGTCCACCTGCGCCACGCCGGCGATGCCCTTGATCATATCCGTGACCTGCCCGGCCTTGCCGACCTCCGTCTGAACCAGGATGTACGCGGTGACCATGTGAGGCTCCCTCCGTTCGCTGGGGGCGACATCGTAGGGGGGTTCGGCCGGGAACGCACATCGTGATCCGGCGCCGCCCGATGGGTGCGCGATGTTGTCCGTTTCACGGGCGGCTGGGACACTTCCGCTCATGGCGAAGGTCGCGATCATCGGTGCCGGCAGCGTCGAGTTCACCCGCAACATCCTTGCTGACCTCAGTTCCTACCGGGAACTGCACGGGCAGTTGCACGTCGCGCTCCACGACATCGATCCGGAACGCCTCGGCTACGCGCAGCGGGCGGCCGAAAACATCGTCGCGCGCCAGGACGCAGGTCACACCGTGACCTCCCATCTGGACCGGCGCGAAGCCTTCGAGGGCGCCGACTACCTCATCAACGAGATCCAGGTTGGCGGGGTCCCGAGCACGTACGTCGACTTCGACATCCCTCGCAGCTATGGACTGCGCCAGACGATCGCGGACACGATCGGCATCGGCGGCATCATGCGGGGTCTGCGCACGATCCCCGTGATGATCGGGATGGCCGACGAGATGGCGACCCTCTGTCCGGGCGGCCTCCTCCTCAACTACACGAACCCCATGGCGATGGTGCCGTGGGGGATCTGGGCAGGGAGCGCGTGGCCGGCGGCGCAGACGATCGGGACGTGCCACAGCGTTCGCGACACGCACCACTTCCTTGCGGAGACCGTCGGGGTCCCGGAGGACGACATCCGGTACGTGACGGCGGGGTTCAACCACCAGTGTTTCGTCTACACGTTCGAGAACCGGCACACCGGGGAAGACCTGTATCCGCTGCTGCGCGCGGCGGTCGATGCCGACCCGGAAGGGTTGGGGCGCAGACCACGTGTGGAGATCTTCCGGCGGTTCGGTTACTTCCCCACCGAGTCCTCGGAGCACTCCAGTGAGTACGTGCCGTGGTTCATCCGCCACGACGACCAGATCGCGCACTTCCGTGTGGAAATCGACGAGTACCTCCGCCGCTGCGAGGAGAACATCGCCGAGTGGGTGGAGATGAAGGAACTCCTGGACGCCGGCAAGGAGCTGGACATCGACCTGAATGATGAGCTTGCCTCACAGATCGTCCGCGCCGTGGAAACGGGCGTGCCACGCGAGGTCTACGCGAACGTCCGCAACGACGGGCTCATCGACGGCCTGCCCGCCGACGCGTGCGTCGAGGTCCCGTCTATGGCCGACAAGAACGGCGTTCTACCGACGCGCGTGGGCGCACTCCCAACGCAGACGCTCGCGCTCAATCGAACGTTCCTCAACGTGGTCGAGCTCACGGTGAAGGCCGTGCTCGAAGGCAGTCGCGACCACGTCTACCAGGCGGCGCTGCTGGACCCGAACACCGCGGCAACCCTCACGACCGCGCAGATCCACGACATGGTGGACGAACTGATCACGGCGCACGGGGACTTCATCCCCGAAGCCATCCGGCGCGGCTAGCCAGCCCCTCAGCCTCGGTTGGTTCCCCGGTCAGCCGAGGCGGTCGCGCAAACCGTTGATGCCTTCCTCCAGGATGACGTCGTCGCCGATCCGGAGCCCGTAGTCGACGTCCGACCACGACATGAGCTTGAAGGCCGCGTCAGCCCGAAGCCGGAACCTCGCATCGGGTTCGCCGCCGTAGGCCGCCAAGACACGCTCCCCCGCCTCCGGCATGGCGCCGAGGAGCCAGGCGAGGTCGCAGGCCGGATCGCCGATCTCCAGGTCACCCCAATCGATGACACCGGCTAGGTCTCCAGACTCATCGACGAGCACGTGCGGGGGACCGACGTCGCCGTGCGTGAGGCAGGTGGAAAACCGCCAGTTCGCGTCGTCCTCAAGGAAGGCGGCCAGGAGAGCCTCAAGCCTGCCGCGGAGCTCCGGCGCTAGGACCGACCCCGTGAGCGCCATCTTCTCGGCCGCATCGGTCCGCC
>JBBRTK010000289.1:0-2382 GCA_038244455.1 Actinomycetota bacterium
CGTGGCCGTGTACCTCACGTTGGCTGAGATGGGCAAGGCGCGCTTCTTCCGGCCGGAGGTTGACGGGGGGCGCCCCCTGGCCCGAGCGCACCGGCCCGCACACCGGCGCGTCCACCGCCTGGCCTCGCGCTGGAGTCACCCCGGGCCGATCGAAACGCGGGCCCGGGCTGGATAAAGATGGGGACCCGCGGGTCCGATGCAGACCGGGGGGACTTCGAGACCATGATGCCGTCGACCCAGGACCTGCCCGCGCAGCCCATACGCCCGAACGGCTCGCCGCCCGGCGGCGCGCGCAAGGGCGCCCACGTACGCCGGATGCAGGCCTACGTCGAGTCCTCGCCGGCGATCGTCTACTTCGAACTCGATGCGGCTCCCTCGCCCGTCACCTTCATCAGCGGGAGGATCAGCAGCCTGCTCGGCTACCCTGCCGATCTCTTCACACGCGACCGCGCGTTCTGGACCAGCATCACCCACGACGACGACGTGCCCAGGTTGGCCGCCGCCGAGGAACGCAGCGAACGCACCCGCGAGCCGTACAACGTGGAGTACCGGCTGCGCGCGGCAGACGGCTCTTACCGCTGGTTCCACGACGAGGCCGTGTTCGTGCCTGCCCAGGACGGGGAGCCCGACCACTGGCACGGGGTCATGCTCGATATCACCGACCATAAGCAGGTCGAGCAGGAGCTGCGTGAGACGGCCGCCAAGTTCCAGACGCTGACCGAACAGATCCCTGCCGTGGTGTACATCGAATCCACCGGGGAGGGCCTGAACCCTCTCTACTTCGGACCGCGCTACGAAGCCATGTTCGGCTACACCGTGGAGGATCGGCTTTCACGGCCGGATCTGTTCGAGGAACGGCTCCACCCTGAGGACCGCGTGCGTGTGATGGCCAAGGTGGCAGCGATCCGCAACACGGACCCCGGCTGGGCGCTCGAGTACCGGATCATCCATCGCGACGGCCATGTGGTCTGGATCCGCGACGACGGCACCCCGATCACCGACGAGGATGGCACCATCCTGTTCTGGCTCGGCATCCTCTACGACATCTCCGACCCAGAAGCGGGCCGAACAGGAACTCCGTCAGGCCCTGGAGCTCGAGCGCCGCTCGGCCGAACGCCTCCGAGAGATCGACGACATCAAGTCCACCTTCCTCACGGCCGTCTCCCACGACCTTCAAACACCACTGACCGCGATCCTCGGGAACGCCCTCACCCTTCGACAAGGCGACGAGTTGGGCCTTTCCCCGTCGGAGCGGGACGAGGTGCTCGACAGCCTGGTCAAACGAACGCGGCGCCTGACGTCACTGGTCACGGATCTGCTCGACGTGGACCGGCTGAGCCGAGGGATCGTCGAACCCCGTCGCTCCACCGCGGACGTCGGCGCACTGGCCGCCGATCTGGTCCGCGAGCTGGACCTTCCGGAGGGACGGGCCGTCCGCGTGCTCACCGAACCGGCCGTCGCGGCCGTGGACACATCGATGGTGGCCCGGATCATCGAAAACCTCCTGGCCAATGCCGCCAAGCACACTCCCATCGGCTCCGTGATCTGGGTTCGCACATGGGAAGAGGATGACGGCATCATCCTCGCGGTCGAGGACGACGGCCCCGGCGTGGACGAGGAGATCGCGCTCTCGATCTTCAAGCCGTTCGAGCGCGGCCCAAGTCCGAACCCGCAGTCTCCGGGTGTCGGGATCGGGCTCTCTCTGGTGGCGCGATTCGCCGACCTCCACGGAGGCAGGGCGTGGGTTCAGGAACGCGAAGGAGGGGGCGCGTCCTTCCGGGTATGGCTCCCGGCCGATGCACCATCTTCCCCGAACCCTTGAATCAGCTCCTCGCCGGGATCTCCTTCTTGGGGTCCAGGAACGGCAGCGGGGTGACGGTCGCGGTCATCGTCCCCTCGGGTGAGGCGATCTCCAGCCGCGTGCCGGCGCCGGCGTGTTCGATCGGCACCCAGGCGTACCCCATGTTGCGGTCCAGACGCGGCGAGTGGCCGGCCGACGTGAGCCGCCCGATCGTCCGGCCGTCCATCCGAACGGGCCAATAGTCCTCCAACCACATCCCCAGCGGCGGTCCGTCGATGCCGACCCCGACCAGCTTCTTCGCGACACCCAGATCACGTATCTTCTCGAGCGCCGCTCGTGAGACGAACTCGTTCCCGTTGTCCAGTTGCACCAGCCGTTCCAACCCGGTGATCTCGAACGGGTTGTTCGTGCTGTCCATGTCGTTGCCGTAGTTGAAGATGCCCGCTTCCAACCGTCGCTGATCGCTAGGCGCGGTGGGGCGCAGCTCGAACTCCTCGCCGGCGTCCATGATCAGGTCCCACAACTCGATCCCGCGGCAGGCGTCGCGCAGGTACACCTCGTACCCCAGCTCGGCCGTCCAC
>JBBRTK010000290.1:0-2319 GCA_038244455.1 Actinomycetota bacterium
GATCGTGGTGAGGTCTGCGACGGCGGCCTCAAGCATACGACCGTCTTTCGTGGCCTCGCCCACGCCCATGTTGATGGCGATCTTCTCCAGCTTGGGCACCTGCATGATGTTGACGAGGCCGAGCTGCTCCTTCAGTGCAGGACGCAGCTCCTTGTTGAAGCGCTCCTTCTGCCGTGGGATGTAGTCGCTCACAGTTCCGCCTCACATTTCCTGCAGATACGCACCTTGGTACCGTCATCGTTGATCTTCGCGCCGACACGGGTGGGCTGATCGCACTTCTCGCAAACGATCTGCACGTTCGAGATATCGACGAACATCTCGACATCGATGATCCCGCCCTGCTGGAGCTGCTGGCCGCCCGAGGAACGCTTGCCCTGCGTGCGGGCATGCTTCTTCGCCAGGGCCACCCCGTCGACCATGATCCGGCCGTCGCTGGGAAGGACGCGAACCACGCGCCCCTGCTTGCCCCGGTCCTTGCCGGTCATGACGCGGACCATATCGTCCTTCTTGATGTTCACGCCCGGCATGTCAGAGCACCTCCGGTGCCAGCGAGATGATCTTCATGAACTTCTTCTCGCGGAGTTCGCGCGCGACTGGCCCGAAGATACGGGTGCCACGGGGATTCTTCTGGTCGTTGATGAGCACGACGGCGTTGTCGTCGAAGCGGATGTAGGAACCATCGGGGCGGCGGCGTTCCTTAGCGGTGCGAACGACAACGGCCTTGACCACGTCGCCCTTCTTGACCCCGCCGCCGGGCAGCGCGTCCTTCACGGTGCCGACGATGACATCGCCCAGCCCCGCATAGCGGCGCGCGGACCCGCCGAGCACGCGGATGCACAGGACCTCTTTGGCCCCCGTGTTATCCGCAACCTTGCAGCGCGTCTCCTGCTGGATCACTTCGCCCGCTCCACGATCTCCACGACCCGCCAGCGCTTGGACTTGCTGAGTGGCCGGGTCTCAACCACGCGAACGGTGTCGCCCACGTGTGCGTCATTGGTCTCGTCGTGCGCCGCGAGCTTGGACGAGCGCCTCACGATCTTGCCGTACACGCTGTGGCGCACCTGGCGGTCGATGCGGATCAAGACGGTCTTGTCCATCTTGTCTGACACGACAACGCCCGTCCGAACCTTGCGGCGCCCGCGCTCTGCGGTGGTGCTCTGCTCGCTGCTCACTTGTCCTCCTCCGCCGCGAGCGCGTCGAGTTCGATCTCGATCGCGCGTTCGCGGAGTACGGTGGCGATGCGCGCCACCTCGTGTCGTACCTTCTTCAGCCGCGTGGGGTCGTCCAGCTGGCCGGTCGCCAGCTGGAAGCGCAGGTTGAACAACTCCTCCTTGGAGGAATCCACCCGCGCGAGCAGCTCGTCCGTGGGCAGCTCTCGTAGCTCTGCGGCCTTGCCAGGCATCTACTCCCCCACCCTGGTGATGAACTTCGTCTTGATCGGCAGCTTGTGCTGCGCGCGGAGCATGGCCGTGCGCGCGAGTTCCTCCGGCACGCCGGCCAGCTCGAACATCACGCGACCGGGCTTGACCACGGCGACCCAGCCCTCCGGGTTGCCCTTGCCCGACCCCATGCGGGTCTCGGCCGGCTTCTTCGTGAAGGGCTTGTCGGGGAAGATGGTGATCCAGACCTTCCCTCCACGCTTGATGTGCCGCGTGATGGCGACACGCGCCGACTCGATCTGCCGGTTGGTGATCCATGCCGGCTCCAACGCGACCAGACCGAAGTCCCCGTACTGGATCTCGGTGTGGCCCTTCGCCTTCCCGCGCATGTTGCCGCGGTGCACCTTGCGGTGCTTGACCTTCTTGGGCGCGAGCATCAGGCCTCGCCCTCCGTGCTGGTGGCCGGGGCGGCGGTCTCGGTAGCGGCCGGCTCAACCGTCGGCTCGACGGTGGCACCGACGGCAGCCAGGACCGGCTCGGGCGCGGCCTTCTCCGGGGCGGCAGGGGCAGCAGGGGCGGCAGGGGCAGCAGGCGCGGCCGGGGCGGCCGGCGCGGCCGGGGCGGGGGTGGTCGTGGCGCGAGCGTGCGCGCGAGCCAGGGCTCGTTCGGTCTCCTGCTCACGGTGCGGCACCTGGTCGCCGTGGTAGACCCAGACCTTCACACCGCAGACACCGAACGTGGTCTTGGCCTCGGCGGTCCCGAAGTCGACCTTGGCGCGAAGGGTGTGCAGGGGCACCCGGCCCTCGCGGTACCACTCCTTGCGACCCATCTCGGCTCCGCCCAGCCGTCCGGCGGCGGCGACCCGGACACCCAAGGCGCCCGATCGCATCGCGGTCTGGACGGCGCGGCGCATGGCACGGCGGAACGCAACGCGTCCGGC
>JBBRTK010000291.1:0-2295 GCA_038244455.1 Actinomycetota bacterium
GCTCACCATGCTCGCCGCATCACGATCCCCGTCCACGTTCCGTACGAACGAACGGTCGATCTTCAGGACGTCGACCGGCATGTGACGGAGCCTGGACAGCGAGGAGTACCCCGTCCCGAAATCGTCGATGGCCAGGTGGAGGCCGCGGTCATGCATGTCGTTGAGTACCAGCAGGGTCCGGTCGGGATCGTGCATCGCCGTGGACTCTGTGATCTCCACCGTGATCTTGGCGGGGTCCACTCCCCCGTCCAGCAGCGGTTGCATGATCTTGTTCACAAGATCGGGGTGCCAGAGCTGGCGAGGAGAAAGATTGAACGCGACGTCCATCTCGAGCCCGCCGTCACGCCACAACGCGTCTTGCCTGCAGATCTCCTCGACCACCCAGTCTCCGATGGCGTCGATGAGCCCCATCTCCTCTGCCAGCGGGATGAAGTCGTTAGGTGGGACCAGACCGCCGGTAGCGTCGGGCCAGCGGATCAAGGCCTCCACCCCCACCATCTTCGCCGAGTCCAGGTCGATCAGCGGCTGGTAGTGCAGCATCCAGGATCGATCCTGCACGGCCTTCCGCAGCCGCGTGCTCAATGAGAGCTTGGTCAGGGCGTCGGCCTCGGCCGTAGCGTGCATGAGGAAACCGCCCGGGCCGTTGCGCTTGGCTCGCAGCATCGCAGCATCGGCGTTCTTCACCAGCGTTACGGACGAGTCTCCGTCCAGAGGAAAGGCCGCTACGCCCATGGTGGCCGTGATGTACAGCTCGGTGCCGTGGGATTCGAACGGCGCAGCCAAGGCCTGTTGCACGCGAGCCGCCACCGATTCGCAGGCAACACTCACCCCGTCTGCGCCTCCGGGGACCGGCGGCGCCGGGTCGATGTCGGACAACAGCACCAGGAATTCGTCGCCGCCGGCACGCGCTACGAGGTCGGTGTCCCGCGTCGCCTCACGGAGGCGCTCTGCGAGCTCCACCAACAGCGTGTTGGCCGACTCGTGCCCGAACGAATCGTCGATGAGCTTGAAGTTGTCCAGATCCAGAGAGATGACCGCGGCACCGCGTTCGGTTCGCCGGGCTCGGGCCAATGCCAGGTCCAGCATCTCGTCGAACATCGCGCGATTCGCCAGGCTGGTGAGCTTGTCGTGGAACGCCAGGAACGAGATCTCTTCCTCGGCAGCCTTGCGATCGGTGATGTCGAGCATGACGCCCTGGATATAGAGGGGGCGCCCGTCCTCGTCGTTGATCACGATCGCGCTGTCGCTGAACCACACGACCCGCCCGTCGCGCGCGATCAACCGGTATTCGAACGTGAACGGCTGCGAGTTCGCCGCGCCCGCCTTGTAGGCCTCGATCGCTCCGTGGCGATCGTCGGGGTGCATGACCGAAGCCCAGAGGTTCGCGTCGGCGCAGTACTCATGAGGTGTGATGCCCAAGAGGCCTTCGATCTGCGGGCTCACATACGCGGTGGCCATCTGCCGGTCGGCGAGGTCGATGTACACGATGGCCGGTAGATGATCGATCAATCCTCGATACCGGGATTCGAGGTCAAGGAGCCGTGCCTCGAGCGCATCCCTATCGAGGTCGCTGGTGCTGCCTCCGGTTGTGAAGAACCCCTCAGGGACGGTGGAAGGGGGCGGCTGCTCGTCGGGCACGGGCTGGTACCTGCCTTCTAGGTCGTGCGATGTACATCGGCGCGGCAGCTCGAAACCTTGAACGGGTGATGCCGGGATAGCTCCCCGTGAGGATCAGCAGCCGGACTCGTCCGGGAGTAGCGGCCGGAACAGGAGGCCGTACTCCTTGCCGTTGCTCTTCCACGGGCTTACCTCATTCGCGTGGTTGATCAGTGGCAGCAGCGTTGTCAGGTCGGCTCCCGTGACCGTCCCGCACCGAGAGGGAAGGCCGTTGTTCGTGTTCAAGCCGCCACCGTTGGTTGCGCCCGTCATCGGGTCACCGAAGCCGGCGAGCCCGGTTGAGAGCGGCCAGGCGATCGCCGGCTCACTCACGGTGGGGTCGGGCGTGTAGTCGCTCACGAAGACACGAACCGCGGAAAGAACGAACGGCGCGGCCTGCGAGGCGGAACCAGCGGGAAGCCAGTTCAGGTCCCCGGTCTTCGTCACGAAGTCCTGTGCCTTGGTGCGGGCGTCGAACTCCTGCTGGCTCATCTGGTTGGGCTTCTTCTGTCCCAGTTCACTGAGGGCGTAGAAGTTGAAGGTATGCGTCTGCCCATCGGCCACGATCGTGATGGTGGTGGTCGGCGCGTCGGCGATGCCGACGCTCCCCATGTCCGTGTAGTCGCGGCTGGGGGCCAA
>JBBRTK010000292.1:0-2246 GCA_038244455.1 Actinomycetota bacterium
CAAGATCGGGACCGCCAGCCCCCACACGCCGAGGTTCGTTTCCTCGAAGGAGCTGGCCCAACCCACACGCCGGATCCGAGCAAGTTCCTCCCGGAGCAGGCCCGGGTCGCTGATCGTGTTGTGGCAGAGGTGCTCCAGCGGTCGCGCGAGCGCGCGCTCCAGCGCGGCCTCGTCCATGTAAGCCATCAGGACCTTCTGCGACGCGCCGGCGTGCAGCGGTAACTGGCGTCCCGGGGTGACCGAGAGCCGGAGGGGTTGCGGGGTCTCGACGCGTTCCAGGCACACGCCGCGATCCTTGCGCGGGGTCAGAACCGTGAGGAGGGCCGTCTCGCCCGTATCACGCGACAGCCGGCGGAGCGAGGGCAGGGCCACGCTCCGAAGGTCCACGACGGCCCGTGCGCGGTCTCCGAGTTGGAGGGCGGCGATCCCCAGCCGGAAGCGCTTCGTCTCCTGATGCTGGCTGACGTAGCCGCGGCGGGCCAGGGCGATCAAGATGCGGTGGGCGGTTGGCACGGGCAGCTCCAGCGCGCGAGCGACGTCTGTCGCGGTCCACTCGGGGCGCTCCTCATCGAACAGCTCCAAGATGGCGAAGGTTCGATCGAGCACTTGGAACGATGAGGCTGGTTCCCTGCCGGCCATCCGCGGGCTCACCGGTGGTGCGGCGCTCACCATGCCCGGGCCCTCATAGCTTCACCACGACCATCCGCTCCGTTGTCATCTCGCGCACGGCGTCGTGGGGCCCTTCCTTCGTGTTACCGGACGCCTTCGTTCCCCCGTACGGCATCTGATCGACGCGGAACTGCGGAGCCTGGTTGATGGTGACGCCGCCGAACTCGAGTTGCTGGATGGCCGCCAAGGCCGATGGCAGGTCACGAGTGAAGATGCCGGCCTGCAACCCGTACTCGGTCCCATTGGCCAGATCGATGGCCTCCCGCAGATCGGTGAACGTGCGCACCGAGACCACGGGCCCGAAGGCTTCCTTCTGCCAGATACGCGCGTCGGTGGCGACGCCATCCAAGACCGTCGGGCGCAGGTAGCCGTCGCCGAACGTGCCGCCGGTGAGGGAGGTCGCTCCACCTGCGACGGCTTCCTCCACCAGCTCGTGAACCCGGTCGCGGGCTTCGTGGGTGATCGCTGGCCCTAGGTCGGTGTCGGCATCGGCGGGGTCGCCGGCCTTCTGGGCCTCGGCGGCGCGCACGAGCGCCGACACGAACCCGTCGTGAACGTCCTGATGAACGATCGCACGCTGCACCGAGATGCACGATTGCCCCGCGAACGCATAGCCGCTGCCCGCGCTGGCTATCGCAGCCGCGTCCAGGTCGGCATCCGTGCAGACGATCACGGGGGTCGAGTTGCCAAGTTCCAGGGTGACCCGCTTTCGGTGGGCGCGTCGGGCCAGATCCCATCCGATCGCGGCCGAACCGGTGAAGGTGAGGAGTCCCACACGGTCGTCCTCGATGAGGACCTCGGCGATCTCCTCGGGCGGTCCGACCAGCACCGACATCCACTGCTCGGGCAGTCCGGCACGGTGGAAGGAGTTCACCAGTTCGATCGCGGTGAGGGGTGCCTTGTCGGCGGGCTTGAGCACGACTCCGCACCCGGCGGCGACCGCCGGCCCGATCTTGTGGGCTGCCAAGGTGAGCGGGAAGTTGAACGGCGTGATCGCCGCGACCACCCCGACGGGAACGCGAACCGTGAGGCCCAGGTGCCCGACGCCGGCCGGGTGTGCGTCCAGCGGGATGCCCCGGCCCGACAGCGTCCGCGCCTCGGCGGCGGAGAAGATCAGCGTCTGGACGCAGCGGTCGGCCTCCATCAAGGCCTGCTTGTACGGCTTGCCGTTCTCGTCGGAGATCATCCGGCCGAACTGCTCGCGGCGCGCGTTGACGTCGGCGGCGACGCGGTCCAAGATCGCGGCGCGCTCGGCGGCGGGAAGCCCCGCCTTCATCGCGCGCACGGCTCCGTCCACGGCGGCGCGCGCGGCCTCGGCGCCCACGGAAGGCACGACGCCCACCTGGCGCCCGTCCCAAGGGGAGCGGACGGCGTAGGTTCCTTCGCCGGATCGGACCTGTTCGCCGGCGATGACCAGCGGTGTGATTGCCGGGCTCTCCTGCGACACGTGCCACGCCTCCTCGGGGGTCGGCTCCGGGGGTTCATCGTTCGCTGGCGGATGGTAGCATCCGGTTCCAGCGACCGAGATGCTATCTCGTCAGCTGAGAAGTGACCACGACACCTATCAGGACACCTAC
>JBBRTK010000293.1:0-2245 GCA_038244455.1 Actinomycetota bacterium
GAGCGTGCGGCCCAGCTCGCGGACGGCTGAGGTGAAGCCCTCCGAGGTCGTGCGACGCGCGGCGGGGTATCTGGAGCGCCATCATGTGGAGAGCCCCGTTGCCAGCGCGGAAGTTCTGCTCGCGATGGTCCTGCGCGTGGACCGCTCCGGCCTCTATCGGCGAACCCAGGAACTCAGCGCTACGGAAGCCAGGCTGTTCGGGCGGGCGCTGTGCCGGCGGTGCGCGGGCATCCCGTTACAGCACATCACCGGCGCGCAGGGATTCAGGCGACTCACGCTGGTGGTCCGCCCAGGGGTGTTCGTTCCGCGGCCGGAAACCGAGACGGTGGTCCAGGTCGGTCTCGCCGCCATCCAAGGCTTAGAGGGGCCGAACGTGCTCGATCTATGCACCGGTTCGGGCGCGATCGCGCTGGCCATCTCCGATGAACATCCGGGAGCGGCCGTGGTTGGCGTCGATATCTCACCGGATGCCGCGTCCCTGGCCCTGACGAACGCCGAGGACCTCGGACTGCCCATCACCGTGCTCGTCGGCGATCTCTGGCAAGCGGTCCCGCCCGAGCGGAAGGGCACGTTCGACCTGGTGATCACGAACCCCCCGTACCTTGAACCGGAGGCTCATGGCGGTCTCCCGATGGACGTGCAGGCAGACCCCCCCGCGGCGTTGATCGGCGGCATGACGATGCATCAGCGCGTGGTCATGCCTGCGCCGGAGTGGCTGCGCCCCGGCGGTGTGTTCGTGACGGAGGTCGGTGACACGCAAGGGCCCGAGGTTGCGTCGCTCACCCGGGCGGCCGGTCTCGTAGACGTGACGGTGCACCAGGACCTGGCCGGACGCGACCGAGCGGTTTCGGGCAGGAAGCCGTGAGGGATCCGCTGGAAGACGCCGTCGATGCCCTGTCTCGGGGAGACCTCGTGATCTTCCCGACGGACACCGTGTACGGCCTTGCGGCGCGCCCCGATGATGCGGCCGCCGTCCGCAAGCTCTTCCTAGTCAAACGGCGCCCCGATGATCTGGGCGTCCCGGTCCTCGTCGCCTCGGTCGTCGATGCTCATCGCGTCGCGCTCTTCGACGCACCGGCTGAACGGCTGGCGGCCGCGTGGCCGGGGCCGATCACGCTGGTCCTGGCACGAACAGCGGAGTCCGCCCACTGGGATCTTGGCGGTGATGCGGCCACCGTGGCCGTGCGGATCCCCCGGCACCCCCTGGCGCTCGCCCTCTTGGCCCGCACGGGGCCGCTCGCCGTGACCAGCGCCAACGTGTCGGGCCGGCCACCGCTCGAGGACGCGGACTCGCTGGCCGGGGCGTTCGGCGATGAGGTGGCGGTGTATCTCTGTCAGGAGGCGTCGCTCTCGGGACCGGCGTCCACCGTGGTGGATCTCACCGGCGAACCGCCATGTGTCCTGCGCGTCGGCGCGGTACCGGAGGCCGATGTCGCCCAACTATTGGCCGGCGAGGGGCCACTGCTAGACTCGCGGCCCTCGCCATGACCTCGATCCTCGTCGTTTGCACCGGCAACATCTGCCGTTCCCCGATCGCGGAGGGCTTCCTTCGTAGCACCCTGGTCCGCCGTTTCGGCGCGCAGGCCGCGGTGGTCTCGTCGGCCGGGACCGCGGGCTGGGAAGGCTCGGCGGCCATGGACGAGGCTGTGCAGGCGGCCACCGAACGCGAGATCGACATCACCGGCCACGTCGCCCAGAAGTTGGCAGGTTCGATGGTGATCGATGCAGATCTGGTCGTGTGTATGGCCGGGGAGCACCGGAGCGCCATCCTTCGCGCCGATCCGGCCGCCGAACCGAAGGTGTTCACGCTGAAGGAACTGGTTCGGGTGCTGGACGCGCTGGCGCCGGCGGAAGGGACAGATCCTCAAGCGCTCCCGGCCAGGGTGGCCCAGGCGAACGCGAAGCGCACCTCCGGGTTCGCGGGGAACCCGCTGGATGAAGACGTCGCCGATCCCATGGGTCAGCCACTGGAGGCGTATCGCGCGATCGCCTGGGAGCTGGATACCTGGTGTGGGCGGTTGGCCGATGGCCTCTTCGGCGCGGCGCAGGTCCCGACCGGTATCGTCGGGGCGGGCGACTGATGCAACGAGTACCCATGCCGCCGGTGAGGGCGGCTCGACGGGAACCCACAGATCCAACTGAAAGGGCAGAAGGATGAGGGAATACGCAGCGGATTGGGAAGCACTCAAGGCCACCGACCCCGAGGTCGCAAGCGCCATCGCCGGTGAGCTCGACCGTGAGCGCA
>JBBRTK010000294.1:0-2241 GCA_038244455.1 Actinomycetota bacterium
CCCGGGTGCCTCGCTTTCCGGATTCCTGGCCGAACTCGACCATCGGTTCACGGTGCAGCATCAGGGCCGCGGCGTGCAGCTCATGACGTTCCACCGCGCGAAGGGTCTGGAGTTCGACGCGGTGTTCCTGCCGCGTCTCCTGGACGGCGAACTCCCCTACAAAGCGCGGCGGACGGAGGCCGACCCAGACGAGGAACGCCGGCTCCTGTACGTGGGCCTCACGCGCGCACGGGTCTACCTGTTCCTCTCATGGCCGCGCGAGATGCGAACCGCGCCGTCGCCGTTCCTTCAGGAGCTTGGCGTGGTCGCCCCGCCGCCGGCCCGGCCGGAGAAGGCCCGGGGCCCGGGGGCGCCGGTGCTCACGCCCATCGACGGTCCGCTGTTCGATCGGTTGAAGGCGTGGCGCCGGACACGGGCGGCGGCGGATGGCGTGCCCGCCTACGTGGTCTTCCACGACGCCACCTTGGCCCAGATCGCCGAACGCAAACCCCGCGACCGTCATGACCTGGCCGGGATCGGGGGCGTCGGCCCCACCAAGCTCGAACGCTACGCGGACGAAGTGCTCGCCATCGTCTCGTCGGCATAGATCCGGCCGGCCGCGGTCGCGACCGTAGGCGCGTTCCGATCAGATCCGGGCGAGCACGGCAGCCAGTGCAAGGAGCAGCACGGTCAGCGACAGGAGTTTGAGCGCGCGTTCCGGCGCGGCCCGAAGGGCCGCGCCGTTCAGCGGCTGCTGGGTCCCGTCGTGGAAGATCATGGTTCCCTGCACCTCGGCCACGTCTCGGCGCAGGCGCCGCACCGGTGTGGACAGCACCCGCTGGGCGCCGGACAGACCCGCGCACCCAGCCGCCAGCAGGATCGCGGGCGCGCGAAGCGTTCCCGCCTGGGCGAGGTACGCGGTGATCACCGGGAACCCACCCCAGGCCAGCGAGAACCACAGGTCCGAATGGAACGCGCCGCCGAACGACTCCAGGTTGTACGCCACCACCAGGAATACCCCGACCGGGATACACACCGCGAGCCACGGCGTCGCCGACAGGACACCGTGGATCCCCAAGGCCACGGCTCCCCCCAGTCCCGCGACGGCGAGCCCCACCAGGACGGCAGAAGAGATACGGGTCCGCAGAGGACGTCCTCGGAGTTCGTCCAGGGCGTGCGCGGCAACGCCCATGGCCAGGAAGAAGGCGAGCAGCGACTCCAAGAGCCACCGCATCCTGAACGCAGGTGCGATCGCCGCGCCGAGCGCCACGTACGAGAGATGCCAGATCGTGTACGGCGGGTGAAGGAGGGTCCAGTAGTCGCGCCAGCCGCCCGGAGTCAGCGCGTAGAACGCCGGCGCGCCCGGGTCGTCGCTAGCCATCCAGCTCGCCCCACCAGACCACGCCGGCCCCCAGCGACATCACGCGGGAGTGCACGTGGCGCAGACCGGCCTCCTGCCACCAACGCGCCTGCTCGGCAAGCGGATGATCCGCGTAGAACCGCCTGATGCTGGGACCCAGGAACACGCCCGTCGCCCGCCACTCGGGCGAGGCCAGCGCGCCGACCAGCGGCATCACGTACCGCGTGTAGCCGATCCACCCCGCACGCAGCACGGGCGAACGAGGTTCATGGAACTCCAGGCACGCCAGCCGGCCGCCGGGGCGAAGCACGCGCGCCAGTTCCTTCATGGTGGCGCCCGGGTCTTCCACATACCGCAACAGATACGTGAACGAGACCGCATCGAACGTCGCGTCACCGAACGGGAGCCGCTCGGCCCGGCCCAACACAGGGAGAAGGGCGGCGCTGAGCCCGGCCTCGCGCGTCGCGCGCTGCCCCGCCCGGAGCATCGCCTCGCTGGGGTCGAGCTGGATCACCCGCGCCCCCCGGGCCCCGATCCGTCTGGCCACCAGCCCGGTTCCGCTCGCAACATCAAGCACCAGCTGGCCGGGCCGAGGGGCAAGCGCCGCCACCATCGCGCGTCTCCACCGGGCGTCCTGTCCGAACGACAGGACGGCGCCCATCCACTCGTATTCGGCGGCGATCCCCGCGAACAGCGCGTGGGCGTGCCGGGCTCTCGCGTCCATCATGTCCCGTGGATCAGATCCGGCACATCGGCGAGCCCATCCACGATATGGTCCGGCTTACCCTTGCCCTGCAACAGATCCGACTCCCTGAACTTCCCCGATCGAACCAGGATGCCGGTGAGCCCGGCGGCCTGGGCACCCAGCACATCGTTCGTGATGTCGTCACCCACCATCGCCG
>JBBRTK010000295.1:0-2230 GCA_038244455.1 Actinomycetota bacterium
CCCTGGCCCATCCTCCGATAGGGGTGGACCGATCGTTCCTGGGTATCCGCCGGGTGGATGAACGGCAGCGGCCCCAACGGCGTCACTGCAGGCAAGACCAGCGTTGTGCCCTCGAGTTCGATCCGGCGCCGGGCCACCGCCACGCCGAACGGCCCCGAGGATGACACCACGACCTGGGTCGGACCCTGGAGGCCGCGCCGGGCCGCGACACGCTCGGTCCGCACCTCGACCCGATCGCCGGGCTTCAGCGAAGGCACGTAGGAACGCGTGGGTGCCAGGTGTGGATCCTCGAGTTCGACCCCGATGCGCATCCCCATCGACCCGTCCCGCACGGTCACGTCGACCTGTGTGGCGTGCCCCTGGAACGCCTCCGATGGGGCGGACCGGGAGACCTGGACGTGCCGAACCATGAGCACCGGCAGGAACCAGCCCGCCAGCAGCGTCCCCAGCAGGAACGCCGACAACACGTAGAGCCATCCCGCCTGAACGTTCGAACCGACGAAGAACAGGACCAGCGCGCCCCCCGCCAATCCAGCGGCGCGTCGCCGCGGACGCGGCACCCGGGTCACCGCTTCCCGGCGACGCCGAGCGGGACGGGGACTTCTCCGAGGATCCGTCGGACCACGTCGCGGCCGACGCCGCCTCCGCCGCGGGCCTGGCGCGGGATCAACCGGTGCGCGAGCGCCGCGGGCGCGAGGGCCTTCACGTCGTCGGGCAGCACGAAGTCGCGCCCTTCGCTGATGGCCCGCGCCTGCGCGCAGCGGGTGAGTGCGACCATGGAGCGCGGGCTGGCGCCAAGTGCGATCTCCGCGGCCGCGCGCGTCGCGAGCGCCAAGGAGACCACGTAGTCGATGATCGGTTGATCGACGTGGACGCCGCGGACCGCCTCCTGACACGCGACGATCTCCGCGGGCGTCAGCACCGGGTCCAGGTCTTCGATGGGGTGGTGGTGGAGCTGGCGCCGCACGATGTCGGCGGCGCCCGCGCGGTCGGTGTATCCGACCTCGACGGTCATCGCGAATCGATCGAGTTGGCCCTCGGGGAGCGGGTACGTGCCGTGCTGCTCGATCGGGTTCTCGGTCGCGATCACCAGGTAGGGCTTGGGCATGGGGTAGGTGATGCCCTCCACCGTCACCTGACGTTCCTCCATGGGCTCCAAGAGCGCGCTCTGGGTTCGCGGCGTCGCGCGGTTGATCTCATCGACCAACACCACGTTCGCGAACACCGGCCCCGGCACGAACCGGAACTCCATCTTGGCCTGGTCGTAGATGCTGATGCCGGTGAGGTCGGAGGGCAGGAGGTCGGGCGTAGCCTGGACCCGGTTGAACTGTCCGCCGATGGAACGCGCCAGCGAGCGCGCCAACATCGTCTTGCCGACACCCGGAACACCCTCCAGCAGCAGGTTCCCCTCGGCGAACAGACAGATGGCCGCCGTCTCGACGACGGCAGCATCACCGGCGATGACCCTCGTCACGTTCTCGACCAGGCGTCGGAACGCGGCGGTGGTCTCGCCGACCGCGGGCTCGGGCTGGGGCCGCATACTCCCCAAGGTGTCGGCGCAGGCGGGTTAGGTCTTGAGGCTGATGAGACGACCTACCCCTGTTTGCGAGCTCGGAGGCTGAACATCAGCGGGATCGTCCCCTTCTGGCCCTCGGGGAACCCGTAGCCCCCACCCGCCTCGGACTCCAGCCAAGCGACCGGCCAGGCGACCGTACGTTTCTCGTCCAGAAGCTCGACCCGCAGACCGTTCTCCGCCAGGGCGGTGACGATCTCGCCGAGCGAATGGTTCCATCCGTGCTCCCATTCGGCATCCACGTGCGCGGTCGGATCCGCATAGGAGCCCGCCACGGGGAACGTGAGTGTCTCGCCGGACCAGTAGTCGAACGCGAGGTGGAGATCATTCGACGTCGCCTGTTCGTCCGCCAATGCGTACAGAACGGGATGCACCTCATGGATGTAGAAGGTCCCGTCAGGTTTCACGAACGCTGCCACCACTTCAGCCCACCGTTCGATGTCCGGGAGCCAGCCCACTACCCCGCGGCTCGTGTAGACCACGTCGAAGGCCTCCCCCGGCAGCGCCGCGTGCGCCTCGTACACGTCCGAAACCACGAACCGGCTCACGTCGGCGAGACCGACATCCGCGGCAAGCTCACGCGCGAACGCAACGGCGGGCTCCGAGAAGTCGAGCCCTGTGACACGAGCGCCCAGCCGCGCCCACGAGAGCGTGTCC
>JBBRTK010000296.1:0-2199 GCA_038244455.1 Actinomycetota bacterium
TCTCGACGGTCTCTTCGGGCGCCGGGGCTTCGCTGGAGGCGACCGCCTCCTGCGCCGGCGCGGTCCCGCCCTGCTCTTCGTCGGTCAAGGTGATCCTGTCTCCTTGGGTGGATTTCCCCTGGGACTCACGAACGGCCTCCGAGCCATACCCGGGGCCGTCTGGGGAAGGAGATGGATCGTTGGTGACCTTGCCGGCGGTCCGCTCCTTCGCTGACGTCTTCGGGGCGTGCTCTTCAACTGTGGCGTGCCCTTGGGGCCGGCAGAGTCTAGCACGCGGGTTCCGTGGGTACAATCGCGCCCCGTGCCGGAATTGCCCGACCTCGAGGTCGCCGCCGATGCGCTGCACGCGGCCCTGGCCGGTCGACCGGTGCTCGAGGTCCGCGCGCAGATGCCGCTGTCCGTGCGCGGGACGCCGGCGGAGCTCGGCGCCCTCGTGGGGCAGCGCCTCGCGCGCGCCCGGCGCGTGGGCAAGTTCCTGGACCTCGAGCTTGACGGGGACCGCGTCGCGATCAACCCGATGCTCACCGGGCGTTTCCAGCTGGCCGGGCGCGGCGAGAAGGCCCCTTCGGGGGTCGCCGTGGAATGGCGGTTCGGGACGCGCGATGCCGGCCCCCCGCCGGATGCCGCGCCGTGGCTCGTCGGCGCTCCGTGGATCCCCGCCGACGGCAGCGAGGTCGTCCTCCGCTATCGCGACCCCACCCAGATGGGCAAGGTGTACCTGCTCCCCGCCGGCGTCGACCGGCCGGTGCCGGGTCGCGGCCCCGACGGGATGGGCCTGGACGCCCTGGATCCCGCGCTGACGCTTGCCGCCTGGCGCGACCGGATCCGCCGCCACCCGGGCGAGCTCAAGAACCTGCTCCGGAACCAGGCGTTCGTCATGGGCATCGGCAACGCGTACTCCGACGAGATCCTGTTCGAGGCGCGGCTGCAGCCGTTCCGGAAGCGGTCCACGCTGGCGGCCGAGGAGATCGACGCGCTCCATGAGGCCATGGGCCGGACGCTGCGCGCCTCGATCGACGTCCTGCGCGCGCGCGTGCCGCCGACCTTCGAGAAGCAGGTCCGCGACCACCTCGCGGTGCACGGCAAGGGCGACGGGCCGTGTCCCCGCTGTGGCGGCCGCCTCACGCAGGTGTCGGCCGGCGGCTTCCCCACGGGCTACTGCCGGTCGTGCCAGCGCTGACGCGCAGCCCGGCCGCCGTTCGTCCACTGCCGTCGTTCAGGGGATAACCAGGACCTCGCCCACGTGGATGAGCCTCGGGTCCGCGATATTGTTCGCCTTCGCCAGGGCCTTCGCAGTGGTCCTGAACCTCGCCGCGATGGACATCAGCGTGTCATTCGACTGAACCGTATAGGTCCGCGGCGTGGAGGCGGCGGGCGAAGCCGACGGCACGACGGACCCGGTGGGTACCACGCTGGGAGCCGCCGACGCCCGGACGGAAGGATCGGCGAGCGGGCTCGGCGCCTGGGAGCCTGCGGATGACGACGACGGGGCCACGGCGCTCACCGGCGACGGGCTCGCGTTCGCCACCTGCGAGGATGCCGAGGCTGGGGCCATGGCCCGCTGGCTCGCCCCGGGCGTGCCCGAGGAGGACCCCGGTGCCGAGCTGCGTGCGATGACCAAAATCAGGAAGGCCAGCACCATGAGCCCGATCAGCAGCGCCTGACCGCCCGATCGCGGCGATGCGACGGAGATCCCGGCGCGACCGCGCACGGGCTCGAGGGCGACGGGGGCCATCCTCGTCGCGGGCCACAGGTCGGCGGACGCGGCCGCATCCGACGCAGGACGGACGGGATCCTGGGTCGACGCGGCGACAAAGGTCGCACAGGTCGCGTGCGCGGCCAGGAGACACAGCCCTCGCTGCTTCGCGATGGCGGGTTGCGCGGCTGGACGAACGGCCCAGCACCGGAGCTCCCGCGACGCGTGGTTGCTCGACCAGCCGCCGTCCCGAGAGCGCAGGAACGGGCAGATGCCCATTGCAGGCGCGACATCCGACCCGACGTGGTCCTTGGGGGGAGGGGTCATATGCCGAGGATAGCGCGCCGCCGCAGGCGACCGTCCGGATCGGTCCTGGCCAACGGCGGATCCCGTCGAAGGCGCGCGTTAAAGCAACAATCCCGGCGACGACCTATTTTCCCGAAAGGCTGCCCTCTCAGTATCTTCGGCGCTGGAGAGCTTAACTTCCGTGTTCGGGATGGGAA
>JBBRTK010000297.1:0-2195 GCA_038244455.1 Actinomycetota bacterium
AACCGCCTACATCGTCATCCAGTTCATCCACCCCCTGGATGTCGTCGAATCACTCTCCACCCAACGCTGGGTGACGGTGCACATCATCAGCTTCGCGGAGGCGGTGCTTGCACTGATCGGCTTCGCCGGAATCTACCTGCGCCAGGTGCGCCAACTGGGGCTGCTCGGGCTCATCGCCTACGCGGCGCTCGCACTGTTCTTCGTGCTGCAGGCGGCCTTCAACTTCTCCGAAGCCCTCATCGCCCCGCTCATCGCCGTCGACGCCCCACAGTTGGCTGTCGACATCGTCGGACTGTTCGGCCGCTACCCGGCGGTCAATGACCTCGGGATGCTCGCCGGAGTGCCGCTGGTCGGCAGCATCCTCTACATCGGCGGTGCGCTGCTGTTCGGTATCGCGATCATCCGCGCTCGGGTGCTGTCTCGCGGTGCGGGAATCCTGCTGATCGCCGCGGCCGCCATCACCCCCGTCGCGGGCGCGCTGCTGCCGCACACCCTGGAACGCATGGCCGCGCTGCCCATGGGCGCGGCGATGGTCTGGCTGGGGTGGTCTCTCTGGTCGAACCGGATGCCAGCGGCCTGAATCATGTACGAGATACGCCTGCAGGGGCAGCTCGACCAACGGTGGAGCGACTGGTTCGAGGGATTCACGCTCGCCGTCGACAGCGACGGAACAACAACCCTCACCGGCCCGGTCACCGACCAGGCTGCCCTGCACGGACTGCTGAGACGGATCGGTGATCTCGGCGTGACGCTGATTTCCCTCAACGAGCTGCACAAGGAGAACGAGAAATGACCACATTCGTCGCCAGACCGACCGGCCGAGGAACCAGGGGCGCGCGCCGCCAGTGGCTGGTGCCCGCCGGGCTGATCCTGCTCACCCTCATCCCGATCCTCGCCGGCGAAGTACGACTGCACGAGATTGCCAGCGGCGCCGTCGAAACCGCGAAGAACGCGCGGTTCCTCGAATCGCCGATCCCGGTTGTGACCCACATCGTGAGCGTCACGATCTTCAGCATCCTCGGTGCGTTCCAGTTCGTCCCCGCGCTGCGGCGCCGTCGGAGCTGGCACCGCATCGCCGGGCGCATCCTGATCCCGGCCGGGCTGCTCACTGCGCTGTCGGGCATGTGGATGGCTGCCTTCTACCCGCACCCCGCCGGCGAGGGCCTCTCTCTCTCCATCATTCGCCTGGCTTTCGGGGCGGCGATGGTGGCGAGCATCGCTTTCGGCATCCGCGCGATCGTGACTCGCAACTTCGCCACGCACGGGGAGTGGATGACCCGCGCCTACGCCATCGCCGTCGCTGCGGGAACCCAGGCGATCGTCCTCATCCCCGAGACGATCATCTTCGGGCCCGGCAATGAGTTGCCTCGAACAACGTTCATGGCGGCCGCCTGGGTGATCAACCTCACGATCGCCGAGCTGGTCATCCGCCGGCGTCGCGGTGTCCCCACGTTTACCCGCTGAGGACCGCGGTCTACCAGGACATCAACCACAGCACCGTTCTCAGCCGCAACCGAAGGAGCAGAACCATGTCTTATCCGCTACGACTCGAAGCAACTCTCGACCCGCACCTGTCCCGCTGGCTGTGGATCGTCAAGATGTTCCTGGCCATCCCGCACTACGTGATCCTCGTCGTGCTCAATGCGGCATTCGTGATCACCAGCCT
Organism: Actinomycetota bacterium; assembly: GCA_038244455.1. GTDB lineage: Bacteria > Actinomycetota > UBA4738 > UBA4738 > HRBIN12 > JANXVR01. Next base: position 1,667 of record JBBRTK010000297.1, read on the forward strand.
GATCGCGGGGATCGCGATTCTCGCGACCGGACGCTATCCGCGTGCCCTGTTCGACTTCAACGTGGGAGTGCTGCGCTGGAACTGGCGCGTCGGCTTCTCCGTCTACGCGGCGCTCGGCACCGACGCCTATCCGCCATTCACCCTCGCCGCCACCGACTATCCCGCCACCCTCGACGTCGACTACCCGGAGCGACTCTCCCGGCCCCGCGTGCTCATCGCCTGGCTGCTCGCCATTCCACACCTCATCGTGGTGGGCTCGTTCGTCGGCATCATCATGCTCTACCCGTGGGATGCCTACGCGAGCTGGCAGGGCGGGCATCCGGTCGGCGGGTACTCGGTGCTCAATCTGCTCGTCGTGATCGCGGGCGTCATCCTTCTCATCACGGGGCGCTACCCGACCTCGCTGTTCGAGTTCCTGGTGGGATTCAGCCGCTGGACCTACCGCGTCGTCGCCTTCGTCGGGCTGATGACGGAGGTGTATCCGCCCTTCCGGCTGGATGCGGGCGGCCAGGAACCCGACCGAGAGTCG
>JBBRTK010000298.1:0-2189 GCA_038244455.1 Actinomycetota bacterium
ACGGACTTCTGGAGAGACCATCTCCATCCGGACGACCGGGAGCGTTCGCTTGCCGAGAGCAGACGAACCGACCAGACGGGCGAACCCTACGTCGACGAGTACCGCCTGCGGGCGGCCGATGGAAGCTTCCGGTGGATCCACGACGAAGCCGCGTTGATCACCGACGAAAAGGGGGCGCCCCTCTACTGGCAGGGTGCCATGTTCGACATCACGGAACGCAGGGCGGCCGAAGAGCAGCTCCGTCGGGCGGAGGAACGCTATCGGGCCGTGGTCGAACACATCCCGGCCGTCATCTACGTCGAGAGCTTGGACGCCGACCCCGAACGCCTCTTCATCAGCCCGCAGGTCGAAACCATGTTCGGGTATACCGCTGAAGAATGGACCTGGACCCCGGACTTCTGGATCGATCACGTGCATCCAGGTGACCGGGAACGAGTGGAAGGGATCGATGCGGCAGCCAACCGGGATCAGAGCGCGTTCGCGATGGAGTACCGCTTCCAGATCGCCGACGGGAGCTGGATCTGGGTTCGCGATGAAGCGACGTTCCTTCGGGGACCGGGAGGCGACGACTTCTGGCAGGGATTCATGCTCGACGTCACGGCCCGGAGGGAGGCCGAGACACAGCTGCGGTCCGCCGAGGAGAAGTTCCGTTCTATCGTCGAACAGAACCAGGCCGTGTTCTACATCCAGGAGATCGACCCTGACACGCACATCTCCCTAACCACCTACGTGGCGCCGGGGCACACCGAACTCGTCGGCTACACCACGAAGGAAGTCGAGGACGACCCGGAGCTGTGGCTTCGGATCACGCACCCGGACGACCGGGAGCGCGTCCGCGCTGAGGATCGCGCGTCGAACGCGGGCGTCGTCGGCGACCAGGTTTCCATGGAGTACCGGATGATCCACCGGGACGGACGGACCATCTGGATCCAGGACGAAGCCAGGCTGGTGCAACTCGGCGATGAGCCGCCCCACTGGCAGGGGTTCCTCCTCGACGTGACGGCGCGCAAGGAGTCGGAGGAACAGATGGCGCATGCGCTGGACGTCGAACGCGACGCCGCCCAACAGCTCCGTGCGTTGGATGAGATGAAGAACACGTTCCTCCAGGCGGTCTCGCACGACCTCCGCACGCCGCTGGCGGCGATCCTCGGGCTCGCCATCACGCTCGAGCGCGGGGATGTGCAGCTGTCCGAGGACGACGCCCGGGACCTCGCCCGTCGGATCGCCGACAACTCCCGCCGCCTCGACCGCCTAGTGACCAACCTCCTGGACCTGGATCGGTTGGCCCGGGGGATCGTAGCTCCGAAGCTCCACAACGTCGACCTCGGCGCGCTGGTCCGTCGCCTCCTGGCCGAGTCAGAACTCATCGCCGGCTCACGTCTGCAGACCGACATCCAGCCGGTCGTCATCCCCATCGACTCCGCGAAGGTCGAGCGGATCGTCGAGAACCTCCTGGCGAACACGGTGCGCCACACGCCGAGCAACGCCACCATCTGGGTGAGCGTGGCTCCGACGGAGGGCGGCGCGCTCCTCAAGATCGAGGACGACGGTCCGGGAGTGGCACCCGAACTCCGCGAAGTCATCTTCGAACCGTTCCAACAGGGTCCTGATGCGCCGCAACATTCGCCCGGGGTGGGCGTGGGCCTGACCCTGGTTCGTCGCTTCACCGAACTGCACGGCGGACGTGCGTGGGTGGAGGAACGCCAAGGCGGCGGCGCATCGTTCCAGGTGTTCCTGCCCTTGGTGCCCCCAACGGGGCCGGATGTGCAGCCGGGTCTCGAGCGGTCTTAGACCGCTTCCCAGGCGGCGACCGTCGGGTGATCGACGGCGGCCGGACCGACCTGAGCCGCGCCTCCCGGCGAGCCCACGCCCGAAACGGTGAACCACTCGGCGTTGATGGGGGTGAACTGCTTCCACTCGCTGGGCACGTCGTCTTCGTAGAAGATGGCCGTGACGGGGCAGGCGGGCTCGCAGGCACCACAGTCCACGCATTCGTCCGGGTGGATGTAGAGCATGCGGGGGCCCTCGTAGATGCAGTCGACGGGACATTCATCGACGCAAGAGCGATCTTTCACGTCGATACAAGGCTCTGCGATCGTGTAGGTCATCGTGTGCTCTACCCCTTTTCTACGGTCCCGACCGTACAAACCTAGAGTCTACGCGCCGAACCCGGACTGGCAACCAGCCGT
>JBBRTK010000299.1:0-2188 GCA_038244455.1 Actinomycetota bacterium
ATTGTTCGGAGATCCGTTCGCTCTCACCCGTTTGGGTCCGGATTGGCGGCACCAGCCCGGCGTCGTCCAGGACCTCCGAGTATTGGGTACCGAGTGCGTCGACGGCGGTGATCTCGAGGGTCCATTTCGGGTGGGTCCGGCCCAGGAAGGTGAGTGGTCCGGCGCCGACATCCAGCAGGGTCACCGTTGCACCGTCGGGTGCAGCGATGAGTTCGGCGATCTCGGGTTGGAGTTCGAGGTCGGCTTTGAGCGCGCGGTCGTAGCTGCCGGGATACTGGGCGCCCTTGGTGGCGATCCAGTTCTTCCAAAACCGGACCTCACCGTCGATCGATGCCTGCCAGGCGTCCTCCGGTGGCCGTTCCGACCAGTCGATCGGTGGGACGGCCGTGGTTCGGGCACGGAGGGCACGGAGCCAGCGAGGTCGTTTCACGGGCCGGGATGGTAGCCGTCGATCGTCGCCACCTCGACGGCGCATCACGCGTTGGCCGGCGCGCCCGAGGGTGGCATCAGTTCGCGCGCGAAGATTCCCGAATGAAGCGTCCCTCTCTCTCTCATCGGGCCGTGCTCGGCGTACTCGTGGCCGCGGCGGTGGCCGTGTCGGGTTGCACCTCGGGCTCGTCAGCCAAGCTCGGCGGGAAGCCCCTGAAGCTCAAGCCGGTTTTCGAGGCGACGAAGGCGCTCGGAAAGCTCGACACCACCGGCGAGGTTCGCAACGGCAGCAAGGGCGGCCGCATCACGGGCGCCTACGACTATCTCGGAGCGCTGGCCGACCTGTCCTTCCCGGTCATCGCACCCGTCGGGCAACCGCGCGCTCGGTATCTCGCGAAGGGCAAGGAGGCGTGGCTCGGCCGAGCGACGTACTCCGGTACACCGCCGAAGGATCCGTATGCGGCGGCGCTCCTGCCGCCCCCGGGCGTCAAGACATGGATCTCGACGGGTCCGGGCCTCTCCTACGTGGTGGCGATCACGGGCGCGTACGACCCGGCCACGCTCGCGCTCTACCTCAATCTCAACGAGGTCGCGATGCTGAAGTCCGGGACCGACACCGTCAAGGGCGCCAAGCTCGACCATTACCGAGCGACCCTGACGGCCGCCAAGCCCACGTTGTTCCATCTGAAGGCGGTGGACCTCTGGATCAACGCCAAGAACCAGTTGGTCCAGGTGAAGTTGCTGACGGCCGCGGACAACGTTGTGACCTACACCGTCCGCCGCCGCACCGCGGCAGTCGAGGTCACGCCGCCGGCACCGGACCAGATTGCGAATCAGGGGTCAACCAACGTGGGGCCGGAACTCACCGGCCCGTACCAGAGCGTCGCCAACGGGGACGCCGCCGGGGTGGCGTTCACGGTCGAGCAGGCGCCGGCCCAGAACGGCTTCACGTGTTGGCGGGTCCAGAGCACGCCGGCATTCGTTCCCGCGTCCAAGGACCGCCAGGACGGTGCGCGCTGCACGGCCGCTCCAACGGGTACCGATCCCACGGATCAGGTGAGCTTCCCCGTCGATGCCGGCGCCGGGAATCCGTTCGAGCTCTTGGGTGGGGTGTTGCCGGCGGGGGCGACGGCCACGCTGACGATGACCGACGGTTCGACCCGCCCGTTCACCCGTGGGCCGGCGGGGATCGCGCTCTACTCGGGTCCGCCCGAACCCGGCGCCGCATTCATCGCGGTCACGCTCGCGTCGGGCGAGAAGCTGGCGTGCGGTCCGGGGCCGATCAGCGCGTTGATCGACGTCGAAGGTTCGTCCGCTTCGGATCTGGCTCCCCAGCCTTGGTCCTGCGCTGTCCCATAAAGTCCACTTCGGGTGCCTGAACCGTCACCCTGCGTGAGATCGGGCGCGGCACAGGCCGTCAGAAACTCGATTTGCTCTTGACAAGATCACGCAACGCGGTGAGACTCCCGACCGACCGATCCGGAAACTCCGTCCCCAGGCTGGGAGGCGGGCCCGACGTCACCTCGCTGCAGTGTTGGTGGGGGCGGGCCGGAACGACTTGGGGGGAGTCATCATGGCGAGAGGTGTGCGTTTCTGCGTATCCGTCTCGGCTGGGGTCTCTGTCTTGTCTTCAAACCAGGGTGTTCGGTCCGCCCGCTTGCTAGCAAGCCAACGTTGACTAGAGGAGAAGTACTTTGAATCTCAGGACACGAGTCCTCGGAGCCACCAGTGCGCTGGTGCTCTCCGGAGGCATGATTGC
>JBBRTK010000300.1:0-2171 GCA_038244455.1 Actinomycetota bacterium
CTACATGGGGTTCGGCACGCTCCGTGTCTTCAACGACGACCGACTGATCCCCGGCGCCGTGTGGCCGATGCATCCCCATCACGATGTCGAGGGCCTCACCTACGTCGTGGAGGGGCTCTTCGGTCACGAGGACAACGTGGGTGGCCCGCCAGGTCCGCTTCCCGCGGGCTCCGTGCAGCGGATGACGCTGGGTTCGGGCGCCCTGCACAGCGAACGGAATGCCAGCCCCACCGAACCCATGCGGTTCATCCAGATGTGGATCATGCCGCGGGAGAAGGGCCTCACGCCTGGCGTCGAACAGAAGATCTTCACCACGGAAGATCGGACTGACCGGCTGCTCAAGGTCATCAGCGTCAACGGCGGGGACGCGGTGTTCGTCCACGAGGACGCCCACGTGTTCGTCTCGCGGCTCACGGCAGGAGCGTCCGTGTCGCAACCCATCGGTGAAGGCCGCGGCGTCTATCTCTACGCGATCGAGGGCGATGCCCAAGTGAACGGTGAAGCCATGCGCACCGGCGATGCCGCGCAGCTAACGGACGAGCGTGAGCTCACCGTGACCGCGAGCGCCGACACCGAACTCATCGCCGTCGATGTCGATCTGACCTAGCTCAGTCCTCGTCGACAGCGACCGGGAACGGGAGCGCTATGGGGTCGGTGAACGGGGAGTTGCCGTGTTCGTCGAAGCGGTCCATGCGGAAGTGGCCGGCGTGCTTGACCACCCGGGTGCGGCCGGTGAGCGAGAGATCCGCGGCGATCCGCGCGATCGCGGGACCCCACATCATCCCGTGGCCGTTCGCGGTGGCCACGGTCGCGCCTCCAAGTTCGCTGCCGTCTCGTAGCACCACGGGGCCGAGCAGGGGCAGGTGGTCGGGCGTGTATTCGATGGTTGCGGCCCAGGCCTTGCGGATGCCGAGCCTCTTCGTGAGGGGGACCACCCGGTTGAGCTTCTTCTCCATCAGGCGCAGGTAGTCCCAGTCCACGTCGCGCGCGGGGCCGGGTGTCTCGTTGGGATTGGACATGCCCCACATCAGACCGCCATCCTCCGGCCGCCAGTAGATCCCCGACGCCAGGTCGAACGCCATCGGCCGCCCCGGCACCTGGAACTCGGGATGGGGTTCGGTCACGACCACCTGGTGGCGCGCGGCGCCCACCATGAACCGCGCCCCGACCAGCTTGCCGACCTCGCGGAGGGTGGGGCCGCCGGTCAGGATCACCCGCTCGGTGGCGATCACGCCGGCGGGCGTGCGAACGCCCGTCACCCGGCCGCGCGAGGTGCGCACCCCGAGGAACGGCGTGCGCTCGCGCAGGTCCACCCCGGCGCGCGCCATCGCGAGCGAATAGGCGCGGACGTTGCGGGGCGGATCGATCCAGCCGTCCGTCGGGCAGTAGGTAGCGCCGCGGAAGCCGCCCGCGAGCGTCGGGTTCAGCCGGCGAACCTTCTCCGCACCCACCCACCGGACATCCAGCCCCACCGCTCGCTGCATGGCGACGCGTTCGCGAGCGGTGCGTTCATCGGCGGCGGTGCGCGCGAGGATCAGGTACCCCTGTTCGCCGAAGCCGGAGTCGGTGCCCAGCAGACGCTGCTGTCGCTGGTAGAACGCGATGCTCCACATCCCCAACCGGACGGTGTCGGGCGAACCTCCCTGCGCGCGCACCATCCCGGCCGCGCGCGATGACGCCCCTTGTCCGGCCACGTCGCGCTCGAGGACCACGACCCGGCCGGCCCCATGGTCGGTCGCCGCGAACCAGGACGCCCATCCGCCGACGGCCCCGGCGCCCACGATGACCAGATCCGCCGACCTGCTTCGCCCTGCCATGGATGCGCTCCTTCGTTCGGGTCAGGGCAGTCTAGAAGGGCGGCGGTGCGTACAGTGAGCCGGATGGAACCGATCGGCTTCCCACCCGTGCCCGCGGCGCCGGCCGACCGGCGGACGCTCGTGGAGGAGATCGTCGTCGTCCTGATGCTCTCGCTCCTGGCGAGCGCGGTCGGGGCCGTCATCAGCCTCCTGACGGCACCTGTGTCGGGTGTCCAAGTCAGCGTGGGGGATCAGTCGCCCGCCTTCTATCTCCAGGTCATCGACTTCGTCTTCTCGCTGGCCCCGGCGCTGCTGGTCCTGCACCTGGCGCGCCGCCACGAGGGCGGGATGGCATCGCTCGGCCTCGACGGCGAC
>JBBRTK010000301.1:0-2163 GCA_038244455.1 Actinomycetota bacterium
GACATCGAGCGCCACGAGGCGCTCTCGAACCGAGTGGAGGTGGGAGACCTTCACCTTCGGGCCGTCGCAGCGGCCCGGTAGTAGCTGGGGGCAGCCCTGATCCGGGAGACGCCGGTGCGGGCGGGAAGCAGGCCCCGACAACGACGAGGCGGGTCAGCACTGCCAGATGGCCCGGGCTCGGCTAGCGAGACGGACAGGCGTACGTGAGGAACCAGCGGCTGAAAGCCCCTCAAGATAGCCACCAGCTCCAATCTGGCGGATATGGGCTGGGTAGCAGCGCGCACCGGGACGGCGCTCGCGTCGTGTCGGGAACTTCTGGACTGGGTGATGTCGCCGGTCGGGAGGCCGCGGTGAAGGTCTGCGGCGTAGCCGCGGCGATGCTGCAGGGGCATAGCTGGGCGCCGATCCCGTCGAACGGATCGAGAGTGAACGTGGGAACCATCCCGGTCGTCCCTGACCCGGCCCGCAGCCAGCGGCCGGGTGGGAAGGCACGTCGTCGGCTGATGCAGCCGGGGTGGGGCGGAGGACTCGTAGTAGTCCGAGGCCGGGAAAGCCGGTCACATGGCGAAGGGGTCCAGCGTGATCGCGGCATCAACGCAGAGTCAGGAGACCGCTGGTGAATACCGGCGATCCGTGGCCCACGGCGTCACAGGCGTGGGCGCGGGTACTGGCGATGCAGACGAAGCTGCACCGATGGGCGGCGGCCGATTCTGGTCGCCGGTTCGATGATCTGCACAACCTCGTCTATGACCCGGCCTTCCTCGTCGCAGCGTGGAGCCGGGTGCGGGGCAACAAGGGTGCACGAACCGCCGGTGTCGACCGGCTCGCTCCGCGAGACGTCATCGGCGCCAGTGTTGCGGAACTGCTGGGCGGGATTCGCAGTGATCTCCGCACCGGCTCGTTCGTTCCGCAGCGGGTGCGGGAGAAGGTGATCCCGAAGGCGTCGGGTGAGGTCCGCCGCCTGGGTATCCCGACGACCGCTGACCGTATCGTGCAGGCCGCGTTGAAGCTGGTACTAGAGCCGATCTTCGAGGCGGACTTCAAGCCGTGCTCCTACGGCTTCCGCCCGAGGCGCCGGGCGCAGGACGCGATCGCCGAGATCCACCACCTCGCTTCACCCACCCGCGACTACGAGTGGGTGTTCGAGGCTGACATCACGGCGTGCTTCGACGAGATCGACCACCAGGCTCTGATGAGCCGGGTGCGTGATCGGATCGCAGACAAGCGCGTGCTGGGTTGGGTGGCGGCGTTCTTGCGGGCCGGGATCCTCACCGAGACCGGGCTGAACCGCGAGACGATCACCGGCACACCTCAGGGCGGGATCCTCTCACCGCTGCTGGCCAACATCGCCCTGTCCGTACTGGACGAGCACTTCGCTGCCAAGTGGGTAGCGCTCGGTCCGGAATGGACGCGTATCAAGCACCGTCGCGCCGGAGGCACGGTCATGAAACTCGTCCGCTATGCCGACGACTTCGTGGTCATGCTGCACGGCACCCGCGCCGATGCTGACGCGCTCTGGGACGAAGTTGGGGCGGTGCTCGCACCGATGGGCCTGCGCCTGTCGGTGGAGAAGACCAGGGTCCGCCACATCGATGAGGGGTTCGACTTCCTCGGCTGGCGCATCCAGCGCCGAGCCTGGCGAAGCCGAACTGGGAAGAAGGCGATCTACACCTACCCGTCGAAGAAGACACTCCGGTCGATCATCGACAAGGTGCGGACGCTGACCCGCAGAGCCAAACATCGAACGCTCGCAGACCTGCTACGCCGGCTTAACCCGGTGCTGCGGGGCTGGTGCAACTACTTCCGCCATGGCGTGTCCGCGCGGACATTCGGCTACCTCGATCACTACGCCTTCTGGCGGATCGTGGGCTGGCTACGCAAACGACACCTGCGGCTGAATATGCACACCCTGGTCCGGCGCTTCCTTCCAGGCTGGAAGATCCGCGCCGGCAACGTCGAGATGTTCCGCCCCAAAGAGGTCGCCATCGTGCGCTACCGCTACCGGGGCACGCGCATCGCGACACCCTGGTCGAGCCCAACCACAACAGCGGCATGACCACGTGGAGAGCCGGATGCTCGGGAACGGGCACGTCCGGTTCGGGAGGCGGGCCGCAGAAACGGGCCAGTCGAAAGACCGGCACCGCGCTGCGGCCCGACCTCACA
>JBBRTK010000302.1:0-2160 GCA_038244455.1 Actinomycetota bacterium
GTTCGTAGTGGGTGAGCGTCGTGCCGGCCAACCCTCGGATGGTGGCCACCGGCCCCTTCACCTCGTGCCCGAGCATGCTCGCGATCTCGGCGCGCCCGCCCATCACCGCCCGCGCGCGGTCGGTGGCACGCCGCATCCGCGTGTGATCCGCTCGTTCGGCGACGAGGAGAGCGCTGAATACCAGGGCGAGGCCGACCACGGAGGCGAGGTCGCCCCACCGGAATACGTCGGTCGCCACTGTGACCCGCTGGAGTTGCAGCCCGACACCGATGCTCCCAACCGCGGCACCCGCGCCGGCGAGGCGTCGGGACAACGGGCGAGAGATGAGTCGTGCGGCAGCCGTCAGCAGGACCATGATCGTGGTGACGCCAAGACCCCAGGCGATCACTCCCGGCGTTGCGGTTCGGATGCCGACGACCGTCATGGGGCGCCCGGACGACGACGGTCGGCTGTAGAGCAGAGCCGCAACCGATGTCGCACGGGTGGTGAGTGCCACGAGCCCGTCCAACAGGAGCGTCCCACCAACCGCGAGCGAGCCGACGAGCGTGGGGTTGAGTGGCTTTCGTCCCCGACGGTCCCACCAAGGCCGGAGGAGGAGCAAGCCTGCTCCCGCGCCGAGCCAGCCGACGAACCACCAGCCAAGGACGTCGCGCCCCGAACGCCCCACCGGGGAGAAGCCCTTCGCGAGGGTCGAGATCTGGAACGCGCCGCGCATCGACGGGTGGAGTCCGCTCCACGCGATCATGAGGAGGGTGTTCGCAGTCAGGATCGCGAACCCCCAACTGAGGAAGAGTGCCGAGGGGTCGTGCGTGCCGCGATAGCGGATGGCGGCCGATGCGGCTATCGCCGCAGCGAACGTTGATATCGCGCCCAGGAGGAAGAACTGGCCCGCCGGGCTGAGCACAACCCTGAACATCGGCCGAGCTTACCCCGGGCTTGTAGGCCACACGGACAACGGAGCTAGGAGTAGCTGTGGTCTCCGTCCGGGAACGCGCCGGTTTCGACATCCGAGATGAAGCGGGTGACGGCCTCCTCCATGACCCCCCGAAGGTCGGCGTACTTCTTCACGAACTTGGGCACGCTCTCGTTGATCCCGAGGAGATCGTTGATGACCAGCACCTGTGCGTCCGTGTCCGGTCCCGCGCCGATCCCGATGGTCGGGATGTGGAGTTCGCCGCTGATCTGGGCGCCGACGCTCGACGGGACGCCCTCCAGCACCACCGCGAACGCGCCGGACTTCTCCAGGTTGAGCGCCTGGTCCAGCAGTCCGCGAGCCGCCTCCTCGCCGCGGCCCTGGATCCGGTACCCGCCCATCCCGTGGACGGATTGCGGGGTCAGGCCGATGTGCGCCATCACGGGGATCCCGAGTTCGACCAGCTTGTGGATCAGGTCGTACTGGGGCCCTTCGATCTTGACGGCGTGGGCGCCGGCTTCTTTGAGGAAGCGGCCTGCGTTCAGCACCCCTTCCTCGACGCTCACCTGATAGCTGAGGAACGGCATGTCGCCGACCACCATGGCGCGCTCGGCCCCGCGGGCGACCGCCGCCGTGTGGTGGAGCATCTGGTCCATCGTCACGGGGAGTGTGTCTGTGTAGCCGAGGACGTTGTTCGCCACCGAATCCCCGACCAGCAGCACGGGAACGCGGGCCCGGTCCAGGATCTGTGCGGTGGGGTGGTCGTAGGCGGTGAGCATGGCCCAGCGCTTGTGCGCGATCTTCCACGCGCGAAGATCGTTGATCGTGACGGTCATCTGCTCGCACCTCCTCGGAGTGCACGGCTGTAGGCGGCGATTCTACCCCGCAGGAGGTCTTCGACCCTTGTTCCCGTGCCCTTGAGTTCGGCGAGCGTTCTGCCGGCCGCTCCGCGGTCGGTCCGAAGGGACCCGGGGCGACTTCTGCTTGAGACGTCTGTGGCCCCAGGTAGGCTCTGCCGGGAGGAGGACAGCGGTAGCCGATGGCGATCAACGCCGATAAGCTCGATCGATGGATGGCGGACGTAGAGGCCTCTGTCGAGCAGTTCAACGCTTGGTTCATCGACTATGCACCTCGCGCCTACCAGAATGAACGTTCCGCAGCCGCGGAGGCAGTTACGGCTGCGCTCGACCTTCTGGACGACTTCCGCGACCTGAGCTCGAAGGCGCTTGCCGAGCACCCGCTGGTTA
>JBBRTK010000303.1:0-2088 GCA_038244455.1 Actinomycetota bacterium
GTTTCCGCACGGACGATCGGATCGCCGAGTTCCTCCCGCGCCAGGTCCCAGGTGCTGAGCCCCACCACGGGTTTGCCCATCTTCAACGCGAACGCGATCTCGCTCAGCGTCCCGTACTCGCCGCCGACGGCGATCAAGACGTCGGCGGTACGGGCGACGATGGCGTTCCTGGCCTCGCCCACCCCCGTCGCCACAGCCATCGTGAGGTGGCGTGAAGCCGCGAGGCGGTCGTCGCCCGGCAAGACCCCGAGACTCGCACCCCCGGCCTCCTCGCACCCGCGCGCAGCGGCGTCCATCACCCCGCCGAGCCCTCCGCACACCAGGACCGCCCCGGCCTCCGCGATCAAGCGGCCGACGCCGGCGGCCAGTTCGAGTTCGGCCTCCGTGGCAAGACCTGCGCCCACCACGCCGACGTACGGCTTCCGTGTCATCCCCATGCCGTGCCGAGTATCGCAGCCAGCAGCGACGCGGCCGCGGTCTTGTCCAGCGGTTCGTTGCCGTTGCCGCACTTCGGAGATTGGACGCAGCTGGGACAGCCGTGGCTGCATCGGCACGCCTTGATCGTTTCGAGCGTGGCGCGAAGGAGCCGCTCCGCGCTGTGGAAGCCGCGCTCGGTGATGCCGGCGCCGCCGGGGTAGGCGTCGTAGATGAAGATCGTCGTCGCACCCGTGTCCTGGTGCATCGGGGTCGAGACGCCGCCGACGTCCCAGCGGTCGCAGGTGGCCACCAGCGGCAGCAGCCCGATCGCCGCGTGTTCCGCGGCGTGGATCCCACCGGGCAGGTCCTTCATACTCACCGCTGCGCGCGAGATGAGCGCGGGGCTCAGCGTCCACCAGACCGCCTTGGTCTCCAGCGTCACGGGCGGCAGCGGCAGTGGCGTCTCACCCACCACTTCGTTCGTCGAAACCAGCTTGCGAACGAAGCTCGTCACCTGATTGGTGACACGAACCGAGCCGTAATACACGGGCGCCTCGCCCGTAGTGGACTGGTCAAGAACTTTGACCACGTCGATGTCCGTGAGGTCGCGCGCTTGCGTGTAGTAGTCGGGGTCGGCCTCATCGACCACGGCGACCCGCGTGACCAGGTTCAGTTCCTGGACGATGAACTGGTCACCCTGGTGGAGGTACACGGCGCCCGGATGCAGCGTCCCGTACGCTCGGCCTTCGTCGGCAGTTCCCAGTAGTTCGCCCGTCCCGGCGATCACGATGGAGTACACGTGGCCGGCTCCGGCGCGGATGTCGACCTCCTGGTGCGGGGCGGCGGTGCCGCGGTCGTGCCAGGTGTCGCCACGCTTGGCAAGCAAGCCCGCCGCCACCATCCGCGCGACTGCCGTCGTCACCGCGACCGGGTCCCCGAAGAACGCGAACTCACTTTCCGACAGAGGCTGTTCCCTTGCAGCGCAGCGGAGATGGGGTTCCAGGATATAGGGGTTGGTCGGATCGACGACCGCAGCCTCGGGCGGCTTGGAGAAGAGATCTTCAGGGTGGTTCACCAGATATTGATCCAGCGGGTCGTCCTGGGCCACGAGCACGGCGAGCGCGTCGGTGTCGCGCCGGCCCGCGCGCCCCGCCTGCTGCCACATGGACGCGCGCGTCCCCGGGTAACCCGTGAGGATCGCCGCGTCCAGCGTCCCGATGTCGATCCCCAGCTCCAATGCGTTGGTGGATGCCACGCCCATCAGTTCGCCCGAGGCCAATGCTTCCTCGATCTTGCGGCGTTCGTGCGCGAGGTAGCCGGCGCGGTAGGCCTTGATGCGTTCGCGCTTGGGGATGTCGTCGACGCCGCGCCGCGCCCATTCGGCCAGCAGTTCAGCCGCGCGCCGGGAGCGCGTGAAGCCGATGCACCGGACGTCCTGGCTCACCAGCCGGGCCATGAGCCCGGCGGATTCGCTCAGCGCGCTCTTGCGGTGCCCGGTGTCCTCGTCCGTGATCGGCGGGTTCCACAGCGCGAACAGCTTCCGCCCGCGCGGAGAGTCGTCCTGCGTCACCACGTCGAACTCCAAGCCGGTCAGCCGCGTGGCCAACTCCTCCGGATTGCCGATGGTCGCGCTCGCCAGCATCCACGCCGGCGACCCGCCGTAGTGGGCGA
>JBBRTK010000304.1:0-2081 GCA_038244455.1 Actinomycetota bacterium
GGATCGTCTGCTCGTCGAGGCGGCAGCGCGCGCTGGTGCGCGCGCTGCCGCCGTAGACCCTTCAGTTGATGCGGTCACCTCCGCCGCACTCGCCGCGGGTCCGGGTCTGGATCCAGGTGCCACACAAGTGAGCGTGGTCCGGACGGGTGGTCGCGGGGCGCCGGTCACGGTGACGGTGGACGTTGACGACGCCATCCGGGTGCCGTTCATCGGGTGGTTGCTGGGCAGCGGCGTGCACTTCCACGCCGCTGCAACCGACCGTCAGGAATTCGGCTGAATCCCGGCGGCGAAGATGGGTCGGTGACCATCGTGGCGGCGGCCGTGATGGCGCTCCTGGTCGTGCTCTGCATGGGGGTCGCCGATGTCGGCAGAGCATTGCAGGCCCGCGAACGGGCGCGAACGGCCGCGGACTCCGCTGCCTTGGCCGCGGTCGCGGAGCTCGCCTTCCCCGATGGGGGCGACCCGGCCGCGCTGGCCCGGGAGTACGCGGCTCGCAACGGCGCGGAGCTGTCCTCGTGCGTGTGTGCTCTCGGCGCAACCGAGGCAACGGTGACGGTGACCGTTCCCATCCCCGGGTTCCTGCTCCTGCCCGGGGCGTCGTCCGTCTCGGTTCAGGCGCGAGCCGTCATCGGATGAGCACACCCCGCCTACGGGGGAACCGCCTCACCGTCCCGTACCCTGGAGAGGTGACGACTTCCCCTGCGGTCCCCACCGACCGCCACAACCTGCCCAAACCCATCCTGCGAGGCCGGCTCCACCAGATCGCCTTCTTCGCCGCCATCCCCGCAGGTGCGCTGCTCATCTCCCAGGCGCCCAACGGCACCTCGCGCGCTGCGGCCATCGTCTACGGCCTCAGCCTGATCGCGCTGTTCGGCGCCAGCGCGCTGTACCACCGCGGTAACTGGGCGCCCCACGTGATCCCTCGCCTTCGCCGGCTGGACCACTCGATGATCTTCGTGCTCATAGCGGGCACGTACACCCCATTCTGTCTGCTGGCCCTTCCTTCGCCGTGGTCGTGGGTCTTCCTGGGGATCGCGTGGACGGGAGCGATCGCCGGCATCACGCTCAAGCTCCTGAAGATCGACGGCTTCCAGCGAACCTCGGGCGCGCTCTACATCGCGCTCGGCTGGGTTATCGTGTTCGCGGGGCCGCTGATGGTCTCGCGGCTGACCGGGCCGGTCATGGCGCTCTTAGCTGTCGGTGGTCTCCTCTACACGGTCGGCGCCGTGGTCCTGGCAACCAACCGGCCCAACCCCTCGCCGCGCTGGTTCGGCTATCACGAGATCTGGCATACGTTCACGGTGGCCGCAGGCGCGTGTCACTACGTCGCCGTGATCCTGCTGTTCGGGCTGGTTGCGCGCAACACGGTGGGCTAACCCCGCTACTCCAGCTCCTTCGTTCGTGGATCGCGTCGCACCGGAGGTTGGTAGTCGGGCTGTGATCGCAGCACCATGAACTCCACTGCGGCCCAGGTCATCTTGGCGCGCGGGTAGAACCAGAGCGGCAGCCCAACCAACACGAGGACGCTCGCGAGCAGCAGCGGGACGACGGGCACGTCGGGGACCGTGGCGGTCAAGACCGCCAGCAGCAGCACCAACCACCCGCCGATGGCTACCGTGTAGTTGATCATCATCGCCCCCAGGAAGCCGCCCTCTTCCTTCTCCCAGCGGAGCCCGCACTCGGGGCAGAGCGCTCGCGCGTGGAACCACGTCAGGAACGTGTCGCGTTCGCCGCAGCGGGGGCACCGTCTCCGTATCCCTCGCATCAACGCGGCGACCGACCCGACGTCCGGATAGCGCGGGACGGCGGCCGAGCCACCGGTCCCTGCCGGGTCGAGCGAGCCGTAGGGATCAGCCGTGATAGACCGCCCAGAACTTCTCGATGAACGACTGCGCCCGCCAGGTCCCTCGGCACCCCTTCTCCGTCACCAGCACGTCGCCCGGTCCGCCCGACGCGATTCCGCCGTCGCCAACGATGTCGATCTCCACCTCGCCCCGGATCAAGACGGCCACCTCGTCGGCGTCCTTGTCCACGGGTCCCGTCTCCGGAACCCGCTTCCAGACCCCGGTCGAGAACATCCC
>JBBRTK010000305.1:0-2076 GCA_038244455.1 Actinomycetota bacterium
GGTGAAAGGAATCCGCCGCTGGAGGCGATCTTGATCACGTCGGCGCCGGCGCGGATGACCTCCCGAACCTTGCGCGTTACGCCGTCCACGCCGTCGCACACGCCGCTGGGCATGCCCGGATACTCGACGCCCCACTGACCGATCATGCCGCTCGGGAGCCACGCGTCGGCATGCCCACCGGTCATCGACAACATCTGCACGCTGATCTGCATCCTCGGCCCGACCAGCGCCCCCTGCTCCACCGCCATCCGCAGTCCCGCGTCGGCGCCCGCTGCGTCACGGACGGTCGTGATCCCGAGCGCCAGCGTCGTCCGCAGGTTCTGGCCCATCCGAAAGAACTTCAGGCTGAACGGTTCGTTCATGACGACGGCCTCGTCGAAGTCCTCGTAGCGCATCGCCAGGTGAGCGTGCGTGTCGAACATGCCGGGCAGGAGGGTCTTGCCGGTGACATCGACCGCAACGTCCCCCTCCAGACCGGGACCGACCGCGACGATCGCGCCATCCTGGATCAGGACGTCCGCCTGCGCCACGGCGGCCCCCGTCCCGTCGAACACCCGTCCGCCTTGAAAGACCGTCCGCACGTCGCTACCTCCCCTTGGCCGGTGCTGCATAGACTCGGGCGCGACCTTATCCCAAGGAATCAGGAGCCCGCCATGGACATGCGCCTAACCGGCCCGGACCGCCACCTCGCCATCAAGGCTCGCGAGTTCACTGAGCAGATCCTGATCTCGCTGGAAGACGAGTGCGAAACCAACGACGGCCTCAGCCCCGAGAGTCACGCCACGGCGAAGCAGGCGGTCCTGGACTGGGAGTTCAATGCCATCAACCACACGCCGGAGAATGGCGGCCAGGGGCTGGACCTGTTCCAGCAGATGCTGGTCGAGGAACAGTGGGGCCATGCCACCGGGGCGCTCTGGGACATCCCGTGGCGCCCGTCGATCCCGTTGGCCAAAGGCACCGACCAACAGAAGGAACGGTTCCTACGTCCCGCAGCCGGTGGCGAACGCCGCGACGCCTACGCGATCACTGAGGAAAGCGCCGGCTCGGACCCGCACATGGTGCGCACCAGCGCACGACGCGACGGCGAAGACTGGATCATCGACGGAGAGAAGTGGCACGTGACCTCGGGCGACGTCGCCGACTTCTTCATCCTCCACACCGTGGTGGACGGCGATCCGTCCAAGCCAACCACGTTCCTCGTGGACAAGGACACCCCCGGGGTTCGGCTGGTTCGAACGCCGAAGTACATGCACACGTTCGTCTTCGAACACCCCATCTATGCGTTCGAGGGCGTGCGGGTCGGCGATGACTGCAGACTGGGAGAAGTCGGCGAGGGCTACGAGTTGACGAAGGACTGGTTCGTCGAGGAACGCCTCATGATCGGAGCCAGGACCATGGGTGCCGCGGCCCGAGCGCTTAACCTCTCGCTCGCTTTCGCGAAAGAACGGGAGCAGTTCGGTGCGGCGATCGTAACGTTCCAGTCGATCGAGTTCATGCTCGCGGACATGGCTGCGGAGATCATGGCCGCGAAGTCGCTCCTCTACCGTGTGTGTTGGGAGGCTGCGCGCGGCGGCTTAGTTCGCAAGCGCCTCCACGCCGAGGCCAGCGCCGTCAAGCTCGTCTGCTCGGAGACCGCGGGGCGCGTGATCGACAAGGCGGTGCAGATCTTCGGGGGTCGCGGCTACATGCGCGAGTTCCCAGTGGAGCGCCTCTACCGAGAGATCCGGGTGGATCGGATCTGGGAGGGCACCAGCGAGATACAGCGGACGGTCATCGGGAACGAGCTCCGCAAGCGCGGCCCCGGCGTGTACACGGGGTGGCCCGGCGCCGAGTAGCTACTTGATCGAACCGCCGATGGCGTTGCCCGCCAGGTTGAGCGACACCAGGACCGGGTAGGAGATGGCGCCCAGCCCCAACACCACCGCAACCACGACACCCGTCCCACCCTTTCGGCCACCGATAGCCGAGATGAGTGCGGCGCCGATGGCGATGACGCCCGCCGCCAACGCCACAACCTCAAGCCGCTGGCCCAACATCGCGCTCGAGGTCAACCGAACGGTGATGGACGCGAGGAAC
>JBBRTK010000306.1:0-2050 GCA_038244455.1 Actinomycetota bacterium
GGTTCGCCGCGAGCGCGTAGTCGTTGCCCCATCGGAGCCGGAAGATGCGGATCTCGATATCAGCAGAGATCTTGGGCCGGAAGAGCGAGAAATCGATGCGTTCGGTGAGATCGGCCCACAGGTCCGCTGCCGGCTCGCCCACGGGTTCGGGGAACGTTGGGGCGAGGACCCCCACGGCTGGGTCCTCGGCGGCCCGCTCACCGGCTAGCGCGAAAACGTCGAGCCCGCCGCGCGATCGTGCGACTCGCTGCCCCACCCTGAGCCCCCTCCGTCGGCGACCGCTCACCGCCGGGCGCGGAGAGCAGGCGGATTGTCGCCCGGATCGGCCGAGGGCGCCAGCTGGCGTTCCGGAAGGTCAGGAAGTTGAAGCCGTGTGGGCCTTCGTCAGGTCGTGGATCGCCTGCGTGAGCTCGAGGATCTGGCCGGAGAGCGCCAGCAGTTGCTCGTTCTGTTTCTCCTCGTTCTGGACCAGATGCCATTCCTGGTCGGCCAGATGCACGCGAGCCTGGTCCTGCCGGTTCTGGCTGATCATCACGAAGGTCGACAGGAAGATGGCCTCCAACGACACGATCATCGTCAGCAGACCGAAGGGGTACTTTTCGATCCCCACGCCGATCCACACCGCGAACCAGACGATGTGGATGTAGACGAACACCATCGATCCGGCGAAGCTGGTGATCGCATCGGCGATCCGGTTCTGCAGGCTCTTCGCGCGAGTCTCCGCGTAGTCGATCAACGCGGGGTGCTCAGAGACCCTGGGGGCTGCCTTGGCCACGGTTCCTCCTTCGTCCATCGGTGGTTGGACTCTAGGTTCGCGTGGCGCGGGATTCCAGTCTCGGAACTAGGACGACTCGCGGGCGGCGCGCTTCTCCTCGTACATCGTGGCCATGGCGTCGAGCGCCGGCAGGAAGTTGAGCGTGGCCTCGCGCGCGGCCTCGGCCTCCTCTGAGAGCCCGGTCAGCGTGTCTATCTTCCAGTGCTTGAACAGCACGGGCACCACCACCTGGTCGTGATGGATACGCAGGTCGTAGATGCCGTTCTTCGCGATCTCGATGGCCTTGGCCCGGAACTCGGGGATGTCGATGCCAGGCATCGCGAACCCCATGACCTGACGGCTGATGGCGAGCACCATGGCCGAGGGGTCGACCTCCAGTGCGGCCTTGCCGAGTTCCCGGTAGAAGACGTAGTGGAGGTTCTCGTCGGTCGCGATCCGCGCGGTGAGCTTCTCGATCATCGGATCGTGGGTGAAGATGCCCGTGTTGCGGTGAGCGATCCTGGTCGCCAGCTCCTGCAGCGTCGTGTATGCGATCCCGTCCAGGGGGTTGGAGAACGACCCGCCGTTCTCCGGGTAGAAGCCGCGGCTCACCTGATCCATCCGGCCGCGTTCCATCTCCACGGGATCCATGCCGCGCGTGACCGTCAGGTAGTCGCGCAGCACGGTGGCGTGACGGCCTTCCTCGGCCGTCCACCGGCGAACCCACTCTCCCCATGGACCGTCCTTCCCGAAGGTCTCCCACAGGGCCAGGTGGTAGTAGGGGAGGTTCTCCTCGGTGAGCAGGTTCACCTCCAGCGCCGTGCGGGTGACCGGGTTGAGGTCGCTGTCGGCTTCTTCCCACGGTTCGTGGACGTAGTTCCGGCCGACCTCGTAGGGAACGAACTCGTGGGGGAACCACTCGGTCGCAACCGCGAGGTGTGAGTCCAGACCTTGGCGAACCGCAGGCTCGAGCTCTGTGAGGAGGTCGGCCGGTGACAGGGGGGAGTTCGTCGTTCTGCCGTTCGTGGTGACCATAGATCCCCTCATCGGGTTGTCAGCCGGGCGAATGGGCTGACCTGGGCGCGACCGGAGGTTTCGGGCCGTCGGGCGTCGCGGGCGGAACCTACGAGGCCGCCCAAGTGTACGGCCAGATGAGCACGAAGTCAGCGACGCTCAAGAGCTGCTGGCGCCATCACGTCGCACCTCGTAGCGAACGCCGTGCCACGTCTCGCCGCCCGAGTGATGCTCGAACCGCTCCATGAGCCGCATGCCTGCCTTCTCCGCGACACGGATGGA
>JBBRTK010000307.1:0-2035 GCA_038244455.1 Actinomycetota bacterium
GAGCGCGTGCCGGCGACTTCTCGAGCGAACAGCATGACCCTGTGCGGGCGTCCTCGATCTACTGGCACTTCGTGGACATCGTGTGGGTCGGGCTGTTCGTGATCTTCTACATCCTGCCGCAGAGGGGGTCCTGATGCGGCCCATGGCCCGGACCATGGTGTGGCTGGCCGTGTTCCTGCTCGTGGACTCGGCCGTGTACATGGCGACTTCCTACGAGTGGACCGGCGGTCTGCTGATCGCCTCGACCGCGATCGCGTTCGCCTACGTGGCACTGGTGCTCAGGGGAGCGGTCCGACGAGCGGCGAACGAGGCGGAGGCTGCGCCGTCGGAACAGGTTGGGGCCGTGGAGTTGGACCACGTGGGTCCGACGATCTGGCCCGCGGGGTTCGCCGTAGCCGCGATGATCCTGGTGTCCGGAGCCGTGGTCGCCCGGTGGCTCCTGATCCCGGGAGGGATCGTGTTCGTTGCTGCGGCGGTCGGATGGGCCAGGGATATCCGCCATCAGCATGCGCACCATCCGGAGGCGGATGCCGTCAGCCCCGGATCAGAAACACCAGCGTCATGAGCGCCATCGTTCCAAGCACCGCGAGGAAGACCATCGCGTGGTACTGCACCGGGCTCGGCGCGGGAAGGTCCGCCGGGTTGCAGGCGCGGCACACCGAACTCCCCGCAGGGACGGTCTCCCCGCATCGAAGGCAGCGATCGATCAAACGCTTCACCCGGCCGAGTCTATGGCATGGGACAGAACTTCGTGGTCCGCAGATGACCGGGATCGTCTGAGGTGGCGACGCCGCTCATCGCCCGTGAGGCCGCCGGCCGAGCCGACCGAGCGTTCGTGGTCCTCTCGGCCTATGTGAAACTCACGAAGCCCCGGATCATCGAGCTGCTGTTGATCACCACGGTTCCCGCGATGTTCCTGGCCGCCTCCGGGGTGCCCAGGCTCAGCCTGATCCTGGCGACGCTGATCGGGGGGACGGCCGCGGCCGGGGGAGCGAACGCCATCAATCAGTACCTGGACCGTGACATCGATCAGCTCATGCACCGAACCCGGCATCGCCCTCTGCCCGACCATGTGATCGCTCCGGCGAATGCCCTGATCTTCGGCATCGCGCTGACGGTGGGCGCCTTCGTCTTCCTGGCACTCACGGCCGGTCTGCTTGCGGCGTGGCTCGCGGAGGCCGCCGTGGTCTTCTATGTTGGGGTCTACACGCTGTGGCTCAAGCGGAGAACCACGCAGAACATCGTGATCGGCGGCGCGGCCGGGGCGGTGCCGGTCTTGATCGGGTGGGCTGCGGTCACCGGCCATGTCGGACTCCCGGCGTTCGGGCTCTTCCTCATCGTCTTCCTGTGGACGCCGCCGCACTTCTGGGCGCTGGCCCTGGTGTACAGGGACGAATACGCGGCCGCCGGAGTGCCCATGCTCCCGGTCGTCGTGGGCGTTGACCGGACCGTGCGGCAGATGTGGTGGTACGCCGTGGTTCTCGTCGGCAGCACCCTTGTATTCGTCCGTATCGGGCGGATGGGGCCGCTCTACGCGGTCGCCGCCGCCCCGCTCGGCGCCTGGTTCCTGATCGGGATCTGGAGGTTGCGCGGGACCCCTTCCCGGCGCGCGGCGATGCGGGTCTTCAGAGATTCCATCGTCTACCTCACGCTCCTGTTCGCGGCCGTGGCGCTGGACGCCGTCGTCGGGCGCGGCGCCTGAGCGACGCACCGGCGCGGCCCGGTGAACTACACTCGCGCGGGGCGGTGGAGTCCACGGGGAGAGGCGGGCGATGGTGAGCAAGGGATCGCAGCCTGGCGTCCCCGTCGATGCGCAAACATTGGTTGACCGGCTCCCCGGCATCGTCTACGCGGCGGAGTTCGGCGAGGCCGGCATCTGGATCTACGTCAGTCCCCAGATCGAAACCATCCTGGGGTATCCGCCGGAGGAATGGCTCGCCGACCCGACGCTGTTCGACCGGTGTTTGCACCCTGGCGATGTCGACCGCTATCGCGCGGCCGAGCTGGAGAGCCATGAGCACGGCGAGCCGTTATC
>JBBRTK010000308.1:0-2035 GCA_038244455.1 Actinomycetota bacterium
GGCGGATGGGCAGGGACAGTGGAGTTCTGCTTCGAGCCCCACGGCCCCGGGACGGAGCTGCTCGGGCAGGCGAAGGCGCACGAGTTCCTCGACGTGATCGGCCCCCTGGGGAAAGGGTTCGCCTATCCGAAGAAGCTGACGAACTGCTTGCTCATCGCCGAAGGACACGGGGCGGCGTCCATCTACTTCCTAGCGCAGGAACTGATCGCGCGCGGCAAACGCGTGGACATGATCATCGGGGCCGCCTCCTTCGCATCGGTCTTCAAGCCGATCGAGGGCAAGCGCCTATCCCAAACGATCACCATCGTGACGGCGGATGGCTCCCTGGGCGAAAGAGGCTCCGTGCTGGACGCGCTCCCGGCCATGGTTGAGAAGACCGGGACGGAGGTCGTCTACGCGGCGGCGCCCACCCGGTCGCTCGAGAGGATCGCCGCCTTCTGCCGGGAGCGCCGCCTTCCCGCGCAGGTTGCGGTTGAAGAGCGGTTCGGGTGCGGGCTGGGGCTCTGCTTCAGCTGCGTGGTGCCGGTCGCACGTAAGGACGGCACCGGCTACGACAACCTGCGCGCCTGCATCGACGGACCCGTGTTCAATCCCGCCCGGGTGGTCTGGGACCGTTGGCTGGCCGAGGAGCCTCAGATGCTCCCGACCCCGCCCGAGGGATTGCCGGTGGTGCGCGAATGGCCGGGGTAAGGCGGAGCCTCAGCGTCGAGCTGGGCGGCATGACCATCGCCACCCCCGTCATGGTCGCTGCGGGCTGCGCGGGTACGGGCCGTGAGTGGACGGGGTTGGTCGACGTCCACAAGGTGGGCGCGGTCGTCAGCCGGACCGTGACGCTGGTCGCCCGGAAGGGCACCCCCACCCCGCGCGTCTCCGAATCGCCCTCGGGCGTCGTCTGGGAGACCGGCTTGCAGAACCCCGGCATAGGATCGTTCGTCGAGGAGGAACTGCCCCGGCTGGTTCGGGCCGGCACGCCGGTGGTTGTCTCCATCGGCGGGAGCACCATGGAGGAGTTCGTCCGGCTCACGAGCATCCTCCAGGGGCGCCCGGGTGTTTCCGCGATCGAGATCCACCTGTCAGGCCCCGACGATGAACTGGGCCGGGAGGTCTTGGGTGACCGCGCCGACCGAGCCGCGGAGGTCTGTGGTGCGGTCGCACGCATGTCACGCGTGCCGGTGTTCGCCAAGCTGCCCTCCGTGGGCGCCGGCCTGGTGGAGGTCGCGACCGCCGTAGCCCGCGCCGGCGTCACCGGCCTTACCCTCTGTTCGCCCCCCAGGGCGCTGGCCGTCGATGCCGCGTCGCTCGCTCCAGATCTGGGTTCTGTCACGGGTTGGCTATCGGGTCCTGCGCTCCGTCCGCTCACGCTGCGCGCGGTGTTCGATGTGGCACGCGCGCTGCCCGATCTGCCGGTGATCGCCGTCGGCGGTGTGCGCACCGGCGAGGACGCGGTCGAGATGCTGCTTGCGGGTGCGTGGGCGGTGCAGGTTGGTACTGCGGCGCTGGTCGATCCCATCGCGCCGGTCGAGATCGCGCAGGGAGTTGCCCGGTACCTCAAAGGCAAGGGCCTGGCATCGCCGAACGACATCCGTGGACGGCTACGAGTTCCCGATGGGTTCGATCCGCCGGGGGAGGGAGCTCACCGATGATCCCTCGTCCCGATCTGCCGTTGATCGTGGCGCTCGACGTCTCCGACGTGGAGGTTGCGGATGAGCTGGCCAAGCGTCTCGCGCTGGAGGTCGGGATGCTGAAGGTGGGGCTGGAGCTGTTCTGGGCCGGCGGGCCGGAGGCGGTGCAGCGCATCGTATCTCACGCGCCCGTGTTCGTTGACTCTAAGCTTCACGACATCCCCAACACGGTAGAGAGAGCCTCGGCCAACATCGCGCGCCTGGGCCCGGCTATGTTCAACGTGCACGCGCTCGGCGGTGAGGCGATGATGCGCGCGGCGCTCGAGGGCGCGAAGCGTGGCGCCGACAGCGTGGGGGTTCCGATGCCGCTCGTCATCGCGGTGACGGTGCTAAGCAGTCAGTCCGGCGAAGAC
>JBBRTK010000309.1:0-2012 GCA_038244455.1 Actinomycetota bacterium
CCTCATCAATCGCCAGCAAGCGACCGTGACCGGCGAGGTCTGGCTGGACGGCGAGGAGCTCGTCGGCATGGCCGATTCTTCGGTGCGCAAGCTCCGCGGCTCCAAGATGGCAATGATCTTCCAGGACCCGATGTCGAGCCTGCATCCGTTCTACCGGATCGGCGCGCAGCTCGGCGAGGCGGCCCGCGTCCACCGCAACATCAGCAAGGCCGCGGCGCGTTCCGAGGCGATCGACATGCTGGACCGCGTCGGCATCCCGGCGCCGAAGCGCCGCGTGGACGACTATCCACACCAGCTGTCCGGCGGCATGCGCCAGCGCGTGATGATCGCGATGGCACTCATCAACTCGCCGGCCCTGCTCATCGCAGACGAGCCGACCACGGCGCTTGACGTGACGGTCCAGGCGCAGATCCTGGACCTGATCGCAAAGCTCCAGGCGGAGTTCAACACCGCCGTGGTCCTCATCACCCATGACCTCGGGATCGTCGCCGACGTTGCCGACGAGGTCGCGGTGATGTACGCGGGTCGGGTGGTCGAAGCCGCTCCGACGGACCAGCTGTACGCGTCGCCGGAGATGCCATACACGCTCGGGCTGCTGGCGTCGATCCCGCGCATGGACCGGCGGACGGACAGACTGGACCCGATCAAGGGCAACCCACCGTCACCGCTCCGACACCCTTCCGGGTGCGTGTTTCACCCTCGCTGCAAGTACACCGATCGTGTCCCGAACAACGCCTGTTTCGAGGTGCGGCCGGAGCTGCTTGCCAGCGAGCCCGACCATTTCGTTCGCTGCCACATCCCGAGTGACGAGCGTCGGGCCATCGCCGTGGATGCGCTCAGCGCCCTCGAGGCGCAGCCGGCCGCGATCGCCGGAGCCATCGAATGACGGTCAGCAGCAAGGAGATCCTGCGGGTCACGGACCTGCAGAAATACTTTCCCGTCAAATCGAAGGGATTGGGCATCCTGCCTAGGACCGTTGCCAATGTGAAGGCGGTCGACGGCATCAGCCTGAATCTGAATGAGGGCGAGACGCTCGGCCTCGTCGGTGAAAGCGGCTGCGGCAAGTCGACCGCCGGCCGGACGATCCTCCGGCTCCTGGCGCCGACCAGAGGCACCATCGTCGTGGACGGGCAGGACATCACGAAGCTCTCCACGAACGCGTTGATCCCGTTCCGCCGCAAGGCGCAGATCATCTTCCAGGATCCGTACAACGCCCTCAACCCGCGCCACACGGTGGGAACGATCATCAGCGCGCCGTTCACCATCCAGGGGGTGAAGCCGCAAGGTGGCGTGAAGAACGCCGTGTACGAGCTCATGGAGCGCGTCGGGCTGAATCCCGAGCACTACAACCGCTACCCCAATGAGTTCTCGGGGGGCCAGCGACAGCGGATCGGCATCGCCCGGGCCATTGCCCTTCGGCCGAAGTTCATCGTTTGCGACGAGCCGGTGTCGGCTCTGGACGTTTCGATCCAGGCCCAGATCCTGAACCTGCTCCGCGACCTCCAGGTGGAGTTCGGCGTGGCGTACCTGTTCGTCGCCCACGACCTGGCGGTCGTGCGCCAGATCTCGCACCGCGTCGCGGTGATGTACCTCGGGAAGATCATGGAGAGCGCGCCCCGCAACACGATCTACTCGGCGCCGCTCCACCCGTACACGCATTCGCTCCTGTCGGCCGTGCCCATCCCGGACCCGAAGCGCCAGCGCTCCCGCTCCCGGATCATCCTCCAGGGCGACCTTCCCAGCCCGATTGATCCGCCATCTGGCTGCGTCTTCCGGACGCGCTGCTTCCAAGCCCGGGAGAAGTGCGCGGCCGAGGTCCCACCGCTTATCGAGATCGCACCCGGCCACCAGATCGCGTGTCACTTCCCGATTGCCGTGGCAGACCTGCCAAAGAGGATCGAGGTCAAGGCAGACCAGGAGATGGTCGCGCCGCAGATGGTCGCCGGCCCCCCGCCGAGCACGGCAGCGCCGGGCATCCAGTAGGGGCGCGCGGGCGCCGCCTCAGCGGGCGA
>JBBRTK010000310.1:0-2001 GCA_038244455.1 Actinomycetota bacterium
GACCTCCCATGCGCGAGATCCCGCGGGGTCAACCGGTTCGCAGGCCCTGAACGCGGCCAGCCTGGTCGAAAGCGAGGTACGCACAGTCCTTCTATGAGGTCGCCCACACCATGATCACAGCCATCCGCACCAGCAACGCCGGGGGCATGTGAAATCAGTGGTATTTGCGGCGGCAACTAACCTCGATTTCTGATGGGGTGACTACCACCTAACCGTACGGAAGTACCACTGAAGGGGTCATATCGCGCGCGGCGCGCAGGGCGGACGCTGGTTTCCTAGGTAAGAAGGAACCAGCCATCACGATCACACGCCACGACGTCGGGGAGCGCCCCGTCTGTCCAGACCATCCGGGGAGCAAGGTCTACCTCGACCGACGGATCCGGAACTCCAAGAACGGGCTCTATGGGGCGTTCGGTTTCAGATGCGTCCCCGCCGGCGCTCAGCGCCACATGGTCAAGCGCTCGACCCTACCGCGCACGATCACGCCGGCGAACCCGGCGGCCCAGGCTCCATGCACGAAGTGCGGACAGCGGCACGGTGCGGACAGCGGCGTCCTGCTCGCTGCGGGGTACACCTACGCGATCCTCGAGCAGGCAGAAGCGCTAGTCCAACTGGGCCGAGGTCGAAGTTACCCCCAAGCGGGAAAGAGCCTTCGGGTCGAGGCCGGACAAGCGCGGCAGCCCGGCCGGCCTACCTGTCGAAACCGGCCGTGGCTTCCACGTGGCGACCTGAAGCGGAACCAGGAGAAGGCAGCAGCGCTGGCAGCGACGAAGCCAACAGTCGAGACCCAGCCGCCGGTCCCGCAAGGGCCCGCGGTTCCCGCGTGGCGCAAGTACGAGTACCGGACGTCCCAGCCGATCACGCGCAGCAACCAGTACAGCAAGTCGGGGACGACGGTCGCGTCCTACCTCGACATTTTCGGGCCGTGCATCATCGCCGCCTTCGCGCCGACCAAGATGCCGAGTGTCCTTGCCATCGACTCGAAGCCGATCAAACGGCGCGCGTGGGCCGCGGACAAGTACGGAGCGGTGAACCAGGCCCATGGCGGCCAGCGCAACGGCGAGATGATGGTGATGGCCGACGCCAGCGCGGTCGGCGA
This sequence comes from Actinomycetota bacterium, assembly GCA_038244455.1. GTDB lineage: Bacteria > Actinomycetota > UBA4738 > UBA4738 > HRBIN12 > JANXVR01. The sequence goes on from JBBRTK010000310.1 coordinate 1,100, forward strand.
AGAGGCGTTTCCCATCCTTGCCGCCCTCGAGGGTGGCAAGGACTCCGAGTCCTGGCGTCGTCTCTTCGCGCGGCTGCCGGCGGGGCCGGCGCCGGTGTGGGTGGTGGCCGACCTTGATCCGGGGATCGAGATCGCGGTCAGGGCGACCTGGAAGGACGCCACTCTGTTTCGCTGCGAGCAGCACCTTCGGGAACGGATGCGCCTGGCTTTGGTTGCCGATGACATCCCGCGAAAGGTGACTCCGGCCGAGGCCGTGCGCCTGGGCGTCGAGGCCTACGAACGGACGCCCATCAAGGCGGTCCGCCGCGGCGACGTGGAAAAGCGGACCCATCCCCTCCACACCTTGGTCAATCGTTCCCTCAAGTCACCAGAGGATTGGGAGGCTCTCAAGGTTGGCATCGAGGGCCTCATTCCGAAGACGACCACCAAGTTCATCCCGGACGACAAAGTGATGGGCATCCGGAAATGGATCGCCGACAACGAGTCGACGATCCTGGAGCAGTTCGTCCTCAAGGAGCAGAACCCGGACATGCCGAAGTCGGCAGGTGGGGTCGAGGAGACGCTCAAGCGCATCGGTGAGGCCATCGGGAAGCGCTCCGAGTTCTTCGCCAATGCTCGTCGCCTGGAACTGATCATCGGGCTGGTCCGCATCGAGGCGCTGGGCCTGGCGAATGCGGTGACCTACAGCGAAGTCATCCGGGAGATGATCGCAGCGCGCGGCGGGGCCGCTATGGAATGGGCCGAGACGCGTGATGTCTTGGGCTGCGGATTTCACGGGTTTTGGACACCCTGTTTCGCGGCAAATGGACACCCTGTTTCGCCGGAAACGGCCACCCTGTTTCGCGGGTAGTGGCCACCCCCTCGGATCGGTCGTCGTCAGCGCCGGCATGAGGCGCCCCGGC
>JBBRTK010000311.1:0-2000 GCA_038244455.1 Actinomycetota bacterium
CAGGTCCGGAAGCGCGTATTGGGCTCGGTCGCGACCGCAGTGGTGCAGGGGTTCATCGGTGGGCCGAAGGTGTCGGTGGCCGACATGAAGATCCTGGGCGCTGCCGTCGGGGAGGGCCACATCCTGGTGTACAGCACCGATGCGCTCATGGAGCAGGGACTTCGGGGAACCGGCGCGGGAGGAGCCTTGCCGGCGCCGTCGGGAGACTTCCTTTCGGTGATCGAGAACAGCGCCGGAGCGAACAAGGTCGACTACTACCAGGACCGCACGATCACCTATACCGCGGTACTCGCGGACGGCGGCACAGCGTCAGGTACGACCGAGGTCCAGTTCACCAACAACGCTCCAACGTCGGGGGAGCCTGCGTACGTGATCGGGCCGCATGCGGGTTCCTCAAGAGCCGGCGAGAGCTCGCAACTGGTGAACGTCTACTGCGGCGGCGCCTGCGAGTTGCTGTCGGCGTCCAAGGACGGGGCTCCCGTGAACCTCGGATCGGGCACGGAACTCGGCCACGTCTTCTTCCAGGGCTTCTTCCGCACGCCGAGTGGACAGACCAGTGATCTCAAGATCGACTCCTTCCAGCGGGGTGCCTGGAAGGTGCAGGGCTCGGGCGGAACCTACCGGCTCACCTACCTAGGACAAACGACGGTGCGCCCGACCACGCTGCGGGTCGTGGTCGTGGTGCCTGACGGGAAGCACATCACGTCCACGAGCCCTTCGATGCAGATCAGCGGGACGACCGCCGTGTGGAGCGGCATCCCCACCCACCGGATGTACTTCACGGTGGACTTCAGCGGGTAGGGCGTTCGGCTAAAGGAAGTTCCGTCCGACCGCGCCTTCGGGGATCTCGATCCCGTACACGTTCATGATGGTCGGCCCGACGTCGACGAGATTCATGCCGGCCTTGAGACCGTTGACCTGGCCCGGCGCGCCCTTCATCACGAAGATGCCCGTGGGGTCGTGGTTGGCGCCGTCGGGCCCGGTGTCGTTCTCGTGGGTGAAGATGTCGGCGTTGCCGACCGTGCCGACCGAGCGCCAGTCCAGGTCACCGAAATAGACGATGAGGTCCGGCGCGACGCCCCTGACCTCTGGATACACGTCTTGTGGCTTGTGCACTACGGTGCCCATCGGCTTGCCGTCGGCGCCGAGCATGGCCTCGAACCGGGCGACCAACGCGTCGCGCACCTCGTCATACCGGGACGGTTCGATCACGCCTTGAGGCTCGCGGCCCTTGATGTTCAGGAACAGCCGGCCGTAGTAGCCGCCGTCTCCCCAGGCCATCGTCCTGCTCCAGTCGATGGGGGCCTTCGCGATGGGGACCACACCGTCGATGTCCTCCGACAGCGTGAGGTAACCCTCGCGGATCAGCCAATCGTTGATGCACACCCCGCCCTCCATCCGTCGGGCGCCGTGATCGGACATGACGATGGTCACGGCGTCGTCGGGGATCAGTTCGATCAACGAACCCACCTCTGAGTCCAGATAGCGGAAGTAGTTCTGGAACGCGCTCTCGAACTGGTTGCCCGCCACGTACTTCGGGTGACCGGGGTCCCAGCACTGCCAGAACACGTGCTGGAGCCGGTCCAGGCCCATCTCGACCATCATGAAGTAGTCCCAGGGCTTGTTCTGTATCAGCCGGCGCGCGACCTGGAACCGGCGTTTCGTCATGGCGTAGACCTGCTCCATGACGAACTCCAGCCCCTTCTCCCGGAAGTTCGGGATGTCGAAGATGTAGGGGTCAGAGCCGAGTTCGGCCTCAACCTCGGCCTGGAGCTCGGCCGGGGCGGTGAAGTTCTTCGCGGACGGAGGAGTGAGGAAGCAGGAGATGCGCCAGCCTTCGACGGGTTTCGGCGGGTAGCCGGGAGGGACGCCGATCAGGAGCGACTTCTTCCCGCGCTCTCCCAGGAGATCCCAGACGGTGGGCTCTTTGACGGCTTCCGAGGTGGCCAGGGAGAGACCGTCATACGTGTGGTCCTTCCTGTTGCGGAAGCCGTAGATGC
>JBBRTK010000312.1:0-1976 GCA_038244455.1 Actinomycetota bacterium
CTCGCGCAAGGCGTGATCGTGCGAACGGGGGGCAGCACCGCCTTCGGCAAGATCGCGATGCAGCTCGGCGAGACCCACCCCGAAACCAGCTTTCAACGCGGGTTGCGCGACTTCAGCAAGCTCCTGGTGCGGATCACCGCCATCCTGGTGATCGCCATCTTCGTCATCAATATGGCGATCGGGCGCCCCTTGATCGACGCCGTGCTCTTCTCGCTGGCGGTTGCCGTGGGCCTGACGCCTGAGCTCCTCCCCGCGATCGTGACCATCAGCCTGGCCACCGGAGCCAAGCGGATGGCGCAGAAGTCCGTGCTGGTGCGCCGGCTCGTGGCCATCGAGGACTTCGGGAACATCTCGGTGCTCTACACCGACAAGACGGGAACCCTGACTGAGGGCCGCATCTCGTTCCTGGCGGCCACCGAACCGGGCGGGGCGCCCAGCTCCGAGGTGTTGCTTCTCGGCCTGCTGTGCTCCGACATCGTGATGGAGCACGGGGCACCGACGGGTGGGAGCCCGCTGGACCAGGCGCTCTGGGCCTCGCCGGAGGCGGCTGCGCAACCCACTGCCGACTGGGCGCGGCTGGATGCCGCCGCGTTCGACTACACGCGGCGCCGGATGTCGGTGTTGACGTCCGGGCCGGACAGCCGCCGCCTGCTCGTCACGAAAGGCGCTCCCGAATCCGTGCTGGACGTGTGCGTCGGTGTCGAACCTGCCGTCAAAGAGGCCCTCGACCGAGAGTTCGAGGCGGGCCACCGGGTCGTCGCGGTGGCCACCCGCCAGGCGGACGGCCAACAGCACATCGGTCCCGAGGACGAGCACGACCTGACGCTGGCCGGGTTCATCACCTTCGTCGATCCACCGAAGGCCGACGCGCCCGCCGCCCTCGCCCGGCTGGCTGGCCTGGGCGTCGAGGTCAAGATCGTGACCGGGGACAACGAACGGGTGGCGCGAAAGGTCTGCGCCGACCTGGGGGTGCCCGTGGGGAGGATCCTTACCGGCAGCGACCTGGAGGGGCTCCCCGACGACGAACTCACCGCCGCTATCCCGGGCGTGTCGATCTTCGCCAGGGTCGCACCCGACCAGAAGTCGCGGATCATCAGGCTCACCCGCGCGGCCGGCGTGGACGTCGGCTACATGGGCGACGGGGTCAACGACGCGGTTGCCTTGCACGACGCCGACGTGGGCATTAGCGTGGATACTGCGACCGACGTGGCCAAGGACGCTGCCGACATCCTCCTGCTGAAGAAGGACCTTGGGACGCTGGCCGACGGGGTGGTGGAGGGCCGGCGCGTGTTCGCCAACACGATCAAGTACATCCTCATGGCGACCTCCTCCAACTTCGGGAACATGTTCAGTGCGGCCGGAGCCTCTGCGTTCCTGAAGTTCCTGCCGATGCTGCCCAGCCAGATCCTGCTGAACAACCTGCTCTACGACACCAGCCAAACGACGATCCCGACTGACAGGGTGGATCCCGAGCTGCTTGAGCGACCCTCGCATTGGGACACGCGCTTCATCCGCCGGTTCATGACGTACTTCGGCCCGATCAGCTCGCTCTTCGACTTCGCCACGTTCGGCGTGATGCTGTGGGTCTTCCACGCCGGAGAGTCCCTGTTCCAGACAGGCTGGTTCGTTGAGTCCCTGGCGACGCAAACGCTCGTGATCTTCGTGATCAGGACGCGGCGTGTGCCGTTCTTCAAGAGTCGCCCCAGCCGGACGCAGCTGGTCGCGACATGCGCCTGCGCGGGAGCGGGCGTGCTGATCCCCTACATCGGCCCCCTGGCGCGGCTGTTCGGCTTCACGCCGCTGCCGGCGAGCTTCCTGGCCATCGTCGTGCTGTTCGTGGCCGTGTACCTCACGTTGGCTGAGATGGGCAAGGCGCGCTTCTTCCGGCCGGAGGTTGACGGGGGGCGCCCCCTGGCCCGAGCGCACCGGCCCGCACACCGGCGCGTCCACCGCCTGGCCTCGCGCTGGAGTCACCC
>JBBRTK010000313.1:0-1962 GCA_038244455.1 Actinomycetota bacterium
CTCGATCACCTCGGCGCCCGCGCTCCGGACGACCTCGGCGATCGCTTCGCCCGGCACGCCGTCTCGCTCGCCGAGCGCGATCACGTGCCTGCCCTTCAGTTCCATGTTGTCTTCACCCCCTCAGATGCTCGGGTATCGGCGGCCCAACGGCCGGCGCGCCGCTCAGCAGCCGGAGGATTGCCGCTTCGATCTGGTGCGCAGAGGTGGCGTTGCTGGTCAAACGCTCCACCTCCACGCCGTCGCGCATGGTCAGGTAGGCCGGTAGCCCGGCCACCCGAAGATCCCGGCAGATCTTCCGGTTCTCCGGCGCCTCCACCTTGATGAACCGGACCCGGTCGCCGTAGGTTGAGGCGAGCATCTCGACGGCCGGCATGAGGGCAAGGCACGGCCGACACTCCGGTCCCCAGATGTCGACGAGCACGTGGCCCTGCTCGATCAGGTCCGCGAACGTCTCGATGGTGGCATCGATCATCGGTACCTCCTTCTAGCTCTCAAGGGTCACCGACACGCCGTCCCACAGATGCGTGAGCCTGCCCAGGAACAGCGAGCCCTTCGCGATCAACATCGTTCGTCGGATCTGGCCGCGTTCGAACCTCCCGAGCGCGTGGGGGAGCCACGGGACGGCGCTAGCGATGTGCCCTTGCGTGGGCGAGAAGCCGGGCAATCCATGAGCCCGGGCGAAGCCTGGGATGTTGCTTCGGTCCCACTCTCCCCGCACCACTCCCAGGCCGGCGAGCATCCGGTAGTTGCGGTCCGCGACGTCGCCGCCCCCTTGCGGCTCGGTGATCTCAGGGTTGTGGATCTCGGTGGCGTACGTGTCGATGTCGGTGACACCGATCCCCAGGGCGTCCAGCGGCGAGCCGACCAGCGCTTCGAGCTGGGCTTGCGGGGCTCCGCCCGCACCGACCGGCATCCGACCCACAGCCTCCGTGCGGAGGACCGGCCCGTTCGAGCCGTCGGCGACCTCGAGGAGGACGGCCATCCCCGCCAGCACGTCCTCGATGATGGGGAACCCCTTGGCCAGCGCGCCCTCGAACTTCATGCCGAGCTTGGCCAGCGATCCCCCGGCTACCACGACGACTCGTTCCTCGATCCCGGCCTCGATGAGTGCGGCGGCGATGACCAACGCGTGCACGGGCGCCGCACAGAACGACTTCACATCGAAGGCGCCGGCTCCGGTGAGGCCGGCGTGCTCGGCGATCGCCTTGGCGACGTTCCCGCCCCCGCGCTGGTAGCGATCGCCCACGGCCTCTTCGCCGCAGCCGATCGCATGCGTGATGGAGCCGGGGTCGATCCTGGTGCGGGTCAGGAGATGACGCAGCGCGTGCACTCCGCTCGCCTTCGCGGCCAGGTTCTCCAGCAGCACGCCGGGAGCGAGCGATTCGTCTGCGGCGTGATCACCGCCGAACGCACCGATCACCTCAGTGCCCTGGTGGAGCGCGAGCTCACCTGGCTTCGGTGCGGCAGCCAGGTGCACCAGATCGAACTGGTCGACCTCCTGCAGCAGGCGGTAGAAGTCACCTTGGGGCATCACCTCACCGGTGACGCCGGTTGGCCGCGCCCCGCTCACCGGATGTTGCCACCAGGCCCGCGGACGTTCCCACAGATCCTCGGGTGGGAGATTCCCGATGAACACCTGATCGGGCGGATAGGCGACCGCGTCTTCGAACGTCCGCAAGGCAGCCGTCAGCTCCTCCATCCGCCCTTCTTCACGCGAGGGCTTCGAGCCGTACCGCACCAGATCGGGAACGTGCTCGAGAACGAGTGACGCGGCAACAACCGCTGCGCGCCCGGGACCCATCACGACAACTCCCAGGCGGTCAGCGGGTCGACGTCGGTGGCGAGCATCTCCAGCGCCCGTTCAACGATGCGGATCCGCAGGGACCGTTCTTCCTCCGGCCCGAGCGACGGATCACCCGTCGGGTGGGTGATGGCGATGCCTCGTAGGACGCGGTTCGCACC
>JBBRTK010000314.1:0-1956 GCA_038244455.1 Actinomycetota bacterium
GAGCGTCAGTCACGTTCGTCCGCGACCAGCGGCAGTGACTGGGGCGAGCGCGTCGCGGCCCCCGTCGGTGGCACGAGTGAGGAGACACCACTGGATGGCGGGTAAAGCGAAAGCCGGGACCAAGCGTCCCCCACGGAAAGAGAAGGACGAGAAGGGCTGGAAGAAGCAGCCCAAGAAGAAGGTGTGCGTGTTCTGCAAGGACCGCGTCGCCTACGTCGACTACAAGGACACGATGACGCTGCGCAAGTACGTCTCGGAGCGGGGCAAGATCCGCGCCCGGCGCGTTTCCGGCAATTGCGTGCAGCACCAGCGTGACGTCGCCACGGCCGTCAAGAACGCTCGAGAGATGGCCCTTCTCCCGTACTCGACACGATGAAGATCATCCTGCAGAAGCCCGTCGAGAAGCTCGGTGTCCCGGGGGACATCGTCGATGTCGCCGACGGCTACGCTCGGAACTTCCTCGTGCCGCGGGGTCTGGCCGTCAAGGCCGAGAAAGGCGCCCTCAAGCACTCCGAGACCCTTCGTCGTGCGCACGTCTCGCGCCAGTCAGCCGAGAAGAGCGAATACGAGGCCATCGCCTCCAAGCTCATCTCTTCCGGGCACGTCGTCATCGCGGCGCGGGTCGGCGAGGAGGGCAAGCTCTTCGGGTCGGTCACGTCGGCCGAGATCGTGGAAGCCATCGCGGCGCACGCCCAGGTAACCATCGATCGCAAGGACGTCCACCTGGACGAACCCATCCGTTCGGTCGGGATCCACGAGGTTCGGATCCATCTGTTCCAGGACGTCGACCCTGTGGTTACCGTTGAGGTGACCGCGGCGGAGTAGGGCGTTCGGTTCATCAGGTAGCAGCGGGCCGGGGTTCGTCCCCGGCCTCGTTGTGCCGGGAGGGAGTGGGAACGGGGAGGGTCTGGCGGGCGGTCGGGGCGCGCCGCGGGCTGCTCGCACTCCTTGAGGATGGCGCTCCTCGGAGATGACCAGGAGGGTTCCGTCGGCTCGACGACGCCCTCGGCGCACTCCCTCCCGTGACGACGGTACGTCCCTGTCGGCGCCTACGTGGAGGGAGCTGTGTTCCGCGACATCCCCAAAGTACCTTCTATGTAGACTGTCGCGGCCGTAAGGGGGGGGGCGTGTTGATGTCGGACGGCGGGGGTCATGCATCCAAACGCCCGACGCTAATGGCGGTGGATCCAGAGGGACGGATCAGTCTCGGCGTGAGGTGGCGGTGGGGAGCGGTGGCGGCGCTCGGGATCGGGTTGGGACTCTGTGCCGCGGCCTCCGACGCCGCGCTGGGCGTCGCTCCGGCCCCCGCAGTGCGGGTGGTCAACATCGCCACGAATGCTGGAGCGATCTGGATCGGTGCGGCGGTACTGGCCGGCTGGCTCCTGCGGACGCGCCTATGGGCGATCCTCGCCGCGATGGGCACGCTCCAGCTCGCGGTTCTTTCCTACTACGGATACGGGCTAGCGCTGGGCGACCGGGTCGGCGTGGGGTTGGCTGGAGTGTCCGTCGATCTTCGCCTCTGGCTCGTGTCGGCCACCATCGCGGGTCTACCGCTGGGCCTGATCGGCAGGCTTGCACGGAACAACACACCCATCGGCCTCGCGGCACGCATGTTCGCCCCGGTCGCCGTAGTCGCCGAGGTGTTGTTGAGGTTTCGACCCAGCCTCGGGGGATTCCGGGTGGATCCGATTCGCGAGTGGACGATCTCGGTCTTGGCGGGGGCCTCTGCCGTAGCGGTCCTTGTCCTCATCCTCGCCGAGGATCGCCGACGCAAAGGGCGGCTGGCTGCACGGACTCCTTGATGATGGCACTCCGCGGATATCCCCGGGTGCCGTCGGCTCGACGGCGCCCTCGGCGCACTCCCTCCCGTCTTGCGGACTACGATCGCGATTCCGGACGGTGGCATCGGGAGGGGGCAGCCGTGTTCGTCACGATCGTTGAAGGGGTTGTTGAGGC
>JBBRTK010000315.1:0-1953 GCA_038244455.1 Actinomycetota bacterium
CAAGGCCCATCGTCGAACGACAACGCCACTTGGCCCGGAGGTTTCGCGTGACCGACGGGGTGATAGGTGATGGACGCCACGATGCCCGACACGCGACCGATCGTGGTGACCCGGCGCATCGGGTACCTCGTGAGCGTGCTCTCGGGATCACCCAAGCGTGGCTCGGTCAGGTGGGACCGGCGGCGAAGCCCCTCCGTGCGGTCTTTGGCGTCGATCACGGTAACGGCATCTCCGAGGTGGAGCGGGGCGCTTGGAGCCGGGTGCGGGTCGCCGTTCAGTTCGATATGTCCCTGGAAGGCGCCGCGCTCGAGGACGCCTCCGGTGATGGACAGGAGTCGCCCGGGCTGCGGATGCAGATGGAGCGACCGCAACGCGGTTCCCGGCGCCACGGTCCTATCCTCGCCGTTGACCGTGATCGCGAACGCGGACGGGGTTGAGGGGACGGGCGAGGGGGCGGGTCCGCCGCTGCACGCCGCCAGGAGCGCGGCGATGCCGAAGGCGAGCGCCGCGCGGACGCGCGCGAGGTGGTGCGGTGTCCCGGCCATGGGATGCGCTCATCCTTGCACGCTCGTCAAGAACGGGTCTGCGATGGGAGCATGAGCGGATGGAACAGCACCAAGAGACCGTCGGGATACCGGATCCTTCCCATGCGCTCATGGTCATGGACGCGCTTGCTCTGACGGCGTTCGTCCTCACCGGGGCGGCGTCGCACCACGACGCCGGGATCGCGGCCGTCGTGGTCAGGAACCTGGTGCCGCTAGGCGCGGCCTGGGCGCTCACCGCCGCTGCCGTTGGCACGTATCGCCGACGGTCCTGGGCCGCGCTCATCCTTACCTGGGCCGTGGCAGCGCCCGTTGGGATCTTGGTTCGATCATGGCTGGTGGGTTCGCCCAAGGGGAGCGCGTTGGTCACGTTCCTGCTGGTGGGGAGCGGGTTCTCGTTGCTGTACCTGGGTGCTGGGCGGGTTCTGTTGAGGGTCACGGCACGGCTGCGCGGGCGAAGGGTGCCCCCATGAGCCCACGCTCTCGCGTTCCGGTCGACATGCCGAACCCGGGTTCGGCCCGGTCGTTCTGGCTGCAGGAGGCGCTTGCGAACGAGCCCGGCGCCCCGTGTCCGCCCCTGGAGTCGGCCATCTCGGCGGACGTGTGCATCGTCGGCGGTGGGTTCGCCGGGCTCTGGACCGCGGTCGAGCTGACTGAAAGAGATCCGAGCCTTCGCGTGGTGCTCCTGGAACAAGACATCTGTGGCGGCGGGGCAAGCGGGCGCAACGGCGGGTTCATCTCGCCTTCCTGGTGGGATCTCGAGGGCCTCTGCCGGTTGTTCGGCCGCGACGAGGGGATCCGCTACGCGACGGCTGTTGCCGACTCCGTCGCGCAGATCGGCTCGTGGTTGGTAGCGCACCAGGTCGATGCCTGGTTCCACCACGATGGGGTGCTGGCCGCCCGCGCCGGCACCTGGCAAGGCGGCGTGGCGTCCTCCGACGCCGCCGGCTACTGCGCCCGGATGGGGTTGGCGGATCGCATGCAACCGCTCAGCGCTGTGGAGGCGCGGGCGCTGGCGGATTCGCCCCGGTTCGTCGGAGGCACGTACTTGGCGGACTCCGCGACGGTGCAGCCGGCCAGGATGGCCCGAGGGCTGCGCCGGGTCCTGCTGGAAGGCGGCGTCCACATCTTCGAACGAACTGAGGTGACGGGGATCCAGCACACCGACCCCGCGGTGGTGACCACTTCGAGCGGCAGGGTTCGCGCCCCCCAGGTGGTCCTGACAACCGGCGCGTGGGCGGCCGGATGGCCCGGCTTCCGGCGGAGCTTCGGCGTCATCGTGGACTACATGGTGGCCACAGAGCCGATCCCCGAGCGACTCGAAGAGATCGGGTGGTCGGATCACATCGGGATCGGCGACGGCCGGGATCTTCTCTACTACCTGCGCAAGACCGACGACGGCAGGATCGCG
>JBBRTK010000316.1:0-1945 GCA_038244455.1 Actinomycetota bacterium
GAACGATGCCTTCGGCCGCGTTCGGAGCGTCCTGGTCCTGGGCGGCGGGTCGGACATCGGTCTGGCAACCGCGCAGCGGCTGGTTCAGCGCGGCGCCCGCAGGGTGATCCTGGCCGCGCGCAAGCCCGACGACCTGGCGGAGGCGGCGGCATCGCTGCGCGCATCCGGGGCGAGCACCGTCGAGACCACGGCGTTCGACGCCGACGCGTTCCAGACGCACCCGGCGTTCCTGGAGCAGGTCTTCGCCGGCCCCGGCGGGGACATCGACGCGGTGGTGTTCGCGTTCGGGGTCTTGTCGGATCAGGTCCGGGCAGAGGCCGATGCCGCTTACACGCTGGATGTCCTGCGCACCAACTTCCTGGGGGCGGTGTCGGTCCTGATCCCGCTGGCCGATCGGATGGCCGCGCAGGGGCACGGCAGCATCGTGGTGCTCTCCTCGGTTGCGGGCGAACGAGGCCGCCGGTCGAACTACGTCTACGGGTCCTCGAAGGCCGGCCTCGACGTGTTCTGTCAAGGGCTCGGCGACCGGCTTTCCCCGCTGGGCGTGCAGGTGCTGGTGGTTCGCCCGGGGTTCGTTCGTTCGAAGATGACGAAGGGGATGAAGGCGGCGCCGTTCGCGGTCTCGCCCGAAGAGGTCGCCGGCGTCATCGTCGCCGGGATGGCGAGCGGTGCGCCGGTCGTGTGGGCTCCGCCCCGCGTCCGCTGGATCATGAGCGTCCTTCGCCACCTTCCCCGGCCGCTGTTCCGGCGTCTGGAGATCTAGGCGTTGTCCAGACCCAAGCCGACCGCCCCTTCTGCACCCGTGCGCAGCCTGCGCCGGCGTCGCCGCCACCGGATCCGCCGGACGATCGTGCTGGTCCTGCTCGTCCTGATGGCGTCGCTAGGATGGTCGTACTACCGGGCGGTGACCGCGCCGGGGAGCGCGCCCCTGTCGGCCAAGAGCGTCGAGTGGTTCAAGAGCTTGCCCGGCGGGACGTGGGTCACCCTGAAGGTCGAGAAGGTCTGGTACACGTGGAACAAGCCGTCCGTCGGCGGGTCGCTTGCCGGCGGCATCCCGGGTGCAACGCCGCCGGCATCTTCGAGCCCCCAGAGCCCAGGCGCGCACACCATCCCGCACCTGAACCCGCCCGCGAACATCCCGCCGTTCGTCACGCATCCGCTTCCGAACGAAGGCGTGTGGCAGTCCGTCGGCAAGACGGTGAAGGGCATCCCCGCCATCCGCGTCGCGTTCCTGCGGCCCGACGCGCAGCACACCAGCTTCTTGGGAACCGTGATGTGGATGGACCCGACGCTCCTGACCACCAGGCTCGTCCCCGGCACACAGGTCCCCCCCAGTACCGCCACGCCTCCTGCAAGCGTGCCCAAGACGCAGTTCGACGCGCTCGCGGCCACCTTCAACTCGGGCTTCCTGCTGAAGGATTCGCACGGGGGGTTCTATCTGGGAGGGCACACCTACTCGCCCCTAGTGAACGGGCAGGCCTCGACGGTCATCTACAAGGACGGCACCGTGGACATCGGCGCGTGGGGGACCGAGGTCACGATGACGCCCCAGGTGGCGGCCGTCCGTCAGAACCTGGCGCCCCTGGTCGACAACGGGAAGCCGGCCGCCGGCCTGAGCCAGGATTCGCTCATCACCTGGGGCGCGACGCTCGGCAACAGCGTGTTGGTCTGGCGCTCGGGGGTCGGGGTCACCGCGGACGGCGCCATCATCTACGCGGCCGCGCCCGCCCTTTCGGTCCAGTCGCTGGCGAACCTGCTGGCCCGCGCGGGCGCGGTCCGCGCGATGGAGCTGGACATCAACCCAGAGTGGACCACCGGCATCTACTACACCCCGGCGCCGAACTCGACCCTGGGCATCTACCCCCACCTGCTGCTGGACACCATGCAGCGAAGCTCGGAGCGGTACCTGATCCCCGACGAACGAGACTTCTTCGCCGAGTTCATC
>JBBRTK010000317.1:0-1933 GCA_038244455.1 Actinomycetota bacterium
CATTGGTACTCCGTGTCCTGGTCCCCGGACGGCTCGACCCTCGCGACGGCCGGGACCACGAAGGACGTGTCCGGGGCCGACCCCGTTGGGCAGTTGGACATCTACACGGTGGGTGTCGATGGGTCGGGGCTCACGAAGCTCTCCGACATTCCGACCGACGAGCAGACTCCCACCTGGTCACCCGACGGGTCGCAGATCGCGTACGGGTTGACGGACGGGACCCTCGGCAGCTACCACGCCTCCAGCATCTGGGTGATGAACGCGGATGGATCGAACCCCACGCAGCTCACCGACGGGAGGGGTCTCGATCTGTCACCGGTTTGGTCGCCGGACGGTTCGATGCTGGCCTTCTCGAGCGACCGGGGAGCAACGCCCGATCAACAGGCCGCGAACGCGAACCACAATGCTTTCGCCGGGGTGGGCATCTACGTGATGAACGCCGACGGGTCGAACGTGCAGCAGGTCTTGCCTGGCGGGAACGCCGGGCTCCTGCCATCGTCCTGGACCGCGCAGCCGGCGGGCTAGCTAGTAGCCCGCGCCGGCGGCGGTGTACTCGTCGTCGGGACCGGGGAGTCGCCGGATGAGTCCGGCACCGGTCAGTTCGGCGAGCATCCTCCCCGCGAGTGCGGGGGCGATGCCGAAGTGTCGAGCCAGGCTTTCTCTGGTCCACACCTCGTGCGTGTTCCTGGAGAGCGCGTGGAGGATGGTCGTCCTCGCGTGCACTTCAGGGCTTTCGATCTGTGTCTGCATGTATTCACCTCCTTCCTCGGCGCCGCGCTCAGGCGGCGCCGTGACTAGTTTCCTGCGACGATGACGGGTCTTGCACCGGTTCCCGGCAACCTTCATCCGGGATTCACCGCTCGTTCACGGGGGCTGTAACGAGTGGCCGGAATCGTGAGACTGTGGCCCATCACACGCAGGAGGTTGAGATGGGCGACGAGATCAAGATCTACGGGGCGACCTGGTGCCCCGACTGCCGACGGGCGAAGAAGTTCCTCTCGGACCAACGGATCGCGTTCGAGTGGCACGATCTGGAGGTCGACCCGGACGGACAGGCTGTGGTGCAAGCTCGCAATGATGGTAACAACATCATCCCCACCGTGATATTCCCGGACGGTTCCCACCTATCCGAGCCCACGAACGAGGAGCTGGCCGAGAAGCTCGGGATCCAGCGGACCGCGGAGATGCACGCCTACGACCTGATCATCGTGGGCGGCGGCCCCGCGGGCCTCACCACGGCCATCTACGCGGCGCGCGAGAACCTCACCACCCTCATCATCGACTCGAAGGGATTAGGCGGTCAGGCCGGTGTTACCGAGCGGTTCGACAACTACCCCGGCTTCCCCGAGGGCATCGCGGGTCAGGAGCTGGCCGACCGGTTCGTGAAGCAGGCGGAGCGCTACGGGGTGGAGATGCTCCAGGCCGTCAGCGTCACCGGCATCATGCGCGAACCTGGCGGGATGCTCGAGGTCCAGACCGCCACCGGCGATCACTACGACGGCCACGCGGTCATGATCGCCACCGGCTCCTCTTACCGGCGCACCGACGCCGAAGGCGAGGACGAGCTGATCGGCGCAGGCATCCATTTCTGCGCCACCTGCGACGGCCCCTTCTACAAGGGGTCACACGAACTGATGGTGATCGGCGGGGGGAACTCGGGCCTGGAGGAAGGGTTGTTCCTCACGCAGTTCACCGAGAAGGTCACGGTTGTGGAGTACGGCGACACGCTGCGCGGTTCGAAGATATTGCAGGACAAGGTGTTACATCACCCCAAGATGGAGGTACTGCTCAATCACTCGGTGAAGTCCTTCGCCGCGAAGGATGACGGCAGCGGCAAGCTTGGGACCGTGGTCGTCGAGGATCGCGCAACGGGCCAGACCGATGACCATCACCCGGCGGGGGCGTTCGTGTTCATCGGGCTGGATCCGAACAC
>JBBRTK010000318.1:0-1916 GCA_038244455.1 Actinomycetota bacterium
GCCGCGCGAAGACGGGCCGTGATGACGCCGTCCGTCGCGGCAGGCGCCCCGTCCGCGAACAGCCGCGAGCCGAAGGTCGTTCGCATCCCGGCGACGTTGGTGTTGTCCTTGACCAGCACCGGCAGACCCGCGAGCGGCCCGGCTGCGGCGCCGGTAGCGAGCGCGTCATCGAGAGCGCGCGCTTCCGCGTTCGCCTCCTCTCGGAGCGCCACCACGGCGTGCACATCGGGATCGAGGCGCTCGATCCGCCGGAAGGCTTCCCCGACCATCTCGCGGGCGGATATCTCGCGCGCGATCACGCGCGCTGAGAGCTCGGCCAGACCCATGGTCAGGCCGCACCCAGCGCGAGCAGGCCGAGCAGTTCGTAGACCACATGCGAGGCCGCTACGGTGGTCAGCTCCGCATGGTCGTAGGCGGGCGCAACCTCCACGACATCCGCACCGACGATGTTGAGACCGTTGAGGGCACGCAGCGTCAACAGTAGCTCCCGGCTCGTGAGACCGCCCGCTTCCGGTGTACCGGTTCCCGGCGCGTGCGCCGGATCCATCACGTCGACGTCGATCGAGACGTACACCGGCGGATCGCCGACCCGCTCGCGCAAACGGGCCGCAACGTCGTCGATCGAGGACCGCGCGTAGTCGGCGCTGGTCACGATGGTGAACCCGAGCCCTTCATCCTCGGACAGGTCCGACTTCGCGTAGAGCGGCCCGCGTGTCCCCACATGGGCCGAGCGGTCCTGGGCGAACAGCCCCTCCTCGGCGGCGCGGCGGAATGGGGTGCCGTGCGTGTAGGGCGCCCCGAAGTACGTGTCCCAGGTGTCCAGGTGCGCGTCGAAGTGGATCAACGCCACCTGCCCGAACTTCGCCCGGGTTGCCCGCAGCAGCGGCAGTGCGATGGTGTGGTCGCCGCCGATCGCGACCAGCTTCCCGGCGTCGCCGAGTAGCGCCGTCGCACCGCGTTCGATCGTCTCGATAGCCTCCCCGATGTCGAACGGGTTGCACGCGATGTCGCCCGCGTCGGCGACCTGCTGCGCGCCGAACGGCTCGACATCGAGCCCCGGGTGGTAGGGACGCAGGAGCCTCGAACCGGCGCGGATGGCACTCGGGCCGAAGCGAGCGCCCGGCCGGTACGTAACCCCGGCATCGAACGGCACGCCGACGATGGCGACGTCACACTGGTCGACCTCGTCCCTGCGCGGGAGCCGCGCGAAGGTCGCCGGCCCCGCGAACCGCGGGATCACCGTCGCGTCGACCGGGCCTTTGCGCGTCGCGCGATCGACGCCCTTGGGCAACCCTGCCTCGTCCCGGCTCAAACGCCCCCTCCCCCCTGGGGCAGGTCCGGCGTCTCCTCGGGATCGGGAACTCCGCGGTCCGGCAATGGAGCCTCCTCCATGGGTATCCCGCGGGCGTGACCTGCGGCCTCCGCCGAGGCCAGCACGCCGAGCTGCTGTTCGCTTCGCTGGATGGCGCCCGCCTCGGAGGACTGATCCCGACTCCTCGCCAGGACGAAGTACATGACGCTCGCCACCAAGAGGCCGACGATCGCCGAGTAGTCCACGCCGTTGAGCTTGGTCGCCAGGAAGCCGGTGTACGGCGAGGTTCCGCCGGGGGGCGCCAACAGGGCGATGAAGGGCAACATGGAGAGGATGGCAACGAAGTACGTCAGGAGACCCCGCCAGGACCACTCGCCGTAGATGCCGTCCGGCTTGAAGATGTCGATCACCGAGTAGGCCCCGTGGCGGACCAGGAAGAAGTCCACCTGGTTGATCGCAGTCCAGGGCACCAACAGGTACAGCATCAGGATCAACGAGTTCGAGAGCGCTGTGAGCGCGTTCGTTGAGAGCGCGAGTGCGGCGCCGCACCACACCGCGGCAAGCACCACGATGTTCACGACGCGGATCCGCGCGGTCGGCTCGA
>JBBRTK010000319.1:0-1901 GCA_038244455.1 Actinomycetota bacterium
CGTCGGCCTCGCCATCCTGGCCACCGAGTACGTCTGGGCGGAACGACTCCTGGCGACCGCCAAGGCGCGGGCGACCCAGGCGAAGAACGCGGCCGCGGATCGGGTGCGCGGCCGCACGGGCCGGTGACCGGCCGGATCCTCCTCGGCACGTCCTCTTGGACCGACCCGACGCTGGTCAAGGACGGTGGGTTCTACCCCACGGGCGTCACATCCGCGGAGGCTCGCCTGAAGTTCTACGCCACGAAGTTCCCGCTGGTCGAGGTCGACTCGACCTATTACTACCCTCCGTCGGAACGCAATTCGGTCCTGTGGATCGAACGCACTCCTTCCGACTTCACCTTCAACATCAAGGCCTACTCGCTGCTCACCAACCACCCGACGCGGCCCGACTCCCTCTACGGTGACGTGAAGGCCGAACTCGGACCCGATGTGTTGGGCAAGCGCTTCTGCTACCGCGAGCAGCTGACGCAGCCGCTGGTCGACCAGGTGTGGGGGCGTTTCCGCGATGCCTTGATGCCGCTGCATTCGGCGGGCAAGCTGGGCGCCGTGCTGTTCCAGTTCCCGCAGTGGTTCACCATCAGCCGCTCGAGCAAGTCATACATAGAGGAGTGTGCTGCGCGCCTGCCCGATTACCGAGTGGCCGTCGAGTTCCGCCATGAGAGCTGGCTGCGCGAAGAGAACCGGGAGGAAACGCTCGATCTCCTGGAGCGATTGAAGTTGCCGCTCGTCTGCGTGGACATGCCGCAGGGGTTCGTGTCCAGCGTGCCACCGGTGGCCGCGGCCACCGCGGACGACTTGGCGATGGTCAGGTTCCACGGTCGCAACACCGCGGCATGGACCGTCAAGAGCGACACCGCCAGCGAACGCTTCAAGTACGACTACACGGCCGAGGAGCTGCGCGGATGGGCGCCCAGGATCGAGGAGTTGGCAACGCAGGCCAGAGAAACGCACGTCCTCATGAACAACTGCTACCGGGACTTCGCTGTTCGGAACGCCCGCGAGTTGGGCGACATACTCGCCGCCGACGGCGCTCCCGTGTTCGCTCCCGTGTCCCAGGGTCTGCCCGGCATCTGAGAGCCAGACCTACGCCACGTTGAAGGTGCCGTGCATGGACGGATGCACCACGCAGATGAACGCATACCGCCCCGGCCGGAAGCCCAGGATGTGATAGGTCGCCTGGCCCTGTGAGATCACGTCGCCCTTGTAGCGGAGGCCCTCGGTCGGATCGGCGCACGGCGTCCCGCTCCCCGATCGAGCGGCCTGCGCGAAACACGAGTCCCATCGGTAGATGGCGACATCGTGCGACTGCCCCGGATCGTTGTTCGTGAGGATGAGGGTCGTTTCCTTGTGGGCCGGCACCGTGATGCACGTCCGGTCGAACTTCAACCCGGCGGCCACCAGCGCTTGCTGCGAGGACGACTCGCACCCAGGCGGCGGAGACACCGGCGCCCCGGTCGGACCGGGTGTCGAGGGACCGCTCGACCCCGTCGACGACCCTGCGCCTCCGCACCCCGAGAGCACCAGCGCGAGCACGCAAACCCCCGGGAGCACC
This sequence comes from Actinomycetota bacterium, assembly GCA_038244455.1. Taxonomy (GTDB): domain Bacteria; phylum Actinomycetota; class UBA4738; order UBA4738; family HRBIN12; genus JANXVR01. The sequence goes on from JBBRTK010000319.1 coordinate 1,553, forward strand.
ATCCGCCGCATCCGCATCGCACCAGTATGGAAGACGGAAGGCCGGGTAGGCTCGAAGGATGTTCGGCTCACACACGAAGTGGAAGATCGGCAGGATCGGGCGCGTCCCGATCTACGTTGAGCCGACCTGGGTGGTCGTGCTGCTGCTCATCGCCGCCAGCCAGTACGCCAGCTTCAGTCAGGTCGATCCGAGGCATGCCTTCTGGCTGGCGATGCTGTTCGTGGGGCCGTTCTTCGGGGCTGTGTTCGTGCACGAACTGGCGCACGCGTGGATGTCCAGGCGCCTGAGCATCCCGGTGCGTGGGATCACGATGATGTTCTTCGGCGGGGCAACGGAGACGCGGGCGAAC
>JBBRTK010000320.1:0-1892 GCA_038244455.1 Actinomycetota bacterium
GAGCGGCATTCGCGCATCGGCATCGTTGGACCCAGCGGCGGCGGCAAGTCCACCCTGTTGCAGCTGGTGGCCGGGTTGCTCGAGCCCGACGGCGGGGTCATCAATGTCGAAGGAGCCACCGAGGCGAAGGATCGGCTCGCCAGATGCGCGATGATGCCCCAGCGCGACCTCCTGCTGCCGTGGCGAACGGCGCTCGACAACGCCATCATCGCCCTGGAGAACCGGGGCGTTTCCCGGAGCGACGCTCGTGCGAAGACCCGCCCGTTCTTCGAGCACTTCGGTCTGGCCCAGTTCGAGGATGTTCGCCCCGCGCAGCTGTCGGGGGGGATGCGCCAGCGCGTGAGCTTCCTTCGGACGCTCATGGCGGAGAAAGACGTGCTCCTGCTGGACGAACCCTTCGGCGCCTTGGACTCGATCACGCGCGGGCAGATGCAGGAGTGGCTGCTCCGGGCCTTGGGTGAACTTCCCCGGACAGTGTTGCTCGTTACCCACGACGTCGAGGAGGCGCTCCTTCTCTCGAAGACGGTCGTCGTCCTCTCGGCGCGTCCGGGCAAGGTCGTCCGAGTGATCGAATCGGAGCTTCAGAACGCGAGCCTTTCGCGACGTGAGATCATCACCAGCCCTGAGTTCGTTGCGCTCAAGGAGCAGGCGCTGGAGGCGATCGAATGAGCGTCACCCCGCCCGCCCGCCCGCCGGGGCGCCTGCTCCGCATCTGGCGAAGTTATGGTCTCGCGTTCCTCTTCACGATGGCTCTGATCGGGCTCTGGGAGGCCTACATCCGCCTGGCGCATGTCCCGAAGTACCTGCTCCCGGCGCCGTCGGGCATCGTCGCGGCGATGAAGACGGACTGGTCCGGCTACCTGGCCCCGAACGCGATAGCGACGCTGCGAGAGGTTCTCGCTGGATTCCTGATCGCGGTTCTGACCGGCATCGGCCTCGCGATCGTGCTCCACCTGTACACGCCCCTTCGCCGAGCGGTCTACCCATTGCTTATCGGGTCGCAAACCATCCCCATCGTCGTGCTGGCGCCGATCCTCGTCATCCTCTTCGGCTTCGGCATCATGCCTAAGCTCATCATCGTTGCCCTCATCTGCTTCTTCCCGATCGTCGTGAACGGGCTGGACGGGCTGCGTTCGGTCGACGAGGAGTACATCCACATGATGCGGACGCTCGACGCGAGTAGGTGGGCGATCTTCCGGCGCGTCGAGTTCCCCGCAGCGCTACCTGCGATCTTCTCCGGCATGCGTGTCGCGGCCACGTTCGCCGCCATCGGTGCCGTCTTCGGGGAGTGGGCGGGGGCGAGCCAGGGTCTCGGCTTCCTCATTCAGGCGTCCACTCCCAACCTGCAAACGGCGCGGATCTTCGCCGCGATCGTGATCCTCACGGCTATCGCGATGGCGCTATTCGGACTCGTGTCACTGTTGGAGCGCTGGTTGGTGCCGTGGGCGTCGAAGGGCGATGCGATGTAGGCGCGCAGGAGGTGTGGGCCGGATTTTCGGCACGCGGGCGAGGGCTCGCGGCTCGAGGAGGAGAAAGGATCGGTCGAGATGAAGCGATCTGGCATCAGAGGGAGATACGTCGCAGTCGTTCTGGTCACGGTTGTCGCGCTCGTGGCCGCGGCGTGCGGCAAGAGCAGTTCAACGAGCCCAACGAACGGTCCGACGTCGGCGGGCGGTTCCGCCTCCGCGGCGCCCGCCACGCTCAACGTCGAGCTCGACTGGGTGCCGAACCCGGACCACGTCGGTCTCTACTACGCGCAGGACAAGGGCCTGTTCACGCAGCAGAACCTGACGATCGACTTCCACCCGCCGTCGAACGCGGCCGACCCGATCAAGCTGGTCGGACTTGGCAAGGTCGATCTGGCCATCTCCTACGAGCCGGAGATGTTCTAC
>JBBRTK010000321.1:0-1852 GCA_038244455.1 Actinomycetota bacterium
GCCGGATCGTGGATCTACATCGGCTCGCAGGGGATCTTGCAGGGGACCTACGAGACGCTGGCGGAGTGCGCCACGCAGCGCTTCGGCGGAACGCTCGCGGGAACGATCACCCTCACCGGTGGGCTCGGCGGGATGGGTGGCGCGCAGCCGCTGGCGGTCACGATGAACGGCGGCGTGGCGCTCTGCGTCGAGGTGGATCCGGTCCGCATCGAGCGCCGCATCAAGACCCGGTACGTCGACCGAGAAACGGATTCGTTGGAGCAGGCGCTTTCGTGGGCGGAGACGGCGCGGACCGAACGCGAGGCCGTCTCGATCGGGCTGGTCGGCAACTGCGCCGAGGTTCTGCCCGAACTCCTGGCACGTGGGTTCCGGCCCGACATCGTGACCGACCAGACCAGCGCCCACGATCCGCTGGGCGGCTACGTGCCGGCGGGCCTCACGCTGGAGGCGGCAGCGGACCTTCGGGAGGCCGACCCGAAGGAGTACCAGCGACGGGCCTACGCGAGCATGGCCGAGCACGTCCGCGCGATGGTCGGGTTCTTGCGTCAGGGCTCGGTGACGTTCGACTACGGCAACAACCTCCGCGCGGGAGCGCAGATCGGCGGGTTGACGCAGGAGGAGGCCTACAGCTATCCCGGGTTCGTGCCGGCGTTCGTTCGGCCGATGTTCTGCGAGGGGAAGGGTCCGTTCCGGTGGGCGGCGCTCTCCGGCGATCCCGAGGACATCGTGAAGACCGACCGCGCGGTGGCCGAGCTGTTCCCCGAGAACGAACGGCTCCAGCGGTGGCTGGTGCTTGCGGCCGAACGCGTTGCCTACCAAGGGCTCCCGGCTCGGATCTGCTGGCTCGGCTACGGCGAGCGAGCGAAGGCGGGCTTGAAGTTCAACGAGATGGTGGCCAGCGGCGAACTGATCGCGCCCATCGTCATCGGCCGCGATCACCTGGACAGCGGGAGCGTGGCGAGCCCCTACCGGGAGACCGAATCCATGAAGGACGGCTCGGACGCCATCGCCGACTGGCCCATCCTGAACGCGCTCATCAACACGGCAGCGGGGGCGCACTGGGTGAGCGTGCACCACGGCGGCGGGGTGGGGATCGGATACTCGATCCACGCCGGCATGGTCGTGGTGGCCGACGGATCGGAGAACGCGCGCGACCGATTGGAGCGAGTGCTCACGTCCGACCCCGGCATGGGCGTAGTGCGCCACGCCGACGCCGGCTACGAGAGCGCGCTCGCCGTCGCCCACGAACGAGGGGTTCGGATCCCGATGGAAGAGGGCGGCACGTGAGCATCGAACGTCACATCGTCGCGATGGGCGGCGGCGGCTTCCTTATGGACGACCCGGTGCTCGACCGATTCGCACTGAGCCTGGTGGATGCCGCGCGGCCGAAGGTGTGTCTCCTGCCGACCGCGGCCTCCGCCGTGCCCGTCGTGGTCACGCGCTTCCTCCGCGCCTTCCCGGCCTCGAGCTTCGAACCGACGTACCTGGATCTGTTCGATCGCACGGTCGAAGACGTGACGTCGTTCCTGGGCGAACAGGACATGGTCTACGTGGGCGGGGGCAATACCGTGAACATGCTCGCCATCTGGCGCGTCCACGGTGTCGACGACGCGCTGCGCGCCGCATGGGAGGCCGGCGTCGTCATGGCGGGCATGTCGGCGGGCGCCAACTGTTGGTTCGAGGCCAGCACCACCGATTCGTTCCTCACAGGGCGCGCCGACCCGCTGGTCGACGGGCTCGGGTTCTTGAGCGGCAGCTTCTGCCCACACGTCGACGGCGAGGCGGAACGCCGGCCGCGGTTCCACGAACTGGTCGGCTCCCAGGCGCTCCCCGCAGGCATCGCGTGCGACGA
>JBBRTK010000322.1:0-1852 GCA_038244455.1 Actinomycetota bacterium
ACCCACCACGAACGAGGAGACGATGGCTGTCGACCTCGGCGTCAGCGGGATCGTCCCGCAACGTACGGGCGAACAGCTGGGACATCCGCATGGCCGGAGGCTAGCGGCGGCCGAACTTCCGGAGGTTCTGTTCAGAGACGCGGCCCGCTTCGGGTTCCTGCTCGACGCGTTCCGTTACGGCGCGCCGCCCCACGCCGGGTTCGCCTTCAGTATCGAGCTGCTCGCCGGCGAGGAGAACATCCGCGAGGTCATCGCCTTCCCGAAGACGCAGTCGGGGCTCGACCCGCTCACTGGCGCGCCGACCCCGATCGATCTCGCGCAGCTGCGCGAGCTCAGTCTGACGGTGACGAAGATCCCGACGAAGAGCTAGAGGCGCCGTAAGGACGCGCGCTCCGAGCCGTACGGGTCAGTGCGGGCCGCCGCCCCGGTGACCATGACCGGTGTTGTTGCCGTGGTCAGCCTGTGGATCGGTGGTGCGGCGCGCGCCGCCGCCCTGGTGACCATGACCCGGCGGACCCGTGTGGCAGTGGTTCGTATCGCCGAAACCCCAACCTGGCCGACATAGCCCGGACTGCTCGTGCTGTCTCGAGGCCCGCGGACCCGTGTGGCAGTGGTTCGTATCGCCGTAACCCCAACCTGGCCGACATAGCCCGGACTGCTCGTGCTGTCTCGAGGCCCCCGCAAACGTGCCGCCGGTGAAGGTCAAGACGAGCCCGATCGAAAGAACAGTGAGCACAATGACGCGCATGACGCGCATACCACGCTGCAACATTCCAGCTCCTCCCGGTACAGCGCCACTCTACTTCAACCGTTCGGGGAAAGCGAGGGCGGGACCGCGGCCGAGCGGGCTGTCTGTTTTGCCCGGCGGTGCGATCACCGGATGAGCCGTCACCGGTCTCCCCCGATCGGTGACGAGGGGCGCCTTCCACGCTCTGACCACGAAGAGCGAGATGCTGGGTGTCGAGACGACCCGCCGAAGCCCGGGGTCGACCGCGAGGGAACTGAGGCCGCGCCAGTCGACTTCGTGGAGCAGCAACACCCAGCGCACGCCGAGTGTTGCCAGTTCGGCGCCCACGGGTCGGCCGGCACGGCCCCGGGCCACCAGCTCCGCCGCGCGCGGTTCGCGCGGGTCGGCCTGCTCTCGTGCCGCTGCCGCGATCTCGGGGTCCGACGAGACGAGTACGTCCCCTCCGAGGAAGTCGGGCAGCGGGTTGAGTACCCGGCGGTCGTCGGCGAAGTGCAGCGACAGGTACTCGTGCCACGGGAGGGCGAGCACGGTACCCGGACCGGCGTCGACTGCGGCACCGGTCTGTGACAACCCGCGCGGATACCGGGCGGGATCGAGCCGTCCTTCAGCTCCGAACCAGCCAGGGCCGGCGAGTACGACGGCCGCCACGAGCGGCACGACGGGAACGACGGGCCGCCAACGGCCGCTTTCGGTGGCCAGGCGCCGAGCAGCGCGGTGCCGTTCGTACCGAACGTCACGCCGGTGACGTCGGCGTCGGTGTGCAACGGCGCGCCGATCGGCTGCAGCGTCGCGGTGTCCCACAGCTGCACGGTGCCGGTACCGCCCGAGGTCGGGGAGTCGGTCGTCGACGACACGAACGTCTGCCCGTCGCGTGTCTATGCGACGGCGATGTCGGAACCCGACGCCGTCGACACGCGCGCCAATAGGCGAGCGCGGCTCGGCGGCTCGACTGGATCGCCCCTCCCGTTCGGGGCGCTGACCAGGATCGTCGAGGGCGTCATCCACACCGACGCGCACGGCGCTTCTCAGCTCACGCCCCTATTGGCGCGCGCTCTTAGAAGGGCGGCGGCGGGACGCCGCAGAACACGGCTCCCGGGGCGCCCT
>JBBRTK010000323.1:0-1849 GCA_038244455.1 Actinomycetota bacterium
CGGACGGCCTACTTGGAGGCGCTCTCGGCCGAGCCGACCGCGGCCTGCCCCGCCGCCAGCCGTGCCGTCTCCACCCGGAACGGGGAGCAGCTCACGTAGTCCAGACCCAGCTCGTGGCAGAACACCACGCTCGCCGGGTCGCCACCGTGCTCGCCACAGATCCCAAGGTGCAGTGCCGGGTTGGCAGCCTTCCCCTCGTCGGTGGCGATCTGCATGAGGCGGCCGACGCCCGGGCGGTCCACCGTGACGAACGGGTTCGCCGGAACCAGTTTGCGCTCCTCATACATGGCGACGAACTTCCCGATGTCGTCGCGGCTGAAGCCGAACGCCGTCTGCGTGAGGTCGTTGGTTCCGAAGGAGAAGAAGTCAGCCGACGGCGCGATCTCGGCGGCCGTGACCGCCGCGCGCGGGAGTTCGATCATGGTGCCCCATTCCAGGTAGCTCAGCGTGACGCCTTCGCGCTCCTGGACCTCGGCTGCCACCGGCTCTAGCTCGGTCCGCATCTGCTGGAGTTCCGGCGCGGTGGCAACCAAGGGGATCATGATCTCGACCCTGGGATCGGCGCCCGCCTTCTGCACCTGGCAGGCTGCTTCGACGATGGCTCGGACCTGCATCGCGTAGAGGCCGGGCTTGATGATCCCCAGGCGAACACCGCGCAAACCAAGCATCGGGTTCATCTCGTGGAGTTCGTTCACCTTCTGCAGGATGCGCTTCTGCTCGGTCACATCTTCACCGCGTGACTCGCCCAGCGCGACCTCTACCGCCAGCTCGACCTGATCGGGAAGGAACTCGTGCAGCGGCGGATCCAGGAGCCGGACCGTCACCGGCAGGCCACTCATGGCGGTGAAGATGCCGACGAAGTCGTTCTTCTGCAGCGGCCCCAGGACGTCGTAGGCCGCCTTCTCTTCCGCCGGTGTCTCGGCGAAGATCATCTGGCGAACAGAGAGCACTCGCTCCTCGCCCAGGAACATGTGTTCCGTTCGGCACAGGCCGATCCCTTCGGCGCCACGCTGGCGCGCGTTGGTCGACTGGTCGGGCGTGTCCGCGTTCGCACGAACCCGCAGGCGCCGGCGCTGGTCCGCGTGGGCCATCAGGGCTTCGAACGCACGCCACAACGGCTGCTCCCGCGCTTCGGAGTCCCCTTGACGCGCCTTCTCCAACAAGGACTCCCGCAAGGGAAGCTCGCCCAGGTAGACGTTGCCAGTGAAGCCGTCGATGGTGACGACCTCACCCTCCGACACCGTCTGGCCATCTGCGATGAATGTGCCTGAGCCGGACTGGAGCTTGATGCCGTCCGCTCCGCACACGGCCGGGATGCCCTCGCCACGCGCGACCACCGCTGCATGGGAGTTGGTGCCGCCGGCGCTCGTGAGGATGCCCTGGGCAGCGATCATGCCGTGGTAGTCGTCCGGCGTGGTCTCGCGCCGAACCAGGATGACCTCCTCGCCCCGCGCCGCCCAATCGACGGCGTCGTCGGCGCTGAAGACCACGCGCCCGGTTGCCGCGCCGGGCGAGGCATTGAGCCCGGTGGCGATCGGGGTGGCGCCGCTCGCGTCGACCCTGCGCTTGAACAGTTCCTCCAAGCGGTTCGCATCGACGCGAAGGAGCGCCGTGTCGGCGTCGATGAGCCCTTCCTCGAGCATCTCGTGCGCGATGACCCATTCACCGAACGCGGTGCGCTTGCCCACCCTGGTCTGGAGGATCCAGAGCTTGCCCTTCTCGATGGTGAATTCGATGTCGCACATATCGGCGAAGTGGTTCTCCAGGGTGGTCATGACCTCCCGAAGTGACGCGTAGGACGCAGGATCGAGCTTCTCCAGGTCTGTCAGCGGCAGGGTGTTGCGGATAC
>JBBRTK010000324.1:0-1821 GCA_038244455.1 Actinomycetota bacterium
CCCCAGTGTTGGTCGCCTCGATCTCGACGTGATCCGGTCACGGTAGCCACTCCACCACGGCCTCACGGAATCGCTCGGGCGCTTCCGCCGCCAGCATGTGTCCGCAGTCCGGTATCAGCACCAGCGTCGCATCCGGGAGCGCCGCAGCGATCGGCCGGGCTTGCGCCGGACCGCAGACCAGGTCCAGTTCGCCGGTGATCACCAGCGTTGGCATCCGCGCCGCCCCGAGGAGCGGACGAAGGTCGATCCCCTGGAACAGCCCGCCCTCCCATGCCTTGAGCGCACGCAGATCCGCCGTTAGATCCCTCGAGAACTCCTCCAGCGCCGCGGCCACCTCCGGGCGCTCCGGATACGCGGTGTAGAGGGGCTGCACCGTGGTCATCATCTGCTCGACCTCGCGCGGATCGTCGGTGGCCAGCACCCGTTCGGTCCAGGCGTCCCACACCTTCTTCGCCTCCGGGTACCAGGGGGCGTCCTTATGGCGCGCGGCCAACGTCTCCATCTCCGCTTCCGCCTCACCGCCCGCACCACCGTCTTGCTCGGCCCCACCCCCGAACGCCGCCGCCGCGACGCAGCGCGTGACCACGTCAGGGTAGGTCGCGGCGTACGTGAGCGCCGTGGTCCCACCGAACGAATGCCCGAACACGGTGACGGGCCCCAGGCCGAGCGCGACCCGCACCTCCTCGTAGAACCGGGCGTGACCCGCCGGCGAGTAGTCGGCCGGGTCGGCCGGCGCGGTAGAACCTCCCGAGCCGTGCGGATCGATCAGGTGGCTCTGGAACACGTCGGCGAACAACTCCGCCGTGGACCGCATGTACGCGCTGGCGAACCCCGGCCCGCCGGCGAACATCAGGGTGGGCGCGCCCTCCCCGATAACCTCGTAGGTCGCCTGACGCCCGCCGCTGAGATCTATGGTCAGCATGCCCCCTCCTTCGTCCCCATCCTTCGAATGGCCCGGCGAGCCCCCTCGATCTATCCAGCTGCCGGGATCGACGCACGATGCTGTCGATCCCGAGACGATAGCCGCGGGGAAGGGTGGTGATACGGTTCGGGGCGAAACTCAGGGAGACGGGTACCCGTGGTCACCTCCAGCGAAAGCGTCGAGATCAGCCGTCCTGCGGCGGACGTGTTCCGCTACGTCGCCGACCTCCGTAATGAGCCGTCGTGGCACGACGACATCGCGAGCGTGGCGGACACGACTCCTGCCGAGCCGGAGGTTGGGCGCACGGTCGCGTTGAAGTTCAAGCCGTTCATGGGCAAGACGGACGGCACCTTCACCGCGCTCGAGGTAGAACCGGGATCGCGCATCGTCTATCGGGCTGACTTCGCCGGGCTCCAGCCCGTCATCACCTACCTGGTTCAGCCGGCCGGCGCAGGGACCAGGTTCACGCGCTCGGTCGACATGCGCCCGAAGGGCATCAAGGTGCTGATGACGCCGATGATGATGATCATGGTGACCAAACACAACCGCCACTTCGTTCAGAACCTCAAGCGCGTGCTCGAAGCCTGACGGACCCGGAGCGGCGCCTGCGCGGGGCCTGCGCGGGGCCTGCGCGGGGCCGAACGTGCGTTCGTGTCAGAGCCCTTGCCTACCTTGGGAGATGACAACTCCATCCCCCTGATCGCGCGGCCCCTACCTGCGCAAGGAAGGACTCCCCATGAAGGCATCCGTGCGCCTCGAGCACCAACTCGTCGCCGTCGAAGACAGCCACGACATCAACTGCATGCTCGAACTTCTCGCTCCCCCGGCACCCGGCCAGACCGAGCGGCGTCCGCTCGCGGTCGCGTTGGTCATCGACCGATCGGGTTCGATGGACGGCC
>JBBRTK010000325.1:0-1817 GCA_038244455.1 Actinomycetota bacterium
CTGCTCTTGCTCGGGGCCCCGCTGACGCTCGCCGTCCGCACGACCTCGCCGGTCCGGCGGGAGCGACTGCTCGGGATCCTGCACGGGCGCATCGTCAAGAGCGCGTCCGCTCCGGCCCTCGGTTGGGCGATGTTCGTTGGTGCGATCTACGCGTCGCACCTGCCGGCGTTCTACGACGCCACGCTCAACAACGCGGCACTCCACGCAGCCGAGCACCTGGCGTACGTCGGCACAGCGCTGCTGTTCTGGCGGCCGATCGTAGGGAGCGACCCCGGGCCGTCCCGCCTATCGCACCCTGCCCGTCTGTTCTCGCTCTTCCTCCTGATGCCGGCCATGACGTTCCTTGGACTGGCCATCTACGGGTCCGACCGCCCCCTCTACCTGCCGTACGTGGCCAGCTCGCCTTTGCTCGGAACGTCGGCGGTCTCCGATCAGCACCTGGCGGGCGCGATCATGTGGTCAGCCGGCATGCTCTTCATCGTCCCGGCGATGGTGGCCGTTCTGCTGGATTGGATGCGAACCGACGAGCTTGAGGCCGAACGCGCCGACGCGCGTCTGGACAGGGCCGCCCGATTCTGACCGAGTTCAAATCGTTCTCAAATCGCTCTCACAGCGTGACCTGGGCACACTGGTCCCCATGGGGAACCGATCGTTCGACCGCTCCGCCCGCGACCGTGGCCTGCGCTCAGTGTCATCCCTGACGCGGATCACCGTCGCCGCTGCGGTCGGCCTGACTGCTGCGTTCTCTGCGGTGGCGGCCATCGCCTTCTCCGGCCGCAGCAACACGACCGGCAAGGCAGCGGTCACGGCCGCGCCGGCCGGTGGCCAACTGGTGGCGCTCCCTCCGCGAAATGGCGGATCGCTGAACTTCCCGCAACCGCCGATCGGACCGCCGGTGGGCGCGGGAGGCGGGGGTCAGGCAACCTCCGGCGGCTCGTGATCGACGGGCCGGCGAAGGTCGGATTCAGGGCTCTCGGCTCGACCGCGGTCGTGGTCACCCCGACGGCCGAACGCCTCCCCGCCGCGGTCATGCAGGTCGAACACGAACTGCGGGAGATCGACCGTACCTGCAGCCGCTTCCGAGCGGACAGTGACCTCTCTCGCGCGAACGCCGGCGCCGGAACCTGGGTGCGCGTCGACAACCTGTTCATCGAAGCCTTGGATGTCGCGCTGGACGCCTGGCGGGCAACCGGCGGCGCGGTCGACCCGACCGTAGGCCGCGCGCTGGAGGCCATCGGCTACGACAGGGACTTCACGCTCGTCCCCGGCGCGGGGCTGGTCGCCCCCGCGCCCATAGGGATCCCCGCGCCCGGCTGCCACGGCGTCGAACGTGACCCCGAACGGGGGCGGGTGCGGATCCCTGGTGGCGTGGTGCTGGACCTGGGCGCCACGGCCAAGGCGCTGGCCGCCGACCGCGCGGCGCGCCGGGCGTCGATCGCAGCGGGCTGCGGCGTCATGGTTTCCCTCGGCGGAGACGTCGCGGTCTTCGGGGAGCCGCCGGCAGGCGGCTGGACCATCGGGATGGCCGACGACCACACGGGCGAACCCGAGGCCGGTGAGACCATCGCCATCACGGGCGGTGGGGTCGCCACCTCCTCCACCACCGTTCGGCGTTGGGTTCAAGGTGGCGCCGCGGTCCACCACGTGATCGACCCTCGTACCGGCCTGCCCGCCCGTGAGGTCTGGCGCACCGTCACCGTGGCCGCCGCCAGTTGTGTGGATGCCAACGTGGCCACCACCCACGCCCTCGTCATCGGCGATGACGCCCCGGCGGGGCTGGAATCCCTCGCCCTTCCCGCGCGTCTGGTCGTCATGGA
>JBBRTK010000326.1:0-1816 GCA_038244455.1 Actinomycetota bacterium
GCCGAGGCCCTGGAACAAGGACTCGGGGAGCGAGGGGGCGTCCAGATCGTCCCCGGCAAGCGCGGCGAACGGCACGCTCCGGCCCTCCCGTTGCCCCCGCGTCTTCGCGATGTTGGCGCAGATCCGGAAGATCCACGTTCGGAGCGAGGACCGTCCCTCGAACCGGTCGATGCCCTGGAGCACAGCCAGCCAGGTCTCCTGGGTTACCTCCTCGGCTACGGCGTGGGACTGCACATACATCCGGGCGACGCGCAGCAGCGATGGTTGGAGCCGTTCGACGAGCAGCATGAAGGCCGCTTCGTCCCGCGCGCGGAGCTGGGCGACCAGGGCGAGGTCGTCGGGAGAGGCAGTCACCGGGGCAGGCATCGGCGAAGACTAACGCCGGGGCGAAGAGGTTTGACGGACTATACCCCCTAGGGGTATGCTCCAAGCACGGAACCGATACCAAGGAGGAGTCATGGTCGATCCGGTGTGTGGCATGACGGTGGAAACGGAAACGGCGGCGGCGGCGTGGGAACACGCGGGCACCGTCTACTACTTCTGCTCGGTGGGGTGCATGGAGCAGTTCCGCCAGGATCCGGACCACTACCTGGCGAAGGACCCCGGCGACAGACATATGTGACAACAGGAAGGGACGCACCGTGTACGGCTACTCGATGGACAAGAAGGCGTTGCAGGACCGGTTGCGGCGGATCGAGGGACAGGTCCGCGGCTTGCAGCGGATGATCGATGAAGACAAGTACTGCATCGACATCCTCACGCAGTTGAACTCAGTCCTGGCTGCGTTGAAAGCAGCCGGCCTGGGGATCTTGGACGACCACGTTCGTCACTGTGTTCGCGAGAGCATCGAAGCCGGCGATGGGGACGCGAAGATCGAGGAACTTATGGCAGCCGTGGCGCGGCTGGCCGGGAAGTAGGCGCGGATGAAGACCGAAGAGCACGAACTGCTGCTCGATATCGAGGGCATGACCTGCGCCTCGTGCGTGAACAAGATCGAGAAGGCGCTCGGCTCGGTGGACGACGTACGGTCCGCGTCCGTGAACCTCGCGACTCGGATGGCCAGCGTGAGCGCGACCTCGCAGGACCTGGGGCCGCTCCTGGCTGCTGTCGCACGCGCGGGGTATAGCGCGCATCTTCACACCGAGGGGCAGGCGCCGGAAGACGAAACGCGGTTCTTCCTGCGCCGCCTGGCGGTGGCTGCGCCGCTGACGATCGCTGTTCTGCTCCTGACGTTCCTAGCGCCGGAGCGGCCGGTCTACGCGTGGCTGACGTGGGCGCTGGTGACGCCGGTGCAGTTCTACGCCGGGTGGCCGTTCCTCCGCTCCGCGGTTCGGGCGGCCAGGCACGGGACGACCACGATGGACACCCTGGTGGCCATCGGTTCGCTGGCTGCCTACATCTACAGCGCTGCAACGGTTCTGTCGGGCGGGATGCATCACTACTTCGACACCGGCGGGGTGATCATCACGCTGATCCTGCTGGGCAAGACGCTCGAGTCCCGGGCACGGACGGCCGCGAGCGACGCCGCACGAACCCTGCTGGAGCGGGGAGCCAAGGACGCGACGATCCTCGTGGACGGCGAGGAGCGGAAGGTGGCCATCGATGACCTTCGTCCGGGCAACATCGCGGTTGTGCGGCCCGGCGAGAAGATCCCCGCCGACGGCGTGGTCAAGCGGGGGACGTCGTGGGTTGACCTCTCGCTGCTCACCGGCGAATCGGTCCCGGCGGACGTGGGACCTGGCGACGAGGTGATCGGGGCGTCGATCAACGGACATGGGCGTTTGGTGGTGTTCGTGACGAAGGTCGGGGCCAACAC
>JBBRTK010000327.1:0-1812 GCA_038244455.1 Actinomycetota bacterium
ACCCTCGGCCCGCTGCACCGGCAACGGCATGACCTTCGACTGGGCCTGCCAGTCGTAGAGGGTGTGTCGCTTCGAGAGTTCGACGATCTGCTCGGCGGTGAGGTGTCCGGCTTCGGACATCGTTCCCACGTCCCTTCGGGTCGGGTGGAGCCAACGCGTCCATGTTCCCAAAGCCACCGGGGATGCGCGATCCGGCTCGCGGGAGTAGACTCGCCCCTCCGCACAACCCCATGGCCCATATGACGCGACTTCCCCGCATCTTCTTGCGCGTGCCCTCGCACGCTCGTCGGCGCACGTTCGCCGGGCTGATGGCCCTGCTTTTGGCCGTCGGCGGCTGGGTCGTGGCCTCCGGCGGCGCGGATCTAGCGCACACCGCGGCGGCCCAAACCCCCTCGCCCCCTCATGTTTCCCCGAGCCACCCGAAAGCCAAGCCCGATCTGGCGCCGCCGGCGGGGGGTGGGCCGCTCGCCCATCTGGCGGCGCAAGGCGAGCCGATCTATTGCGGAGCCGGGACGAAGCCTCTGGTGGCACTCACCTTCGACGACGGTCCTGGGATCCTCTCCCCCCAGGCCCTGAAGACGCTCGGACGAACGAACACACCGGCCACGTTCTTCCTCGTGGGCAAGCTGTTCGCCGAGCCCGCGTTCGTCGATATCGTGAAGCAGGAGGCGGCCGCCGGGATGGCGTTCGGTGATCACACCTGGGATCACGTGAACATGACGAAGGGCAACGCTCACAGGTACGCGGTGCAGATCGCGCGGACGCGCCACATCGTCCAGAACACCACCGGGCAACCGGTGCAGCTGTTCCGGCCGCCCTACGGGCTCCACGACCGGGGGCTCGATGCCTACGTCCGCTCGCAGGGGATGCTCGAGATCCTGTGGAGCGTCGATTCGACGGACAGCCAGGGGGCGACCGTCAAGCGGATCGTCCAGACGGTTCGCAAGGAACTCTCTCCCGGGGACATCATCATCCTGCACGACAACCGGAGCACCACTGAGAACGCCCTGCCCAAGATCCTGTCCATGATCCACGCGCGCGGCCTGACCCCGGTGACCGTGCCCCAGCTGCTCACGCAGGACCCGCCGACCGCCCGGCAGCTGCGCCGGCACACCTGCAGCTAGGTCTGCTTGACCACCCGGCCGCCCTTCATGACGAAGGGGACCGATTCCAGGAGCGCGACATCCTGCGTGGGATCTCCCGCCACCGCGACGAGGTCGGCGAAGAGTCCCGGCTTGACCGCTCCGACCCGATCCCCCCATCCCAGCAGGTCGGCGGCGTTCGTGGTGGCGGTCTGGATGGCCTCGAGCGGCGTCTGCCCGTGACGAACCTGATAGGCGAACTGCTTTCCCGCCCAGGCGTGCGGGTAGCCGCCGGAGTCGGTCCCGTACGCGAGCTTCACCCCGGCCTTCACCGCCTTCTCGAACCCTTGACGCTGGGCGTCGGTGGTTTCCCGGTTCTTCCGCATCGTGTCCTTGGACCATCCCGCGCGAGTGCCCTCTTCTTCGATCCAGTCCCCGAAGTACACATCGGCGACCAGGTACGTTCCCGCCGCAGCCATCATCTCTATGGCCTCGTCATCCATGAGTGAACCGTGTTCGATGGAGCGGACCCCGGCGCGGACGGCCCGCTTGATCCCCTCAGCCCCGTGCGCGTGCGCCGCAACGAACGTGTCGTAGAGCGCCGCCTCTTCGACCGCCGCGCGGATCTCCGCCTCACTGAACTCGGGAGCACCGGGCGTCGTCCCTTCGGTGAGCACGGCGCCGGTGGCGATGACTTTGATGAAGTCCGCCCCTCCGTGCAGGATCGCAC
>JBBRTK010000328.1:0-1807 GCA_038244455.1 Actinomycetota bacterium
CCCGGCCTCCAGGCCGAGAACACTCCGTGGACCGCCGGCAACGACCCCGCGAACCTGAAGGCCCGGCTCCCGGCCATCGGACTCCCGGCGCTCGGCTCGGAGGGTTCGGCGCTGCACATCCACCAGCACCTGGAGATCTTCGTGAACGGGCAGCCGGTGCCGGTGCCCACGGACATCGGCGTCCCCACCGACCAGAGCTTCATCTCGCCTATCCACACCCACACGCCCGACGGGATCATCCACGTGGAGTCGCCGACCACGCGCGACTTCACGCTGGGGCAGTTCTTCGACGTGTGGGGCGTGAAGTTCACCTCGACGTGCATCGGCGGGCACTGCAACGGCGGCGCCGCCGCGCTTGCCGTCTACGTCAACGGGAGCAAGGTGGCGGGGGATCCGGGGCGCGTCCTGCTCGGATCGCACGACGAGATCGTCGTGGCCTTCGGAACCCCGGCGCAGCTCCCCAGCCCGATCCCCTCGAGCTTCACGTTCCCGACGGGTTCGTAGCCCCGCCCGGCGTCGGCTGGGGGATCCCTGCGATGGTCTCGCCGCTTGCGAATCGCGTGCGGCTTCCGCCCGAGAACACCGTGACGCCGCCCGGGCCGTAGGCGTGCCACTCGCCGTCCTGCCAGAGCGCGGCCGACCGTTCGTCGATGCCCACCAGGACGGCGTCCTCGCGTGGCAGGTCCGCCAGCACCGACTCCACCCACTCTGCGCCGAACGTGTCGAAGTGCGGGATGACGGCGATCCGCGGGACCAGGCCTAGGCCGGGTTGGTGGTGCCGGTTCCCGCCGCCCGCC
The DNA here is from genome assembly GCA_038244455.1 of Actinomycetota bacterium. Taxonomy (GTDB): domain Bacteria; phylum Actinomycetota; class UBA4738; order UBA4738; family HRBIN12; genus JANXVR01. The sequence continues at coordinate 798 of JBBRTK010000328.1, forward strand.
CGGGTGAGCGTCCACTCGCCGAGCGCCATAGCGCCTGCGGACGATCCTGCGAGCGCCGCGCCGCCGCTCCACGCGGTGACCACGGCGTCCCACACGGGGGTCCCGGCGAGCGTGGCGGGGACGCGGCCGGGATCTCCGCCAACGAGGTAGAAGAACCTCCCGCCGCGGGCGCGCGCGGCAACCGCGGCCGAGCCGACGTCGCGGCGCCGGATAGCGGGCAGCTCCGCAACCTCCAGCCCCAACCCATGGAACCAGGCTGCGGCATGCCGCACGGCCATCTCAGGATGTCCTCCTCCGGCCGCCGTCGCCAGCACGAACGCGGGCCCGTCGCCGGCCGCGGCAACAAGGACCCTGTCCTGCTCCTCGTTGCCGGGGTTGAGTTCGTCGCCGCCGACGAGGGCGAGCGGGCCGGGGGTCGGTGTCCGTGGCATGTGTCGCAACTCTAGCGTCCGAGCGCTGAACGTTTGTCGGAACTGGGGTCCGGGGATAGGCTCGCCGGAACGTTCGCGCGAGGTACCGCGAAGGCTCGCTTTCGCCCGCGTCGAACCCGGAGGAGGGGGAACCTTGATGCATCGACGGCTTCGCGTCGCCGCGATGGCTGCCGCTGGCGCCGCGCTACTCGTCGGCTCATTCGTCTACGGAGGCGGCTCGGCCGCCGTCGCCGGTCCGCGGACCACCCCGCAAGGACCGGCCCCGATCACGTTCGTTCGAACCACTAGACCCATCTGGAAGATCTCGCGCCCCGGCGCGGCGCAGCCCGCGACCCAAGCTCAAACCGCCGCCACCAGCCAGATCGAAGCCGAACACCTCCGCGCGGTCTACGCCCACGAGAACGACTTCGGCCCCTCGGGGCCGGCCGGCTTCCTCCCCGTGGGTTTGACCGTGCCGGTGCAGAGCGGCCACGGCCTGCTCCAGAGCTGGAACGGGCTGGCGCACTTCAACAACCGGTTCTCCGATGGGGGGAACCAGTTCTCCGGCGAGCCGCCGGACCAGGCGCTCTGCGTGAGCCC
>JBBRTK010000329.1:0-1798 GCA_038244455.1 Actinomycetota bacterium
CGATGCCCGCGGGGCAGGCACGACCTCGAGCGACGTCCCGATGCCGTGGACCATCGAGGACTTCGCCCACGATACGGCCGACCTGATCCGCGCTGTCTGCGAGCCACCGGTGGCGCTCGTCGGGCTCTCGTTCGGCGGTGGCATCGTCCAGCAGGTCGCGATCGACTATCCGGAGTTGCTCAGCGTCGCCATCCCCATGGGGACGGGTGCGAAGAGCGTCGGGTGGACCTGGGACTACCAGATGGCCGAGATCGAATGGCGCCGGGCCGGCAACCGTCTCGACGGGATGATGGCCGTCACGCACTACGCCGCGATGTACTACCCGGCGAGGGTTCTGGGCGACCGCGAGCTGTGGCCGAAGCTCCGGGCGGAGCTGCTCGCCTACTACGAGACCAACACCGCGGAGGAGTCACTCATCGCCCAATGGGAGCCGTGCGTCCTGTTCGACCAGACCGAACAGCTCCCCCGCTGCACGGTGCCGATGCACGTCATCGCGTTCGATCAGGACGTCCAGGCCGTTCCGCAGGACGGTGAGGAGGTGGCGGCGCTCGTTCCTGGCGCGGAGCTACACCTGTTCGAGGGGATGGGGCACTGCTCGATCTACGGCCACGCGCAGGATATCCTGAACCCGTTCATCGAGGGGCTCATCGAGCGCTACCTGTAGGCGCGGCCCCTCGGGTCACCACTGCTCGCTGTGGATGACCTGGTCCTTCGGACGCCTGTTCGGGTGGGAGATGGGGGAAAGCGGGCGATCTGCGGGATAGCCGAAGGCGACCAACCCCACACAGAACCGGTCATCGGGCAGACCCAGGATCTCGCGCGCCAGGACCTGATCGTCAACTGCCGCGTGCGAACTCCCGACGCCCAGATCCGTCGCGACCAGCATCATGCTCATCGTTGCTTGGCCCATGTCGTAGAACATCCACTCGCGGGTGTCCTGATCGGCCGCGACCTTGGCCACGAGAACGACCGTCGCGGCAGACTCAGCCACGTGCCCGGCGTACTTCCATGTCTCCGCCAGGCGGCGAAGCGCGTCACGCTGCGTGCAGACCACGAAATCCCACGGCTGTTCGTTCATCGAGGACGGGGTGCGCCAGGCGGCTTCCAAGATCCGATCGAGGTCCGCGGCGGGGATCGGGCGCGCCTGATAGGCGCGAACGTTCCTACGTGCCCGAACGGCGTCCCACGTTTCCATGCCTGCCACGTTACCCCCGGATCACTGTCGCCGCACCCCCTCTAGACGCTACGCTCGCGTCCCCGTGTGAGGGCGGGGCCGTTGCCTGGAGATCGAAAGCGACGACGGCACTCTGTCCGCCGCGACGGTCTCCATCCGGTTTTACGCCTGATCTCGGGCCGTGACACCGTGAGCCCGGCCATAACGGGAAGGATGCGTGCTGAACCATGAAGAGCCAGGAGCAGAAGGCGGCAGCGTTCCAGGCACTGCATGCGGGCGAGCCGTTCGTGATCCCGAATCCGTGGGACGTGGGGTATGCCCGCATGTTCGCCGCGCTCGGCTTCCAGGCGCTGGCCACCACGAGCGCGGGATTCGCGTTCACGCTCGGCCGCCTGGACGGCCGGGTGACGCTGGACGACATGGTGAGCCATACGCGGGCGCTGGACCAGGCGACGGATCTGCCGGTCTCGGTCGACCTCGAGAACGGGTACGGCGCGGACCCGGAGAGCGCCGCGCTGGCGATCCAACGCATCGCAGAGGCTGGAGCCGTCGGCGGGTCGATCGAGGACTACGATCCCAGCGGGCACATCTACGCCCGCGATCACGCTACCGAGCGGATCGCAG
>JBBRTK010000330.1:0-1758 GCA_038244455.1 Actinomycetota bacterium
AGCTACGACGCGATCGTGATCGGCGGGGGACACAACGGGCTCGTGGCCGCCGCGTACCTGGCCAAGTACGGCAAGAAGGTGGTGGTTCTGGAAGCCCGCCACAAGACCGGCGGGGCCGCGGACACGAGCAGCCCCTGGCCCGAGGCGCCCGAGTTCAAGGTCATGACGCTGAGTTACACGATGAGCCTGATGCCCGGCTACATCATCAACGACCTGAAGCTCCGCGATCACGGCTACAAGATCAACCCGCTTGGCCTGGGCTACACCCCGCACCCCGACGGGCGTTCGCTGATCGAAGGCGACGACGATCGCTCGCATCAGTCCTACCTCAAGTACTCCAAGAAGGACGCGGACGCCGTCGGCCCCTTCTACGAGTGGATCGGTCGCATCGGCAAGATCCTCCAGCCGCTGCTGGACCGGACCCCCCCGCACCTGTCCTCCACCAGCCTGAAGAACGTCAAGGACGTCGGCCAGCTCGCCTGGGCCTTGCGCAAGGAGATGGATGAACGAACCGTCGGCGACATCACCCGGCTCTTCACCATGAGTGCGGCCGATCTGTTGGAGCGCTGGTTCGAAGATCCGGTGGTGATCGGTATCCAGTCGGTGAACGGGATCATCGGCACATGGGCCGGCCCCATGACACCCGGCACGGCCTACGTCCTGATGCATCACTCCGTGGGCGAAGAGACGCAGGGGCAGGTGGCGTCCTGGGGCATGCCTGAAGGCGGCATGGGCGCCATCTGCGACGCCATCCGCGCCGCGGCGGAGGGCTTCGGCGCGAAGATCCGCGTGAACGCTCGCGTGCAGAAGGTCCTGGTGCGGGACGGGCGTGCCACCGGCGTGGTCATCAACGAAGGGGAGGAGATCATGGCGCCGCTGATCATCACCGCGTGCCACCCCCAGATCACGTTCTTGAAGCAGATCGACCGGCAGGACCTTCCCGAGGACTTCGTTCGCGATATCGAACGGTGGCGAACGCGGTCGGGCACCGTGAAGATCAACCTGGCGCTGGACGGCCTGCCGGAGTTCACGGCGGATCCCGGGTTCGATCCGGCCATCCACGGCGGAGCCATGAGCCTGATGGACGACCTCGAGTACCTGGAAACCGCGTTCCAGGAGGCGCGGGCCGGGACGCCGGCCACGCTTCCCTTCGCCGACTGCGAGATCCCCACGGTGTTCGACCGGACGCTGGCCCCTGAGGGCAAGCACATCATGTCGATGTTCACCCAGTGGGTCCCCGAGACGTGGAGCCAAGAGGCGCATCGCGACGAACTCGAGGCGTACGCCGACCGGCTCATGGACCGATGGGAGGTGGTTGCTCCGGGCTTCAAGAACCTGGTGCGGCACCGCCAGGTGATCGGCCCGTGGGACATGGAGCAGGAGTATGGCCTGATCGGCGGCAACATCTTCCACGGCGAACTCACCGTAGACCAGCTGTTCCACATGCGACCGGCCGTGGGATACGCCGACTACCGGACGCCGATCAAGGGGTTGTACCAGGCGTCGAGTGCAACACACGCGGGCGGCGGAGTGAACGGGCTTCCCGGCCACCACGTGGTCCGCGAGATCCGGAAGGACAAGGCGATCTGACGTGGAAGGCATCCGAACCCAGCGCAGAGACCAGGTCCTGGAGATCACGATCGACAGGCCGAAGGCCAACGCCATCGACTCGGCAACCAGCCGCGAGATGGGCGAGGTGTTCGCGGCGTTCCGCGACGATCCGGCGCTGCTGGTCGCCATCATCACCGGCGCCGGCGA
>JBBRTK010000331.1:0-1738 GCA_038244455.1 Actinomycetota bacterium
CTTCGTGCATCGCTGGGGACGCCGGCCAGTCCGCCGAAACCCTCCAAGGCAGGTCCGGGACGCCCCAAGGGCACGCGTCGGCCGCCCCGGACGCGCTACCCGGCCATCAAGAAGACGGGCCCACGGGTTTAATCACAAGCTCAAGGACGGCGCCCAATACGGGATCCTCGTCGTCTCGCCCGAGCGTGCCCGATCGGCGGTTGGCTGGGCGAGCCGGCTCGTCGCCGCGGCACGTGAGGTGGTCACGGCGGCTGACTGACGGAACCGATCGCACGCTACATCTTGTGGCATGTTGAGCGAAGCGGATAGGCATTACCGTCCTTGACGCGCAAGGACGGCTTCACGGGTTGACGGTCCGATTCAATGCCGTCGTCCTCGACCTTGCCGACGATCGCGACCCGCGGAGCCAGCGCGTGACGCGTCGCCCCGCCCGCCTCCGCGATACTAGGGGCCATGACCTCTGCCACGGCGCGTGTCGCCGGCCGACGCGCGGCGTCCTCGCTGCCTGCCGTCGGGCTCGGCATCGCGCTCGTCGTCGTCGCCTTCCTCGTCTACTGGTGGTCGAACCAATCGTTCGACGCGGGGCGCGGCGACTTCTTCTACCTGGCCGACGCGTTCCTCCACGGGCATGTCTACATCGACATAGCACTCGGTCCCAACGACGTCATCTACCGCAACGGCCACGTCTTCGTGCCGTTCGCGCCGTTCCCGGCGATCGTGCTGATGCCGCTGGTGGCCCTCACGGGACCCGTGACCGCGGACCAGTGGGAGTCCGGGATCAACGCGGCGCTGGCGGCGGCCGTGGTGGGGCTGTCCTGGTGGGTCGCCGGGATCATCGGCGTCCGGCGCCTGCGCGACCGGATCCTGCTGCCGATCCTGCTCGGCTTCTCCACGCAGATCTGGTGGGTCACCACCCGCGGCGGCGTGTGGCACACCGGCCAGCTCATCGCCACGATCCTCACGCTGCTCCTGCTCGCGGAGCTGTTCGGGAAGCAGCGGGCGCTGCTCATGGGCCTGCTCGTGGGCTTCGCGTTCCTGACCCGCGCGCCGCTCGCGTTCGCCGCGCCCGCCATCGCGCTCTGGCTGGGCGACTGGTCCACGGTCCTGGGACGCCGGGCGTCGCTCCGGCAGCGGATCCACGCGGTCCCGTGGCGCGACTGGGGGCTGTTCGTGGCCGGCGTGCTGCCGTCGCTGGCGTTCTTCTTCTGGTACAACGTCGCCCGCTTCGGGTCGCCCGTGGAGTCCGGCTACGCGCTGGCGACGCTCCCGCAGTGGCTGGAGGACCTTCGCCGCCAGGGGCTGTTCTCCACGAGCCACATCTCGATGAACATCGACTACCTGTTCCTCAAGATCCCCAAGCTGACCGCCACCTTCCCGTGGTTCAAGCCGGACGGCCTGGGCATGTCCGTGTTCATCACCAGCCCGGGACTCCTGCTGGCGGCGCGGGCGCCGTGGCGCGACCTGCGCTCGTGGCTCCTGCTGCTGGCCGCGGTGCTGGTGCTCATCCCCACGCTGCTGTACTACGGCGGCGGCTGGCTCCAGTACGGCTACCGCTACTTCCTCGACTCCATCCCCTTCCTGTGGGCGATGGTGGCGATGGGCGCCGCCAAGCGGCACGGGTTCTCGTGGTGGGCCTGGTTCCTCGTGGGGTTCGGCGTGCTGGTGGGGCTCGGCGGCGTGTACTGGGCGTACCACCTGTGATCCTGGGGAAGGGATCCGGCCGGGTCCCGATGGTCCC
>JBBRTK010000332.1:0-1718 GCA_038244455.1 Actinomycetota bacterium
GTGAGCGATCCGCGCCAGACCGCTAGCAGGAAGATGCCCGACAACAGCGTCATGACGATCGACATCGCGGGGATCAGGGCGAGCTTGCTGGGCGTGTCCTCGATCTCAAAGAACGGCGCGGCCAGAAGGCCGGGCAGGATCGCAAGAAGGAACACACCAAGCAAAACGTGGAGCAGGTGCAACGGATCTCCGAAGGCGCCCGGGTGGGTGTCGATGGCCGCCTGCTCGGCTTTCGCGGCCGCCTGTGCCTTCGCCACGACGTCGGCCGGAGGGGTCCACAATGCAGCGCCCCCGGCGGTCGAACCTTGCAACACGGTGACATCCGTCGACACCTGGATGCCCGGCTGGGGAAGCGTGCTGAGATCGAACTTCCCGCCGCCCGAGAGCTGGCCGATAAGGTGCGGGATCAGGAACACGAGCGGGGGCTGCGGGAACACCTTCTCGCGAGCCTGGAGTTCGGAGAAGTAGCGATGGGAGATCGTCGTGTAGCCGCAGGAGAGCGGCGGCACCACCACGGGGCTCGCGGGCGCGTCGACAGGTGCGGGACAGCTCACGGTGTCGTGGGCACCCGGCGTGTACACCCCCTTGTAGAAGTTCTCGAGCGTCCCCAGGTACGTGGCTTGGTACTGGACCGATGGACCCGGCAGTCCCGTGCGGAAGACGTTCGTGTAGGTCTTGGCCCAGCCGTACGCGGTGTTCGTGCCGTCGGGCTTGTTCTGGTCGGAGTAGTTCATGATCAAGATGATCGGGCGCTGGCCCGCTGCGGCGGCGACCTCGTGGACGGCGGCCAACGAAACCCGGGCCTGCTGATCCACGAACTGGTTGTTCTCCGCGGTCCACCGGGTTGTGAGCCCGTCGTACACCATCCACCCCAGCGCACCGAACACCACGACGGCTGCCAACGCGCCGGCCGCCACCCGCTTCTTGTTCCCCGCTCCCATGGCGAACCGGATGAGGAAGTAGGCGCCGAGCCCCACCAAGATCACCGGGGCGGCGGATGCGTTCATGAAGCGGTAGTAGGGCACCGGCTTGGGTGAGAAGAGGAACGTGAGCGCCCCGATGAGCGGGAACAGCCACCAGATGGCGACGATCTCGTTGGCGGGCGCGGCCTTCTTCTCCCGACGCGACCACAGGATGACCCCGACGATGGCGATGAGCATGAGGGGCAGCGTGATGAGCGGGCGCATGTCGTGCACCCATTCGTAAAGCCGGTTCACGAAGAACTGCTTGGTGTAGGGCGGCGGCGCGGCCGCGTCCTTGAGGTTGCCGGCGACGCCCCAGATGCCCGCGACCCACATGGAGAGCCCGACGATCATGCCGAGCCCGACCGACAGCAACATCGGCCCATCGGACTTGAATGCCTGGCCCACCCTCCACTTGCTGGACGCGAAGTGCCACGCGAACACCGCCATCAACGAGATGCCGAAGAGCGCGCAGGTGGTCGGGTGCGTGAACGCCGCCGAGATCGATAGGAGGAAAAGCGCAACCCGTGCGCCCCAGGACGTTCGCGCCGGTCCGAGGAACGCGAACATCACGCAGAGCGTGAACAGCATGGTGAGTTCGTCCAGGTAGCCGACGTAGGGGGTGGTCAGGAACATCGCGACCGCGGCGAGCATGGCGACCGGGATGAACAACGGATCCTTGCGGCTCCGGTACCCTGCCGCGCCCAGCGCCATCCCGGCCAGGACCGGGAACCCCACCATGAGGAGCGCGGCGAA
>JBBRTK010000333.1:0-1702 GCA_038244455.1 Actinomycetota bacterium
ACCCGCGCCGCCACCCGGCGGATGTTCGTGTCCATGGCAACCACGGGCACACCGAACGCGATCGATGCCACGGCTGCCGCCGTGTACGGTCCCACGCCGGGGAGGGATAGCAGGGCGTCCACCTGACCGGGGACCCTGCCACCGTGATCAGCGACGATCGCTCTGGCCGTCTCGTGCAGGGCGATCGCTCGGCGGTTGTACCCGAGCCCCTGCCAGGCGCGCAGAACATCGGCCCTTGATGCGTCCGCCAAGACCTGAACCGTCGGGAACCGTTCGATCCACGCCTCGAACGCCGCCACAACGCGCGCGGCCTGGGTCTGTTGGGCCATGAACTCGCAGACCAGGATCTGATACGGGTCGCGGATGCCGCGCCGCCACGGGTAGAGCGTGGCCCGCTCCCGGTACCAGGCGGACAGCTCCCGGGCGCCGGGCGGTTCGTCGATTTCCCCCGGGCGCGCGTCGGGACTAGGCTCGGCCACGATGCCCACCGTTCGAGAGGTCATGAGCACGGAGCTGGTGGTGGTCCCGCCCACGGCGACCATCGCCGAGACGGCCACGGTGATCGGGGCCAGGGGTGTCGGAAGCGCCCTGGTGATGGAGGGGTCGACCCTCCTCGGCGTGTTCACCGAGCGCGACGTGGTCCGGGCGGTGGCGCAGCACTTCGACGGTTCCGAGCATCAGGTCCATCTGTGGATGACCCGGGAGCCCATGACCATCGGCCCCGACGCCAGCACCACCGAGGCGTTGGACACCATGCTCGAACAGGGGTTCCGTCACCTTCCGGTGGTGGAGAACGGGTCCCTGGTCGGGATGGTCTCGATGCGTGACCTCCAGCCGGGTCCTGCCCGGCGCCACAGCGCCGAGCGTCACGGCTAGAAGCCGGCCTTCGCGCCCTTGTCCGGCATGGCCTCGGCCGTCTCCTGGAGCGCCTTGAACGTCTCGCGGAATACGTCACCGACGAACGACGCGGGCTGGCTGCCCTGGCTGCCCATCGTCCCCCGCACGGCCGACGCGGTGATCTCCACGGCCTTCTCGAAGATGTGCCAATCGGTGTCGCGGGTCATGCGGGCCTCCTGAGGTTGTGGACGGTTCGGTCGATGTGGCCTTCAGGCTACCGCGGCTAGTTGTAGGCGCGGAGCCCGGTCAGCGCGTGGCCGATGATCAGCGTATGGATCTCGGAGGTTCCTTCGTACGTGAGGACCGATTCCAGATTGTTCGCGTGGCGCATGACGGGGTATTCGAGGGTGATTCCACTGGCCCCCAGGATGGTGCGGGCGCTCCGCGCGATGTCCAGCGCCTCGCGCACGTTGTTGAGCTTGCCCATGCTGATGTGCTCGGGAACCAGGCGCCCTTCGTCCTTCATCCGGCCCAAGTGCAGCGCCAGCAAGGTCCCCTTCCCGATCTCCAGGGCCATGTTCGTGAGCTTCTCCTGGGTCAGCTGGAACGCACCGATCGGTTTGCCCCACTGCACGCGCGTCTGCGAGTACTCGAGCGCGCACTCGAAACACGCGCGCGCGGCGCCCATCACGCCCCAGACGATCCCGAACCTGGCCTCACTGAGGCATGACAACGGGCCCTTCAGCCCCGTCACCCCCGGCAGCGCCGCATCCTGCGGCAGCCGCACGTCGTCGAAGTAGAGCGACGATGTGATGGATGCCCGGAGCGAGACCTTCCGGTGGATGTCCTGCGTGGAGAACCCCGG
>JBBRTK010000334.1:0-1690 GCA_038244455.1 Actinomycetota bacterium
AGGTCCTCCTGTGTCACGACGGCCACCACGCCGGGAAGCGCCCTCGCCTTCGAGGTGTCGATGCGCAGGATCTTCGCGTGGGAGTGGTCGGTGTAGCGGAAGCGCGCGTGAGCCTGACCGGTCAACGTGAGATCGGCGGTGTAGCGGCCGGAACCGGTGACCTTCTCCTTGCCGTCGGGGCGGATGAACACGGTCCCCTCAACAGCTTGATCGAAGGGTGCCACGGAGCCTCCTTTTCGATGGTGGCCCATGGTACGCGAGTGAGCCGGGGCCGATCAGCTGGGGCATCTTGGGCGCGGCCTTGAACCCGATGATGGGCTGGTTGCAACCGGTAAGCGGTGGTAGGCCGTCGGCAACCCCCGAGACTCGCGACATACGAGTGGAGCCTTGTCGAGTTCTGAACAGGCAACTTGACACGATGGGAAGCGCTAGGCTCGCCACCGCACCTCTCGATGTGCGACCATGTGGGTCCCTCGACCGAAGGCGCACGGGTTGGCCGAGAAGCAGACCTCCCGCTCCCTGACCGCCGTCATCTTGGCGGCTGGGAAGGGCAAGCGGCTGAAGTCCAGCACACCCAAGGTCCTGCATCCCATCTGTGGGAAACCCGCCCTTTGGCACGTCCTGAACGCGGTGCGTGCGGCGCGTCCCACGAAGATCGTCGTGGTGATCGGCCACGGCGCCGATGCCGTCCGCGAGGCGGTCCAGAGTTGGGGCATCACCCCAGCGCCCGTGTTCGTCGAACAGACCGAGCAGCTCGGGACGGGCCACGCCGTCCTGGTTGCCGAGAAGGCGGTCGGCAAGGTCCAGAACGTCCTCATCGCCAACGGGGACTTCGATCCGGTAGTCCCCGGAGATGTTCGGCGGCTCATGGCCGCCCATCTGCGGGGGCGGGCGGCCGCGACTCTGATCTCAACCGTGCTCGATGAGCCCGGCGGCTACGGGCGCGTAGTTCGGGACGGGACCCGCGTGGTCGACGTGATCGAGGGGATCGACGCGAGCGCCGAAGTTCGCCGGATCAGCGAGGTCGCGACGAACTGGATCGCGTTCCGCCGGGACCTGCTCTTCGCCACGCTCCCGATCCTCGACCGCAACAACCGGCAGCGGGAGTACTACCTGAACCGCGCCATCTCGACCCTCGCGCACAAGGGCGAGCGGATCGGAGTCGTCACCGCCGACACCGGTGGAACGCTCGGTCTGAACTCGCGCGGTGGCCTGGCGGCCGTGGAACGGGTGGTCCGGGACCGGATCAACGCCGGTCACCTCGCGAACGGCGTGACCCTCATCGACCCGAACACCACCTACATCGATGTCGACGTCAAGATCGGTCCCGACACTGTGATCCGGCCGAACACCTTCCTCGAAGGGACGACCAAGATCGGTACCGGGTGCGACATCGGCCCGTCCAGCCGCCTGGTCGACGCCACCGTAGGCGACGGCGCCGTCGTGACGTTCGCCGTGGTGCTGAAGTCCAAGCTCGGGGCGAACACGAGCGTCGGGCCGTTCGCCCGGCTGCGCCCAGGGTGCGAGCTGGCCGCAGGCGCGCGCGCGGGAGCGTTCGTCGATCTGAAGGCGGCCAAGATCGGCCGGAACTCGAAGGTGGCGCACCTGGCGTACGTGGGCGATGCCGTCATCGGGGAGGGCGTGAACGTCGGGGCGGGCGTCGTCACCGTGAACTACGACGGGTACGAGA
>JBBRTK010000335.1:0-1679 GCA_038244455.1 Actinomycetota bacterium
CCGCGCCCTGCCGCCGTGCAGTTCCGCGAACCGGGCCACCAGCGTGAGCCCGACGCCCGAGACGGGAGCATGCGAAGGGGTCGACGGACCTCGCTCGAACGCGCCGAAGACGGTATCGCGGAGGGCAGACGGCACGCCGGGACCGTCGTCATCGACGGAGATCCGCACCCCGCCGTCCGCGTCGGCCGCCAGCTGAACCCATATCCGGGTTCCGGCGGGGGTGTGGCGCGCCGCGTTGACCAGGAGGTTCTCGAGGATGCGCTCCACCTTGGGTCCGTCGATATGCGCGGTGAGCGGTCCGCCCTCAACGGAGATCTCCCTGTCCGTGAGCAGATCGGAGCCGACGACCACTAGGCGGATGAGCTCGATCACGTCCGTGTCGGCCCGGTTGGGCTCCAGGACTCCACGGGACAGCCGGTCCAGGTCGAGCAGGTCGTTGATGACTCGCTGGAGCTTCTGGGCGTTCTGCGCCATCCGATGGATGAGGTCGCGCGCTTCGGCCTCTTCCAGGTCGATGTCCTCGCGATCCAGCGTCAACGCGCTTCCGAGCACCGCGGCGAGCGGGGTTCGCAGATCGTGGGAGACCGCCAGCAGGAAAGTGTTTTTCATGTCGTCGACGGCTCGCAAACGCGCCGTCGCTTCCTGTTCGATCCCCAGAGCCCGGGCCAGTTCCTCCTCGGCGCGTTTGAGCGCCGTGATGTCGAACATGACGCCGCTCCAGAAGCGCGCCTTCCCCGCGGCGTCGTACACCACATTGGCGAAGTCATGGATCCACACGATCCGCCCGTCGCCACGAACCATCCTGTATTCGATATCGAACGGCTCGAGCGTCACATCTGTGCGCTCGTCTTCCGCGAGCACGCGGTCCCGGTCCTGCGGATGGATCAGCTCCATCCACAGATGCCCCTCCTGGTACTCCTCCGGATCGACATCGAAGAGGTCCTTCACGCGAGGGCTCGTGTAGAGCGAGACCCACTCCGTAGAGACCTGATTGATGTAGACCGCAGCCGGGATCTGCTCGACCAGGGTTCGATAGAGCTCTTCCCGTTCGCGAAGGCTCGCCTCCGCCTGCTGGCGTCCGATGGCCGCTGCCAGGATGCCTGCCGCCACTCGGAGGGCGTCCAGCTCATCCGTGGTCCAATCCCGTTCGCTCAGGCAATCGTCGAACCTCATGTGGCCCCACCACACGTCACCCACCGTGACCGGCACCGCAAGGATCGACTTGATCCCTTGCGATTCCAAGATGGCGTGTTCGGCGGGATCGAAATCCCGAACGTGTCCCTTCACGGGCAGGCCCGAGCTCAGCGTCTCGACCCAGCGGCCGAGACCAGCGACGTCCCACAGTTGATCCTGCATCACCGGATTACTCAGCTCCGACACGATCCCGGGGGCGCGCCACTCGTGGATCTGTGTTGTGGTGAGCCGGCCGTCCGCGGAGCGCCCGTTACGGAAGATGTAGACGCGGCTGGCATCCGTTGCCTTGCCCAGCCGCGCGAGCACATCGTCGGCGGCCTCGCGCCACTCACGCGTTTGAAGGAGCCGCTCGGCGGCGAACCCCACCGCCTCCAGGATGGCGTGGCGCCGCGTATCGGGCGGACCGTGCATGGACGATGTCACAGGTTCAGACCTCATCGCTGAGGTAGATGTTCTTCACTTCCGTGTAGAGGCCGACCGCGTGC
>JBBRTK010000336.1:0-1661 GCA_038244455.1 Actinomycetota bacterium
GCTTGGCCAGGGCGCTCGTACCCCGTTTGTCGTCGATGACCCCCAGCCCGACCATAAGTGAGCAGGTCACGACCGCCGCTAGCGGCTCCGGGCTCGCATGGTTCATGTCCCCGAAGAACGGGAGGAAGCGGGAGACGCCGAGCGCGACCAGGAAACCGGCGAACATGGCCAGGCCCCCCATGGTCGGAGCCGCGACGGGGTGCACCTTACGGTCGGACGGCTCGTCCACCGCGCCCCAGCGCACAACGAGCCGTCGCACAAGGGGCGTGCTCAAGAACGTGGTGGCGGCGGCGGCTAGGAAGACGACGAGGTAGGCGATCACGCTGGAGGTCCCCCGTTCCTGAGTGGCTAGGCGTACACGGGGAAGCGCTCCATGAGATCGCGGACCTGGGCGCGCGCCTTCTGCTTGATCCCAGTGTCGTCCGGGTTCTTCAGCGCGGTTCCGATGATGGACGCGATCTCGCGCATCTCGGGCTCGTCCATACCGAGGGTCGAAACCCCCGGCGTGCCGATCCGGATGCCCGAGGGCGCCGATGGCGGGTTGGGGTCGTAGGGGATCTGGTTCTTGTTCAGGGCGATCCCGACCTCGTCGCACACACGTTCGGCGTCCTTGCCGCTGATGCCGACCGGGCGGGTGTCCACGAGCATGAGGTGCGAGTCGGTGCCCCCGGAGACGATCCTGAAGCCTTCCTCGCCAAGCGCGGCAGCCAGCGCGCGCGCATCCCTCACGGTCCGCGCGGCGTAGTCCTTGAACTCCGGCATGCTCGCCTCCTTCAGGGCGACGGCTTTGCCGGCGATGCAGTGCTCCAGCGGTCCACCTTGCATCATCGGGAACACGGCCTTGTCGATGGCCTTCGCGTGCTCCTCCTTGCACACGATCATCGCGCCGCGCGGGCCCCGAAGTGCCTTGTGCGTGGTGAAGGTGACCACGTCGGCGTGGGGAACAGGGTTCGGATAGGCACCGCCCGCCACCAGCCCGATGAAGTGCGAGGCGTCCACCCACAGCAGCGCGCCGACCTCGTCCGCGATCTCACGGAACGCGGCGAAGTCGATCGAACGCGGGTATGCCGTGTACCCCGAGAGGATGATCTTCGGGCGGTGCTCCTTGGCCAGATCGCGGATCCGATCCATGTCCAGCTGTTCGGTCTCGCGGTCCACCTCGTAGCCGACGAAGTTGAACCACATCCCGGAGACGTTCACCGGCGACCCGTGGGTGAGGTGGCCACCGTGCGCGAGCACCATGCCGAGCACGGTGTCGTCGCTCTTGGGCTCCAGGAACGCCCCGAAGACCGCCATGTTCGCCTGCGCACCGGCGTGCGGCTGCACGTTCGCGTGTTCGGCGCCGAAGAGCGCCTTGGCCCGGTCGATGGCGAGCTGCTCGGTGATGTCCACGAACTCACACCCGCCGTAGTACCGGCGGCCGGGATAGCCCTCGGCGTACTTGTTGTTCATGGAGGAGCCGACGGCCGCCAGCACGGCCGGGCTCGCGTAGTTCTCGGAGGCGATCAGCCGCAGGTTCGTGCGCTCACGGTCGAGCTCACCGGCGATGGCGCTTGCGACCTCGGGGTCGGTGGCCTTGAGTGCTTCCCAATCCGCTGCGTATTCCCTCATCCTTCTGCCCTTTCAGTTGGATCTGTGGGTTCCCGTCGAGCCGCCCTCAC
>JBBRTK010000337.1:0-1657 GCA_038244455.1 Actinomycetota bacterium
CGGAGCCACCCCGTTCGCCTGGGTCAAGACCGCCGACGAGATCCTCGCCAAGGCGGTCAGGAAGCGCCCAAGTCATTTTCCGAGTCACGACACTAGGGCGTGGACGCCACTGAGCCTCCGATCGGATCAAGGTGCCCCAGCGTATGGCCGATCGATCTGGGGCCGCCGGCCGTCGGACACACCACGCCCGAACCCGTATGTCGAGAAAGAGATCTCGGCGCTTATGGTGCGCAGGGACAACCGCCGTCCACGTCGGCGGCGCGCGGTTGATCGACAACGTCGAGATCGCCGAGACCGACCGTCTCGTGGAGCCAAACGGAGGTGTGAGACGCCCACCGTCGAGAGGACGTTGCTCTGGAACGCTGGGTTCACCAACTGCCACCGTCACGGCCGATCGTCGGGTGATCGCGGCCTTCGAGGACGGCGGCGAGGCGGTCGGCGACGTCCTCATCGGTGCCGACGCAGGGAGCGGATCGTCGTCGCGCCGACCCGGACCCCGAACTTGCGCAACTCGCCTCCGATCCGGACGCACCCCCCCACCGCGGGTTCTGACGAGCAAGCCGGAGGATGAGCTCATGGGGATCTCGGCATCGATCGAGGGCCGTCCCGGCCGACCGGTCCTGCCGTATGTCCACTTTCGCTTCACCAGTTGGCGATGCCACCGGAGGAGGGTCGCCGGGGTGACGAGGAAGGCCACCCAGCCGTCCCGCAGGATCGCCCGACTGGCCGCCGCGAGGAGGACCCGGTCGATGATCCGGAGCTTGGGTGGGCCGGTCTTCCACTGCAGCACCCGGAACTGGTGGCGGAGGACAAGGGACACCCGGGTCGGCACGATCGGGGCTGTCAAGCACCGCTCGCGATAGCCGTTCCGGTTGGTCAGCCGGTTGGAGTCGACTCGTCTGTACACAATCTCGTACACACCCGGTCTTGAAGCCCGTCGGCGGTCCCGGTAGGTTGGGGTCGCGGTCCGACGGCTCGCTCTCGAACGGATCCCGGCGCCAGCGGCGCGGTGACGCTCAGGCGCGCAGGGGCATCGATCAAGCTGGCGTCGGTCGTTCGAACCACGCGGGCCCAGATCGAACCCGACGATCGCATCGACCTGAAGGAGTCCCGCCATGTCCATCAGAACCAATGCGATCGACATCGCCCAAACGATCGTCGCCCAGCGACCCCGACCGGGCTGAACCGGCACGGCTCGGGCCGAACGGTGGCCCGAGCTGACGGCCTCCCGGGGCTCCAACGTCCGAGGCCGTCCCGGGATCGCCGCCTGGACGGCGCTGCCTGAGCGCGACCGGAGCCTCCTGCTGTGGCTGGTGCACGGCGACGTCGTGACCGCTGAGCTCGCCGCCCTCCTCGCCTACGGCCACCGGCGGATCGCCCAGCGGCGACTGGCCCGGCTCGCCGAGTACGGGCTCGTCACTGGCTTCTGGGCCGCCAACCGCCAGCGACCACGCGGCCGGCACGCCTATGCCCTGACCCGTCTGACCCGCCTGGCCCTGGAACGCATGATCTGGCCGAACGGCCGAAAGAAGCTATACAACGACGCGCCGGAATCGGTGTCACCGGTCATCCACGGTCTGGCCAGCCATGACGTGTTCACCGCTTTCCTACGGGCGAGCGATCCGGAGAACGGTGTGGGCCTCGCCGCGTGGGTGCC
>JBBRTK010000338.1:0-1656 GCA_038244455.1 Actinomycetota bacterium
CAGGAACCGGAGTACTTCTCCTACACGGAGCTCATCCCCGACGGCCCCACGACGAAGCGGATGCAGTCGATGGCCAAGGAGCTGGGGATGGTCCTCATCGTGCCGATGTACGAGGAGGACTCGCACGCCAGCGGGATCTACTACAACACCGCCGCGGTGATCGACGCGGACGGCAAGTTCCTCGGCAAGTACCGCAAGACGCACATCCCGCATGTCAAGGGCTTCTGGGAGAAGTACTACTTCCGCCCCGGGAACCTCGGCTACCCGGTGTTCGAGACCGCGGTCGGCCGCGTCGGCGTATACATCTGCTACGACCGCCACTTCCCCGAGGGCGCCCGCGCCCTGGGCCTCAACGGCGCCGAGATGGTGTTCATCCCCTCCGCCACGAGCCGCGGCCTGTCGGAGTACCTGTGGCGCGTGGAGCAGGTCAGCCACGCGCTGGCCAACGGCTACTTCGTCGGCACGATCAACCGCGTCGGCATCGAGCCGCTGGGCGAGGACGACTTCTACGGCCAGAGCTACTTCGTCGATCCGAAGGGCCAGTTCATCGGCGGCGTCGGGTCGGCGCACGACGAGGAGCTGATCATTCGGGACATGGACCTCGACATGATCCACGAGGTCCGGAACACCTGGCAGTTCTACCGCGACCGCCGGCCGGAGATGTACGGGGACCTCGTCAAGCCCTAGTCGGGCCTCCCGGCCGGGCCGAACGGCACGTTCGACCCTGGCCGGGCTTCCGGTATCATCCCGCGCGGCTCGGCTGTCAGGAGGAGGGCAGCCGAGCCGCCCGATTCTCCGGGTCCGTCCCGGCGGAGGATCACGATGCAGTTCGGGTTCACGCTCAAGCCGGACCACTCCATCGAACGGACGCTGGCGCTGACCACGCAGGCCGAGGCGGCCGGCTTCAGCCACGGCTGGCTGTTCGACAGCCACGTCCTGTGGCGTGACCCGTATCCCCTCCTCACCCTGATGGCCCAGGCCACCACCACGATGCGACTGGGCACCTGCGTCACCAACCCGGCCACCCGCGAGCCCACCGTCACTGCATCGGCGCTCGCCGTCCTCCAGGAGCTCTCCGGCGGGCGGATGGACCTGGGGATCGGCCGCGGGGACTCGGCCCGGCGCGTGCTCGGCAAGGCGCCGACCTCGATGAAGGACCTCGAGCAGGCCGTCCACGTGATCCGGGCGCTGGCCGAGGGCCGCTCGATCGAGTTCGAGGGCACGATGCTGGAGCTCTCGTGGTCCGGCGGGCACCGGCTGCCTGTCTGGATCGCCGGCTACGGCCCCATCGCGCTGAAGTTGACGGGCCGGATCGCGGACGGCGCGATGCTCCAAATCGGCGACCCGGACCTCGTCCGCTGGTTCGTCTCGCAGGCCCGCTCGTCCGCGGCCGCCTCGGGGCGGGACCCGAACGCGATGCAGGTCATGGCCGCGGCCCCCGCCCACGTGGGCGACCTCGCCGACGGCCGCGACCGGACGCGCTGGTTCCCGGCGCTCGTCTCCAACCACGTGGTGGACCTCGTGAACAAGTACCCCCGCGAGGACCTGCCCGAGGAGCTCACCCAGTACGTGCGGGACCGCGAGGGCTACGACTACCTCCACCACGCCGAGGTCGGCAGCTCCAACGCCTCGTTCGTCACGGACGAGATCGTGGAC
>JBBRTK010000339.1:0-1638 GCA_038244455.1 Actinomycetota bacterium
CGGTGCTGGCTCCCGGCCCGTCGATCCGTCGCAGTGAACCGATCAGCCGGCGATGACCTCCTGGATGTCGCGAAGATCGACGTTCTGGACCTCGACGGCGAGGCATATCACGCCGTTCACCCGGTCCATGTCGTCGAGGGTAGGCGTCACACAGCAGCGGACCGTCTCGCGGGTGCCTTCGAGCACGAACGTGGCCGCCCGGCCGCCCAGCGCCGTGACATGGGCCTCCAGAAGCGCGAGGTTCGGCCCCTCCATCCCGAACACCTCGATGAGGCCCCGGCCTTCGCACCGGGAGACCGGCAAGCCGATGAGCCCCGTGGCTGCCGAGGTGACGGCCCGCAATCGCAGTGCCGCGTCCGCGCTCCAGAGGAACACGGGGCGTCCCCGCAACTTACTCACGATGGCAGCGCGGGCGTGGTTGTGGATCACCGGGACCGGCGCCCCCTGATCCGTGATGCACTTCAATTCCCATTGCTTCATCCGAACTCACCCTCCCAGTGATCGGGAACTCTCTACCTTAGTTCGGGTAATGGGACCGCCTCAGCGCAGGGGCCGTCCGGCCTATTTCCTGGATGGGCCGACCGCCCTACCCGCGGATCCACTCCTCTCGACGGCGCTGGCTGGTTTGAGGCAGGTTCCGGGATGCGCCGCCCAGCGATCGTCCTGGTGCTCCTGCTCTCCCTCGTCTCGTCGCTTCCGGTGCTTGCCCGGCTGGCGAGTGCGCTGGCTGAGCGCGGTTCGGCTACCGTTCCTGGCTTCGCGGCAACGCGGCGAACGTGGATGTGGCCGTGCACTCAGGGGCAATGCTCGATGGCGGAGCGAAGGACCTCAGGGGCGCGTGGTCTTGGTTCCTGGAGCGGGCGGGCTACGGGATATCGTGCTCATCCGCTCGACTTACACCGCCGAGTACAACCCCTATGTCATGCGCCTGAGCCCACTGGCTTCGTGAAGGTTCTCTCGGGCCTCGTTGGCGGCGGCGAACGCGACGATGAGAGCGGCGGCCGGGTCGGCCCACGCCCAGCCGAAGACCGCATTGAGCGTGAGCCCCGTGAGCGTGAGGGTCGAGAGGATACCGTCCAGGAACGTCATCGACGCCTCGGATCGCAGCGGCGCCGAGTCGAGCACCCGCGCGATCCGACGCTTCGCTATCGCCAGTGTGAACATGACCACTGCGGTGATCCCCAGGTACACGATCCCGACGATGCTGTTGTCCGCTCGTTCGCGCAGGACCAGGCTCCGCACCGACGCCACCGCCAGGATGACGGCCAGTCCACCGAACGCAGCGGCCACGAGCTTCAGGGCCAAGCGGGTGCGCGGCGCGCTGTCGGTTGCATGCCCGGGCCGGATGTGCCACACGACCACCGAGGAGGCGAACATCTCGATGATCGAATCCGTTCCGAAGCCGATCAGCGCCAACGACCCGGCGGCGATCCCGAGGCTGATGGTGAAGACCGCCTCGCCCAGGTTCCATGCGATGGTCGCGTACTCGAGCACCAAGGCGCGATGCTGGAGCCGCGTTCGTTCGGCGGAGGCGTCTGGAGCAGCAGTGGCACCCATGATCAGGCCTTGCGGATCGAGAGACTCGGCAGATCGGCGAAGCCCAGCGCATCGCCGGTGATCAATATGCGGTCCGTGGCC
>JBBRTK010000340.1:0-1636 GCA_038244455.1 Actinomycetota bacterium
ACTGGTCAAGGGCCATCGTGCGTCGTGTCCTTTCCGTGAGTCCATTGAACCGGTCTCACTGACCTTCGCACGGTGGCCCCTCTCATCGCGGTAGCCGCGATGTTCAGGGGCGGGAACTACACCACTTCATGGGACACAACTACCGTGCCGTTCGCGCAGTTCCAGCGTGTCCAGACGGCGTACGGGAGCTCCTACCACGTCTCCTACAACGGCGGTGGGTTCTTCGGGCTTGTCGGGGTCTGGCTGGTCTACTACGCGGTCATGGAAGCCACGCTGGGCGCAACGGTCGGGAAGATGGCCCTGGGTGTCAGGGTCGTGATGGAGGATGGCTCGAAGTGCACGTGGCAGGGCGCGATCGTGCGCAACCTCCTTCGCATCATCGACGGGCTGTTCCTCTACCTCGTCGGAGCGATCTTGGTGTGGAGTTCGAAGACGCGACAGCGGCTCGGCGATCGCGCCGGGAACACGGTCGTCATCAGGAAGGGCAGCAATGCGGCGATCGGGAGTGGGACGGGTGGCACGGCCTCGGCCGCCACGATGAACTGGCCCACCGCCGCCCCTGCGGGAGGTCCACCGATCCCGCCGCCGCCTCCGCCGCCGCCGGTCTGACCGGCACGACGTTGAACTGATCTACCAGGCCGTGTCCTTGGCCTGCGCGAACGCCGCCGCGCCGCTGCACACCGTGCCGCCGCCGTAGCGGGTCGTGGCTCCGTGGAGATCCTCGGCGATGTAGAAGCACGCGTTTGGCCGCGCCTCCGTGGCGGCGGCCCACCCGTCGGCCGAGGCGTAGACGCTCACCTGGCCCGGGCCCCTGGCGACCAGGTTCCCGGCGATCAACGTCACGGTATCGCCGGGCAGCGCGAGCCCGCCCGCGTCCGCGCCCAGGAAGGAGCCGGACGCGTTCTCGATCTCCATCGCGCGGCCGTGCACCAGGGTGAGGTCGTGCTCCGCTCGGCCGATCGCCGATACCAGCGGACGGTTCGCGAAGATCTCGACGATCACCAACAGGCTGGTCAGGCCGATGGTGATGATCATGATCCAGAACCCTCGCCGGTTCGGACGGCGGCGCTCGGTTGCGGCCGGCTCAGCATCCGCGTCCGCGCGCGCGAAGTCCTCCTCGTGCGCGGCGATGACGTCGTCCTCGTCCATGGCGTTCAGGCTACCCTCAGCGCGCCAGGACGGCGGCCAGCGCCTCCACGCTCTCCAGGTCGTGTCCGCTCACGAACTCGTCCACGCTGGGGAGCGCCGCCGCCATCCCGCGCGCCAGCGGCTCGTATCGCGAGGAACCCTTCAACGGGTTCGCCCAGATGACCTTGTGCGCCAGGCGGTGCAGCCGGACCATCTGATGTCGCAGGAGTTCGGGATCGCCGCGCTCCAGTCCATCCGAACAGAGCACGACGACCGCACCCCGGAGCGCCGCGCGCTGGCTCCATCCGTCGATCAACGTCTTGAGGGACTCTCCGATGCGCGTGCCGCCCTCCCAGTCGGCGACCTGGTCGCCGATCCGTTCCAGCGCGCGGTCGGGGTCGTTCGTTCGCAGGGTGCGGGTGACGCGGGTGAGGCGCGTGCCGAAGCAGAAGACCTCGACGCGCCGGCCCGCGGCCATGGCCGCGTAGCCGAACTGCATGAGCGCGCG
>JBBRTK010000341.1:0-1635 GCA_038244455.1 Actinomycetota bacterium
ACCCGCATCGCCGCGCGCCGGGAAGGGGTCTCGCGCAACCTCCAGATCCCGATCAGGAACCAGGCGCCGAGCGGGGCGGCGGCGACCGCGTAGAGCGGCCCCATCCGCCCGATACGGACGAATACAAGGGTGCTGACGACGAGAACCACCGCGTACCACCACATCTGCCGCACGGTCCGGTCAACGCCCACGACGACCGGGAGCATGGGCACGCCGGCCGCAGCGTATTCGTCCCTGTACACCAGGGCCAGCGCCCAGAAATGCGGCGGCGTCCACAGGAACACGATGAGGAAGAGTCCGAGCGCCGGCAGGCCGATATGGCCGGTGACCGCAGCCCAACCGATCAGGACGGGCACCGCTCCGGCCGCGCCGCCGATCACGATGTTCTGCGTGGTTCTCCGCTTGAGCCAGAGCGTGTAGACCACGACATAGAAGACGACGGCGGCCTCGGCGAGCCACGCTGCAAGCAAGCCGGCCGTGAGTGCAAGGAAGACGAAGGCGCTCACCGCCAGCGCGACGCCGAACACGAGGGCATGCCCAGGAGGGATCACGTGGTCGGGCAACGGGCGGTGCCGTGTTCGGTGCATGAGCTGATCGATGTCACGGTCCAGATACTGGTTGATCGCGTTCGCCCCCCCGGCCGCGGCCGCCCCCCCGATGAGCGTTGCCAGGATCAGGCCGAACCTCGGCACGCCTGAGGCGGCCAGGAACATCGCGGGAACCGTGGTGATCAACAGCAGCTCGATGATCCGGGGCTTCGTGAGCTTCACATAGGCCGCGAGGACCACGAGCGTTCGCTCGGCTCGGCCGGTGGCCTCACGGGCGACCAGCGGCGTCGCCATCTCAGGCGATCCCGGTCATCTGCCGAACACGGAGTCCGGCTCCGTACCATACACTCGGCCGGGTGAAGCGTCTGATCGATCGTTGCGTTCGGTGCGGAGAGCCCGTCCCGCGGGGGAGTTCGGTGTGCCGGCCCTGCAATCCGGCGGACCTTCCCACGCCGAGCCCTGGGCAGTACCACGCGACGGTCTTCCTCGCGGTGCTCGGAACGATGGCGCTCATGGCGCTGGTGTTCCTGATCCGGGGCTGACGGCCTCCGCCTCCGCCCCCGCCGCGGGGTGGTGGGCATGCTGATGGCGGACATCCCTGGCCCACCCGACCGCTGCAGCGACGAACACGATCCCTCCGGGGATCAGGAGCCAGCGCACGACCACGGTCCCGGGCACCAGCATCAGTGCAGCCACCGCGAACCCGGCGGGCCAGATCGTGGGACCCACGTGGTCCAACTCGACGGCCCCGACCTGTTCCGAAGGCGCGGCCTCGGCCTCGCGCGCCGCGCGACGGACCGCCCCCCTGAGCACCAGCGCCAGGTAGGCGAACGCCCCCGCCGTCGCGGCGATCAACGGACCGCCGGTCCACTCATGGGCGGTCGCCATGTACACGGCCGAGTCCACGATCAGGAACACCGCCAGCCACACCATGGTCCGAGCGATAGGCCGCATCAGGACCCCCTCTGCGGCAGGATGTAGAAGATCACGAACAGCCCGACCCACACGATGTCCACGAAGTGCCAGTAGATCGAGGACGCCCGCACAGGGTCATGCTGTTCGCTCGAGAAGTCGCCGGCACGCGCTC
>JBBRTK010000342.1:0-1634 GCA_038244455.1 Actinomycetota bacterium
GCGGCGCTGTCGAACATGACGGCGCTGTCGAAGCGCAACGACTCCCCCGAGACGGCCTCGCGGCCGTTCGACCTGACGCGCGACGGGTTCGTGCTGGGCGAGGGTGCGGGCGTGATGGTGGTCGAGTCCGCCGAGCACGCACTGAAGCGCGGCGCGACGCCCATCGCCGAGATCATCGGCGCGGCGCTGACCGCGGACGCGTTCCACATCTCGGCGCCGGACCCGTCCGGGCGCGGGCAGACGCGGGCGATGACCAACGCGCTGCGGAACGCGGGCGTGGCGCCGGACGAGATCGACTGGATCGTGGCGCACGGCACGGCCACGTCGCTCAACGACTCCACCGAGACGACGGCCATCAAGGCGGCCTACGGGTCTGCCGCCGTCACCCGGGCGATCTCGTCGCCCAAGTCGATGATCGGCCACCTGGTGGGCGCCGCGGGCGTGGCCTCGGCGCTGGCCGCGGTCGGCGGGATCCGCGACGGGGTCATCTCCCCGACCGCGAACCTTCATACGCCGGACCCCGCGTGTGACCTGGACTACGTGCCGCTGGTGGCGCGCAGGAAGCAGGTCGACACCGTGTCGATCAACGGCTTCGGCTTCGGCGGGCAGAACGCGGTCGTGGTCTTCCGGCGCTTCGAGGCGTAGAGCAGTGCAGCCCTCCAGAGCCCGGCCGTAGCCGTCGGGCAGCTGGGTCAGGCTCGGAGCGGGCGCCCTTCGAACACCTCCAGCCGGGCGACGATCTCGTCGGGGATCCGGCTTGGGCGGGCGGCCGTGTAGTCGTAGAAGACCAGCACGTCGGCGGCGGTCGCGACGAGTCGGGCATCTCCGTGCGCGGAGGCCGAGGCCGTGAGACGGTGCTCGAGCGCGAACGACGTCCGGCCGACGCGCCCGGCGCGGGACTCGATCGTGAGGGTCTCGCCGTAGACGGCCTGTGAACGGAACGTGACGCGGACCTCGGCCAGGATCAGCGACTCCACTGCGCCGTGGGTGACGAGTGCGAACGGCTCGCCGGTCGCGGCCTCCCAGTAGGCGATCCGCGCCGATTCGCAGTAGGTCAGGAAGCGCGAGTTGTTGGCGTGTCCCATGGCGTCCGTGTCGCCGAACCGGACGTCCACCACGAAACGATGCGGGAACGCGCCGGGCAGGTCGCGCGGGTCCGCCACGGGAACCTCGATGCGGGAGCGAAGCGGGATGTCGGTCACCCCGCGAGTGTATCTGCGGACCTGGGCCGGACGACGTTCGCGACCCGCGCCGGCCCCCGGGTCAGTGGCTCTCGGGCTCCTGCATCGGCAGGAAGCCGACCGCGAGCGTGAACAGCAGCGCCCCGAACGCCAGCACGCCCATCACCACCAGCCACTCGATCGCCGTCGGGACGTACCAGTAGCTCTCGGCAAAGGACGAGCCGGCCTGCGATGTCCCGACGGGGAGGCCCGGTGGCAAGTCGATGTTCGGGAAGGAGAGACCGTTGAGCACCAGGTTCAGGCGGTGCACGAAGATTCCGGCGATGCAGATGGCGGAGGCGAGCGCCACGAACTGCGGCCTCCGACGCAGCGGCCGGATCGCCAGCATCACGAACGGCACCCCGAGGCCGTTCACCACCTCGAACAGGAACAGGGGCAGATACGGCCCCGACA
>JBBRTK010000343.1:0-1622 GCA_038244455.1 Actinomycetota bacterium
CGCGGTCCTCCAGGATCAGCGCCGGGCCTATGACGAGATGCGCGGACTTTGCCCGGTGGCCCACAGCGAGGCCCTGGGCTGGTCTCTCTTCAGCCACGGCGACGTGACCGCGGTGACGCGGGATCCGGTCGCGTTCAGCAGTGCCACGAGGCGGTCAGCCATCCCGAACGGCATGGATCCACCAGAACACACCGTCTATCGGAATGCGCTCAAGCCGTACTTTCTCACCGACAGGATGGCGTTCTTCGAGTCTCGCAGCCGCCAGATCGCTCGCGATTTGCTCGATCCCTTGGTCGAACGGGCCGACATGGAAGCGATCGGAGACTTCGTCGATCCGTTCGCGCATCAGGCCCTCTGCGCCTTCATGGGGTGGCCCGTCGAGGACTGGAACCGAGTCAGCGGCTGGACACACGGCAACCAGGACGCCGCGTTCCGACGTGACCGGGAGGCCGGCGCCAGGCTGGCCCGAGAGTTCGCCACCTATGTGACGGAAATCCTCCAGGCGCGGCGCGCCGACATGACGTCGAGCGATCTGATGGGCGATCTCGTCCACTCGAGGGTCCACGACAGGGAACTGACCGATGAGCAGATCGTCGGTCTTCTGCGGACCTGGACGGCCGGCCATGGGACGGTGGCCGCAGCGCTTGGGATCGTCATCCGCTACCTCGCAGAGGATCATGAGCTTCAGGCGAACCTCCAGGCTCGGCCGGATCTGCTCGCAGCCGCCACCTGGGAGATTCTGCGAGCCGATGGTCCGCTCGTCGCCAACAACCGGACGACCACGCGAGATATCGAGATCGGTGGTCAGACGATCCGAGCCGGCGAGCGGATCTCCTTGATGTGGATCGCCGCCGACCGTGATCCGGCCGTGTTCGCCGATCCTGATCACGTGGTCCTCGATCGCGATCGAGGTGGAAACCTCCTGTTCGGTGCGGGCATCCATCGCTGCCTCGGCGAACCGCTCGCACTGCTGAACCTGCGCGTCGGCGTTGAGGAACTGCTCCGATGCGTCGCCCATTTCGAGATCGATCCATCGAATGCCTCCGTCCGGAGCGTGTTTCCAAGCAACGGGCTGAGCGCTCTTCCACTTCGACTGTCATCATGGGCCCTGACATGAGCGACCAATGACAGGTGATTCCGACCAGGATCGCCTCCCGCCACGGGAGCGGTTCGCAGGGACCGAACACGTTTTCGACCTGCGGGAGATCGCGACCGGGCTGCGCCGTGAGAGCACTCCCGTCCGCGACGGACATCGGCAGATGACGATCTTCCACAAGCACCCGCTGACGCTGATCGTGTTCGACTTCGAAGCGGGCGGGCGGCTGTCGGACCATCGGGCTGATGCGGACGTGACGATCCTGGCGGTGTCCGGCCTCCTGGAGGTCTCGACGCCGCGCGGGGCGCATCGCCTGCCCGAGGGATCGCTGCTCGTCCTGGATCCCGGAGTCGTGCACGACGTGTACGCACCCGAGGCGAGCCAGATGCTCCTCGCCGTCGGCCGCGTCGAGTAGCGCGGGTCGACCGGACGCCCAGGACGGCCATGTTGGCCGATGTTCATTCGCCATTCATCTTCATCACCGGCCGCGTTCACGGCGTGGCTCTACGGTCAAACCATGCCCTGA
>JBBRTK010000344.1:0-1606 GCA_038244455.1 Actinomycetota bacterium
CCCAAGCAGGTCGCGTACATGTTTCGCGAGGGCGGCTTCGACGTGGAGGGCGTGAGTGAGAACTTCGACAAGATCCTCGGTCAGCACCTCCAACACGTCGGGATGACGATGCCGGGCGGGATGGAACACAAGAAGTAGGTCGAACCGGTGCGTCCCCTCGGTGTCGTCGACATCGTCTACGGGTTCGGGCTCGACGCGCCGGCTCGGAGTGCACTGGCTCGCACCGATGGCTTCGATCACATCGACGTGCTCGTCGATGTCGATCCGGGCGCCCTCGAACTCCCGATCGGGTGTCCCACTGCTTTCCCGCGTCCGATCGCAGGTCGGTGCGCCACCCCGGCTCCAGCCGGTGGCCCGGGCGCGTGGGATCGGTGTGTGGACTGGTTCCGCGCCGCGCCCGGTGCGTTGCTCGAACCGTGGGCGGGCGCGGTGGTGAACTCGGCCGAGGCCTGCACGGAGATGATGGCCGCGGTGCCCGGTCTCCGGCTCCTTGTCGATACCGGGCACGTCGCCGACTGGGGTGGTGATCCGCTCGAACTCCTGGAGTTCGCCGGCCATGTCCAGCTCCGCCAGGGCGCGCCCGGGTTCACCCAGCTGTACGTCGACGATCCGGACGGCGTCGTGGATTTCGGTGCGATCCTGACCCGGCTCGACGCGCTCGAGAGCACGGCCACCTTGTCGATCGAATACTTCGACCTCCCGGCACTCGGCTGGCCGCTGCCCGATCCGCGCGCGTGGGCGTGTGACCTCGCCGATCACATCCGCTCCCTCGGCTGAGTCCCCGCGGTTGACCGCCGTGACTCGCATGCGGTCAGATGCGACTCTCGGAGGAGGAGAACCCATGGCGAATGAACCGGCGGAAACTCCGGACTTGGGCTGGACGAACGTCGATCCGGAAGTCTCGGCCCACCCGCAGCAGTTTTATCCGATGATGCGCGACATAGGCGTCGTGGAAGCCGAGGAGATGATGCTCATCACCCGGCACGAAGACGTGGTGTGGGCGCTGCGTCATCCGGATCTCTTCTCATCCGGTTCCGACGCCATCGATATCGGCAACATTCGCCCGCTCATCCCCCTGCAGATCGATCCGCCGGACCACGTGAAGTTCCGGCGTCTCCTCGATCCGCTGTTCGCGCCGCGCGAGATGGAGAAGCTCGAAGCCGACGTGCGCGCCCTCGTCGTGGAGTTGATCGACGGCTTCGTGAACGACGGTGCGTGTGAGTTCAACGCTGCCGTCGCGATCCCGTTGCCCTGCACGGTGTTCCTGCGGCTGTTGGGTCTCCCGCTCGCCGACTTGGACCTGTTCCTGCGGTTCAAGGACGGCATCATCCGCCCCGCGGCGGCGACGAACGCGGAGGGTCGGGCGATGGCGCGCGAAACCGGCAAGGAGATCTACGCCTACTTCGACACCGTCATCGCGCAGCGGCGCCAGGATCCGCAGGACGATCTGTTGAGTGGATTCCTGTCGGCCGAGATCGACGGTGAGGTGTTGACCACCGAGGACATCATGGACATCGCCTACCTCTTCCTGCTGGCGGGGTTGGACACGGTGACGGCGTCGCTCGGCTGCGCGGTCGCGTTCTTGGCCGCCCACCCGGAGCGCCAG
>JBBRTK010000345.1:0-1600 GCA_038244455.1 Actinomycetota bacterium
GATCGGCCACATGATCAACGGCCCCGAGGCGTTCACCCCCGACGGCGAGTTCATCCTGGGCGAGTCCGACGTTCGCGGGTTCTTCGTCGCGGCCGGATTCTGCGCCCACGGCATCGCGGGCGCCGGCGGCATCGGCAAGGTTATGGCCGAATGGATCACGGAAGGAGAGCCCGAATACGACCTCTGGAAGATGGATATCAGACGGTTCGGCCCGCACTACCGATCGCGAGGGTATGCCCGTGCCCGCGCGGTCGAGGTGTACGAGCACTACTACGACATGCACTATCCCGGCGAGGAGAAGCTCGCTGGGCGCCCGCTCAAGATGTCGCCGACATACTCGCGGCTGGCCGACCTGGGCGCGGCGTTCGGGGAGAAGTCCGGCTGGGAGCGCGCCAACTGGTTCTCTTCGAACGAAGACCCCGCCCACGAGGACCGCAGACCCCGCGGCTGGGCCGGCGAGCACTGGTCCACCGCGATCGTGACCGAGCACGTGGCATGCCGCGAACGCGTCGCCCTCTTCGACGAATCCAGCTTCGCCAAGATCGCCGTGGAAGGGCCCGGCGCTGCGTCGTTCCTCCAACGGATCTGTGCCAACGACATGGATCGCGCGCCCGGCTGCGTCATCTACACGCAGCTCCTGAACGCCCGAGCCGGGATCGAGTGCGACCTGACGGCTACCCGGCTCACGCCTACGGCCTACCTCCTGGTGACCGGGACCGCCTTCGGTTCGCACGACCTCAGCTGGATCCGCCGGCAGGCGCAGCCCGGTGAAGACGTTCGCGTGGAGGACGTGACGTCGTCGCGCGGGTGCCTGGGGCTGTGGGGCCCGCGCGCGCGCGAGGTCCTGGCGGGCGCGACCCGTGACGACATCTCCGCCGAAGCCTTCCCGTTCATGACCGCGCGCCAGATCACCGTCGGAGATGTGCCGTGCCTGGCCCTGCGGGTCACCTACGTGGGCGAACTCGGCTGGGAGTTCTACCCGGCGGCCGAGTTCACGGCGGCGCTGTGGGACACGTTGATGGCCGCCGGAGCCGCGCACGGCATCGTGCCCGCGGGCTATCGCGCGATCGACACGCTTCGGCTGGAGAAGGGCTACCGGGCGTGGGGTTCGGACATCACGCCGGAGGAATCACCGCTGGAGGCGGGCCTGGCGTTCGCCGTGCGGATGGACAAGCCGGGGTTCGTCGGGAACGAAGCCCTGGAACGTCAGCAAGGGGCGGGGCTCACGCGGACGCTTGCGTGTCTCACGCTGGACGACCCGCGCGCGATGACGCTGGGCAACGAACCCGTCTTCCACGATGGGGCCGTGGTGAGCCGCGTGACCAGCGGGGGTATCGGCTACGCGGTCGGCACGACCGGCACATCGATCGCGTTCGCGTATCTGCCGCCTTCGCTCGCCGAGCCCGGCACACGGTGTCAGGTCGAGGTCTTCGGAGAACGGGTGAACGCGGTGGTGGTGGCGTCTCCGCTCTGGGACCCCAAGGGCGAACGCATCCGCGCCTAACCCTTCCGGCTTCGCTTGGGCTGCCTGGACTCCCACACCTGCTGGATCGGCCCCGGGACGTCCTCCCCGACGAAGATCGACCCGTTCCAGTAAGCC
>JBBRTK010000346.1:0-1594 GCA_038244455.1 Actinomycetota bacterium
CTCACCCACGCAGCGGCGTTGTCGCCGATCAGGTAGCGCGAGAACCCGGGCCGGTACGCGCGGATGAGCCCCTCGATCACGGCAAGGTAGATGAACCCGGAGGCCATGGCCGCGGTCACGCTCCGCGTGTACATCGCGATCGCCATCCCGAACACGCCGGCCACAGCCGAGAGCGCGCTCACCCGGAGCAAGGATCCGAAGATCCCGCGCCAGAGACCGGGGCCGGGAACGTTCACGCCCCGGGTGGCGGCGAGCAGCCACAGTGCGCCGACGAGGAGGAGCTGCAACGCAAGCGTCAGCAGCAGAACGGTCACGACGGCGGCGATCAACTTCGCGAGGAGAACGCGAATCCGGCGAGGCTCCCACGTGAGCAAGGTGGTCATGGTTCCGGCCGCCCATTCCGCGCCTGCCAACGATGCCCCCAGCAACCACCCGATCACGATGAGGTTGATCGACGTCCCGCGAAGGAGATCCCCGATATCGTTCACGTCGAACGCGTTCTGTGGGAGGAACTGCTGCTGCCCCTGAGGCGCGCACGCCTGCTCCACCGTCTCACCGGGCGGGGTGGGCCCGACCCAGTGGCGCACGCACGCCCGAAGCGAGGCTTGCCGCTGCTGTTCGGCTTGCGCCACTTCGGCGGCCGATGGCTTATTGGAGTGGAAGGCGCCGATGGTGACGCCGACCACGATCCCGAGAACCCCAACGATCAGCAGGACCCTCACCAGCTTGCGCGACCGAGCACGCAGGAGTTCGGACGACAGGAGGCGGATCATCGAACCTCCCCCGAGCCGTCCTTGGTGAGCTCCAGGAACACCGTCTCCAGATCGACCTCGTCGGGTCGGAGTTCGCTGAGGTAGAGGCCGGCATCGGCCAAGGTTCGCGTGATGCGCGCGCCTTCGGTTGCGGGCAGCGTGACGCGGAGCACGTCGGCATCCACGGCGGCGGTCATCCCGGCCGCGCGCAATGCTCGTTCTCCGGCGGCCAGGTCTTCGACGCGCGCAACCATCCCCTCGCCGCCGCGACTTGCCAGGACCTCGTGCACCGGACCATTCGCCACGCACTTCCCGCGGGCAAGGATCGCGACCCGGTCGGCCGTCTGTTGAACCTCGCTCAGGATGTGGCTGGAGACGAACACCGTTCGCCCTTCAACGCCGAGCGACTTCAGCAACCCGCGCACCTCGACGATGCCGGCCGGGTCCAGCCCGTTGGCAGGTTCGTCCAGGATCAGCACCGCGGGGTCCTTGAGGAGCGCGGCCGCGATCCCCAGCCGTTGCTTCATGCCCAGGGAGTAGGTCTTGACCATGTCGTCGCCACGCTCCGCCAGTCCGACGCGGGCGAGCGCTTCGGCCACGGTCTTCGGACCGACGCCCTGCAGCCTGCCCAGGATCTCCAGGTTCCGGCGGCCGGTGAACTTCGGGAACAGCGCGGGACTCTCCACGATCGAGCCCACCCTGCCGATCACGCCGGGCAGTCCGCGCGAGACATCCGCGCCAAGGAGGTGCACCTTCCCCGCACTTGGATGCACCAGACCGAGCAGGCATCGGATGGTGGTCGTCTTGCCCGCGCCGTTGGGCCCGAGGAACCCGAACACACC
>JBBRTK010000347.1:0-1560 GCA_038244455.1 Actinomycetota bacterium
CCGAGCTTCTGCAGGGCGGCCAGGGCGTCCGCCAGGGTGGCGACGGGGATCAGCTGCATGCCCTTCGTGTCCACGCCGGCGAGTTCCTTCATGTTGTCCGTGGGGACCAGGAACACGGTCGCGCCCGAGCTCTCGGCAGCGACGACCTTGTCCGTGATGCCGCCGATGGGTCCGACGTTCCCGGCCAGGTCCATGGTCCCGGTACCGGCGATTGTGGCGCTGTTCGTGAGGTCGCCCGGGGTGAGCTCGTCGTAGAGGCCGAGCGCCCACATGAGCCCCGCCGACGGGCCGCCGACGTCACCCGAGGAGATCTGCACGCCGAACGGGAACGGATCGATGAGGCTGACGCCCACCAGCGGGACCTTCGAGCCCCCGCAGACGGCTCGGGTGAGTTTGACGTCCTGGGTTTTGCCGGCCGCGGTCACGGTGAAGTCGACCAAGGCGCCGGCCTTCTGCTGGACCAGCACCTTGGCCGCGTCCGCTTGCGAGGCGATCGGCTTCCCGTTGATCTGGTTGATGACATCGCCGGAGAAGAGCTTGCCGTCGGCGGCGCATCCGGGGACGGTGCCCTCGACCAGGGCACCGCTGCCGTGCGCTTTCGGGTAGGTGGTCAGCGTGCGAAGGACGGCGTAGGCGGCGTCGATCTTGCTCTGGTCCATCTGGGAGATCGAGCGCCGCTGCTCCTGCTGCACGGTTTGGCCCTTGGGATAGAGGACGTCCTGGGAGACGATCGCCTTGTTGGGATCCAGCCAGGCGAACAGCGCTCCCCACGGAGTGAGCCGATAGAAGCGGACGGTCGTCATCACCAGCTTCCCGCTTGAGGCATAGACGGGGTGCCCGGTGACCGAGATGAGGGGGGCCACCTCGCGAGCCGGACCCGGACCTATGGCGTAGTAGGGCAGCGGGATCACGCGCGACAGGAACGCCGCGACGAACAGGACGGAAACCACGACGAGGAAGAGGCGACGCTTCACGTGCCCGTCATCCTACGGATGAAGTCACGGAACGGTGGGTGCGGCGGTAGGCTGCACCGGAGCCGGAAGGGACAGGATGGGGTACGCGATCGTGGTGGCGGCAGCGGTGGCGGTGGGCGCCGCGACCTACGTGCTCACGGTGCGCCGGTCCGCGGGTCCGGCGACCGGCTCGTTCAGCTTCCAGGGCTCGGCGGCTCCGGACGTTGGGGGAACCACCTCGGGGGGAGTGGCGTGGACCCCCGGCGTCACGTACGTGCCCGTCAGCACCGCAGCGCCGCTCTCCTGGCGATCGCGGTCGATCGGCGTGCTGGGACTGGTGGCGTTGATCACGGTGTGCGCCTCGGCGATCGGGGTGACGCTCTATCAGGTCGGATCATTCCTCTGGAGGTTGTTCATCCAGAAGGTGCAGGGGGGTTGAGCTCGGGCGTGAGGTCGCGGATCTCCCGAACCAGGAGGTGGCTGAGCTGGTCGTCGTCCCGCAGCCGGCCTTCCAGGTTGTAGGTTCCGGCGAAGTCCTCCAACGCCGCGCGTGTCGGCTGATCCAGGGTGCCGGACGGCTCCCCGTGGAAGCGGCCGAGCGCCGACA
>JBBRTK010000348.1:0-1543 GCA_038244455.1 Actinomycetota bacterium
CGATCGTTGAGGCGACGGTCAGCTTCCTCGCCGATCTGGCGGGAACAGGCGCCGCACTGGAACTCGGCGTCGGTACCGGCCGGATCGCGCTACCGCTCAGCAGGCGCGGTGTCCGGGTGCACGGGATCGACCTGTCCCCGGCCATGATCGCGCAGCTGCAGGCGAAGCCGGGTGCGGAGGAGATCGGCGTCACGATCGGGGACTTCGCCACCACCAAGGTGGGGGGGACATTCACCCTCGTCTACCTGGTCTACAACACGATCATGAACCTCACGACGCAAGACGAACAGGTCGAGTGTTTCCTCAACGCCGCCGCGCACCTGGAGCCCAGCGGGTGCTTCGTGATCGAGGTGGGCGTTCCCGACCTCAGGCGGCTCCCGCCAGGTGAGACCATTCGCGCCTTCACCCTGAGCCCGACGAGGCTCGGTTTCGACGAATACACCGACTTCCCCGCGCAGATCGTCTACTCGCACCACTACTGGGTGACGGACGGCCACCTGGAGGTCTTCTCAGCCCCGTATCGCGACGTGTGGCCGTCCGAACTCGACCTCATGGCGCGGATCGCCGGGATGAGGCTGCGCGAGCGCTGGAGTGGATGGACACGTGAGCCGTTCACGGGTGAGAGCACCTCACACGTCTCTGTCTGGGAGAAGACGGGGTAGGCCGGCTCCTGCGCTATCGTTCGAGCCATGGCCGTACGGATCGGGATCGGGCTCTTCACCGGACAACTCCCGGCTGGGGCCACGCAGACCTACGCCGAGTCCTACCGCGAGACGCTCGAACTCGTCCGCTTGGCGGAGGCACTCGGGTTCGATTCGGCGTGGGTGAGCGAGCATCACGGGGCGTCCGACGGCTACTTCCCTTCGCTGCTGGTCATGCTCGCCGCCTTCGCGGAGGCCACCACTCACATCCGCCTGGGGACCGGGGTCATCCTCACGCCGTTCCACGACCCGCTCCGGCTGGCCGAGGACGTGGCGACGGTCGACCAGCTGAGTGGGGGGCGGCTCACGGTAGGCCTGGGCCTGGGCTGGCGCGAAGAGGAGTTCCGGATGTTCGGCCAACCCGTCGGGGAGCGGCTCGCGCGGACCAAGGAGACGGTTGAGGTGCTGCGACTCGCCGCCGGCGGGGAACGGTTCAGCTTCCACGGGTCGATGTTCGACTACGACCAGGTGCTCGTGACGCCGCCCACGGCGCAGGAGGGAGGGGCGCCGATCGTGCTCGGGGGCTACACCGACGCCGCGCTGCGGCGCGCCGGGGCGATAGGCGACGGACACATCACCGACGCCGACGACCCGGACCACATCCGCCATGCCCTCGCGTTGATGGATGAAGGGGCCCGGAGCGTCGGCAAGGACCCGGCCCCGCTGCACCTGATCCTGATGCAGAACACGTGGATCAGCGAACCCGGCGCGGACTGGTGGGAGGAGATCCGCGCCGGCGTCATCCACCAGCTGGGGATGTACGAAGCGTGGGACGGCGGGCACGATACGCCGACGCACGATGCCGCGGAACCCACGGTC
Organism: Actinomycetota bacterium; assembly: GCA_038244455.1. Classification (GTDB taxonomy): domain Bacteria; phylum Actinomycetota; class UBA4738; order UBA4738; family HRBIN12; genus JANXVR01. The sequence continues at coordinate 1,521 of JBBRTK010000348.1, forward strand.
GCGGATGAGGCTGCCGCCCGAGC
>JBBRTK010000349.1:0-1543 GCA_038244455.1 Actinomycetota bacterium
TGGACCTGCGGCGAAGCCGGGCAGTTCCACGTGGAACGCCCGCAGTCGAACAGGCGTCACCCCGTCTCTTGAAGTTCAGGGTGAGGGTCGAGTGGGGATCCATCCGCCCTCTCACGACCTCGACTGTGGCAACTCGGGGACGACGATGCGGCTACTCGCCGGGGTGTTGGCAGGTGTTCCGTTCACGTCGGTTCTGGTGGGAGACGCCAGCCTCTCAATCCGCCCCATGGAGCGAGTGGCCGTGCCGCTCCGCCAGATGGGAGCATCAGTTACCACGAGGGACGGCCACGCGCCCGTCAACGTGGACGGCGGAGCACTCCACGGCATCACCTATCGCACCCCCGTGCCGACGGCACAGGTGAAGAGCGCGATCCTCTTCGCGGGGCTCGAGGCTGAAGGTGTAACCACTGTGGAGGAGACGGTGTGGACCCGTGATCACACGGAGCGCGCGCTGCGGGCGTTGGGCGCGCCGGTCTCCATCTCGGCGGACCGGACGACCGTCAGCGTCGAGGCCTTCCAGCACGGAGGATTCGAGGGCCGAGTGCCGGGTGATCCTTCGTCAGCTGCGTTCATCGTGGCGGCTGCGGCGCTCACCGGATCTGAGGTCACGCTTCGCGGGGTCGGCCTCAACCCGAGCAGGCTGCGCTTCCTGGACGTTATGGCGCGGATGGGCGTTCGGACAGAGGCCAGGGTCGATCACGAGGCGGTGGGGGAGCCCGTCGGGGACCTCTGGGTCGCCCCGACCGAACACATCCGCTCGACGACGATCACCGCGGAGGAGGTTCCTCTCGTCATCGATGAGATCCCGATGCTCGCGGCCCTCGCCTCCCGCGCCCCCGGCGACTCCTGGTTCCTGGATGCGGGCGAACTCAGGGTGAAGGAGTCGGATCGCCTGGCAGGCTTGGCCGAAGGGCTACGGGCGCTCGGCGGGAACGCGGCTGCAGAAGGGGAGGACCTGGTCGTGGCGGGAGGCGGACTCCGTGGAGGCCGGACGCACGCGGGCGGCGACCATCGGATGGCGATGGCGTTCGTGGTCGCGGCCCTCTCTGCGTCGGAGCCCTGTGAGATCGACGGGGCAGAAGCCGCTGACGTGTCGTTCCCTGGTTTCGTCGGCGCGCTGAACGCGCTGGGTGCGAGGATCGAGGTGCTGCCATGACGACGCCCGCGGTGATCACCATCGACGGAGCAGCCGGGAGCGGCAAGTCCACCCTGGGCAAGGGTCTGGCTGTTGCGCTGCGGCTGCCCTACGTCAACACCGGCCTCATGTATCGCGCCCTCACCCTCGAAGCGCTTCAGACGGGCATCTCGACCGACGACGGAACCGCCCTCGCGCAGCTGCTTCGCACGATCCGGTTCACGCTGTCCGGGGCAAGCCCGCCGGAGCTCCTGATCCAGGGCGGCCCGCCGACCCGCGACCTTCAGACCCCCGAGGTCGAGGCCGAGGTCTCCCACGTATCCCGTCACCCGGAGGTCCGCGCCCTCATGCGCGCCGCGCAGCGGGCGCTCGGCGAACTTCACGGCGCCGTCATGGACGGGCGAGACA
>JBBRTK010000350.1:0-1516 GCA_038244455.1 Actinomycetota bacterium
ACGCCGCGACGGATGCGACCGCGTCCGCACACGCCATCGCGGGGGCCAAGCCGTGATCCGCCTGCTGCGCCGCTACCTCGCCCCGTACCGAACCCGGATCATCCTCGTGCTCGGATTGCTGCTGATCCAGGCGATCGGCAACCTGTACCTGCCCACGCTCAATGGCGACATCATCAATGAGGGCGTGGCGAAGGGCGACACGGACTACATCGGCCGCGTTGGGCTGCTGATGCTCGGCGTCTCGCTCGCACTCGGGCTCACCGCGATCCTGGGCGTGTACTGGGGTGCCCAGATCGCGATGGGCTTCGGACGCGACGTGCGCAGCGCCATCTTCCGGACCGTCCAGACCTTCAGCCAGGTCGAAGTCAACAAGTTCGGCGCGCCATCGCTCATCACCCGCAACACGAACGATGTCCAGCAGGTGCAGACCGTCGTGTTCATGGCCCTGACGCTCATGATCTCGGCGCCGATCCTGATCATCGGCGGGATCATCATGGCCCTCCGCCAGGACGTGCCGCTATCGGGCCTCCTTGTCGTCGTCCTGCCGCTGATGGTCGGGTTCATCGCACTCGTCATGTCGAGAGCCATCCCGCTGTTCCAGGCGATGCAGGTCAAGCTCGACCGGATCAACCAGGTCATGCGCGAGACCCTCGCGGGCGTGCGCGTGATCCGTGCGTTCGTTCGCACGCACCACGAGGAGGAGCGCTTCCAGGAGGCGAGTGTCGACCTGTTCACCACGGCACTCCGGGTCAACCGCCTGTTCGCGATCACGATTCCGGTGATGACGGCGATCCTCAACCTCTCGGCGGTGGCTGTCATGTGGTTCGGGGCGATGCGCGTCGACAGCGGCGAGATGCCCATCGGGAACCTCACGGCCTTCCTGCAGTACCTGATGCAGATCCTGTTCACCGTCCTGATGGCCGTGTTCATGTTCATCTTCGTGCCCCGGGCGGCGGTGTCGGCAGGCCGGATCCAGGAGGTCCTCGAGGCGGAGCCGACCGTCCGCGACCCGAAGACCCCGCATGCCCTGCCGCTCGCACCCTCGGGCGGTCCTGTTGCGGGCGGCCGGGTGGAGCTCCGCGGCGTCGAGTTCCGATATCCAGGCGCCCAGGAGCCGATCCTGCGCGACGTCTCGTTCATCGCCGAGCCCGGTCAGACCGTCGCTATCGTCGGCTCGACCGGCAGCGGAAAGTCGACGCTCATCAACCTCATCCCACGCTTCTACGACGCGACGGAAGGTTCTGTGCTGGTCGACAGCATCGACGTCCGCGAGCTCGATCGCCAGGACCTGTGGGCCCGCCTCGGTGTGATCCCGCAGAAGGCGTTCCTGTTCAGCGGCACGGTCGCGAGCAACCTGCGCTTCGGTGACGCGAATGCCACCGAGGAGCAGCTCTGGCAGGCGCTGGAGGTTGCGCAGGGCGCCGACTTCGTTCGCGAGATGGAGGGCGGCCTCGACGCGCCGATCACCCAGGGCGGCACGAACGTCTCCGGCGGGCAGCGCCAGCGCCTCGCGATC